>NC_015717.1:1896000-2212000 GCF_000253295.1 Hyphomicrobium sp. MC1 | reverse complement strand
CAATGCCACGAGTTTACCGAAGCGCTCGGCTGATGCATTGACGCAAAATTTCGTGATGGAGAAAGACAGCGTGTTCCAACGATCCGCTCCCATCGTCGCGGCTCTGCTCTTTCTTTCCGCAGCCATATCGGGGTGCAGCGAGGAGAAGTCCGTAGCTCAGACGGCGCCGCCTCCGCCGCCGCAGGTCACCGTCGCTAAGCCGGTCAAAAAGGTCGTGACCGACTACGACGAATACGTCGGCCGCTTCGTCGCGCTCGATTATGTCGAGGTGCGCGCTCGCGTCTCCGGTTATCTCGACAAGATCCATTTCACCGACGGCCAGATGGTCAAAGTCGGCGATCCGCTCTTTACGATTGACCGTCGGCCCTTCCAGGCGGCGCTCGATCAGGCCCAAGCGTCCATCGCGCAAGGAAAAGCCAACTTGGCATTCGCCGAGGCCGATCTCGAGCGCGGCAAAAATCTGCCCGTCGGAACCGTCATCACGCAGCAGACGCTCGATCAGCGGGTGCAGGCCGAACGCGTCGCGCAAGCCAACGTGACGGCCGCCGAAGCCTCGACGCGTCAAGCGTCGCTGGATCTTGAGTTCACCGAGCTGACTGCGCCGATCTCCGGTCGCATTGGCGATCGTCGCGTGTCCATCGGCAACCTCGTCACTGGTGGAACGAGCGGCAACACGACCTTGCTCGCGACCATCGTCTCCGTCGATCCGATCCGTTTCGAATTCACGATGGATGAGGCGTCTTACCTCCGCTATCTCGACGCCGCCTCGGTCAAGCGCGCCGACAGCGTCGATCGCGGCTTGAGCCTCGATGCGGACTTGAAGCTGATCAACGACAAGGATTTCGTGCATCACGGCCACATCGACTTCGTCGACAACGCCATCAACCCGTCGTCCGGCACGATCCGCGGCCGCGCCGTCTTCAAGAATGCCGATGGCCGCCTGACGCCGGGCATGTTTGGTCGCATCCGCATCGCTTCCCATCCGCCCGAAGAGGCGCTCCTCGTCCCCGACGATGCCATCGGCACCGAGCAGGTTCGCAAGTTTGTGTTGGCCGTCGACAAGAACAACGTCGCGAAGCCCAAATACGTGACCCTCGGTCCGGTGATTGATGGCTTGCGTGTCATTACGGCCGGACTGACCGCCGACGACACGATCATCGTCAACGGACTGATGCGCGTGCGGCCTGGTTCGAAGGTGACGCCCCAACAGGCGACGGCTGACGCTTCGAACCCGAAGGACCAAATGGTCCGGACCAACTAGAGAACGGACCGTTCCATGCGTCTTTCGCACTTCTTTATCGACCGGCCCATCTTTGCGGCCGTCGTTTCGATCGTTTTCGTGATCATCGGCGCGGTGTCCGTCAGCCGCCTGCCGATCGCGCAGTATCCGGAAATTGCACCGCCCGTCGTCAACGTGACGGGGCAATACCCGGGCGCCAGCGCCGAAATCGTTGCGGCCACGGTCGCGACACCGCTCGAACAGCAGATCAACGGCGTCGAGCACATGCTGTTTATTTCGTCGAACTCGACGAATGACGGCCGTTTCTCGATTTCGATCACGTTCGATATCGGCACGAACCTCGATATCGCGCAGGTTCAGGTCCAGAACCGCGTGCAGATTGCGCTTCCGCGTCTGCCGGCAGACGTGCGCAACATCGGCGTGACGGTCGCCAAGGCGTCTCCCGACCTGATGATGGTCGTGCATTTGCTGTCTCCGGACAACTCGCGCGATACGCTCTTCATTTCGAACTACGCCAACGTCAACGTCATCGACCAGTTGACCCGAATTCAAGGCGTCGGTTCCGTGACGGTTTTCGGCGGCCGCGATTATTCGATGCGCGTCTGGCTCGATCCCGACAGGCTGCAGTCGCTCGGCTTGACTGCCGACGACGTCGTGACGGCGCTCCGCGGCCAAAATGTTCAGGTTGCGGCGGGCGTGTTGAACCAGCCGCCGCTCCCGAACCCGGGAGCTTTCCAGATTACGGTGCAGACGCTCGGGCGTCTGATCGATCCGAAAGAATTCGGAAACATCATAGTCAAGCAGACATCGAATTCGGTTGTCCGCGTGAAGGATGTCGCGCGGGTAGAGCTTGCGGGTCTCGACTACGGTATCAACTCCTATCTCGATAAGCAGGCCGCTGTCGGTCTCGGCATCTTCCAGCTGCCCGGCTCGAACGCCATCGAGACGGCGAAGAAGATCAAAGACGAGATGGAGGAAATTTCAAAGAATTTCCCGCCGGGCCTCAAGTATACGATCGTCTATAATCCGACCGACTTTATTCAGCAGTCGGTCGATGCCGTCGTTCATACGATCCTCGAAGCCATCGTGCTCGTTGTGATCGTGGTCGTGCTGTTCCTGCAGACGTGGCGTGCGGCGATCATCCCGATTGTGGCGATCCCCATATCCCTTGTCGGTACATTCTTCCTCATGGCGCTGTTTGGCTTCTCGCTGAACAACCTGTCGCTGTTCGGTCTCGTGCTAGCCATTGGTATCGTCGTCGACGACGCAATCGTCGTCGTCGAGAACGTCGAACGCAACATGTCGAACGGGCTCAGTCCACGCGAAGCCGCGTATCGGACGATGGAAGAAGTCGGCACCGCGTTGATCGCCATCGCCCTGGTGCTGAGCGCTGTCTTCGTGCCGTCGGCGTTCATCACTGGCATCTCTGGCCAGTTCTATCGGCAGTTCGCGCTGACGATCGCGGGCGCGACCGTCATCTCGCTGATCGTGTCGTTGACACTCTCGCCCGCGCTTTGTGCCCTCCTGTTGAAGCCGCACGCCGAGCACGAACGCCACAGCATCATCACGTGGCCGATCCGAGCGTTCTTCAATGCGTTCAACTGGAGCTTCGAGAGGCTCTCGCACGGGTACGGCTGGCTCGCTAGCCGCGCCGTTCGCTTCGCGGTGATCATGCTCGTCATCTATGCGGGTCTTATCGCGTTTGGCCTGAACGAGTTCCGCAAGACGCCGGTCGGCTTCATTCCCGATCAGGACGGTGGCTACCTGATCACCGTTGTCCAGCTTCCTCCGGCCGCATCGCTCGAGCGTACTGACGCGGTGAACCGGCGGATCGTCGACATGGCGCTGAAGATTCCCGGCGTCGCCCATTGCGTCAGCCTCGTCGGCTTTTCCGGTGCGACACGCGTCAACGCGTCGAACACCGGCGCCGTCTTCGTGGTGCTGAAAGACTTCGCCGAGCGCGCCAAAGATCCCAAAATGTCGGCGGCGAATATCCGCACCGAACTGCTGAAGAAGTTTTCGGCGATTCAGGAAGGTCTCGTTCTGGTCGTTGCGCCGCCGCCTGTTCGCGGTCTCGGCAACGCTGGCGGCTTCCGTATGATGGTCGAAGATCGCAGCGGCGCGGGCTCGCAGGCATTGCAGCAGGCCGTCAATGCGATGATGGCCAAAGCTGCCCAGACACAGGGCGTCCGGCAGGTCTTCTCGCTGTTCGAGACGGCAACGCCGCAGCTCTATCTCAACATCGACCGCGTCAAGGCTGAGATGCTCGGCATCAATATTCCGGACGTCTTCTCGGCGTTGCAGACCTATCTGGGGTCGCTCTACGTCAACGACTTCAACATCCTGGGACGCACGTTCCGTGTCACTGCGCAGGCCGACGGAGCTTTCCGCCTGACCCCGCAGGATGCGCTGAACATCCGTGTCCGCAACAACAACGGCGATACGGTTCCGCTCGGATCGTTCGTGACTGTGAGTGACATTTCCGGTCCGTCGCGTGTTCCGCGCTACAACCTCTATCCGGCTGCCGAGCTCGATGGTTCGGCCGCGCCCGGCTATTCGCAAGGCCAGGCGATCAGCATCATGGAGAAGATGGCTGACGAAACACTGCCGCCCGGCTTCAGTTACGAATGGACCGATCTCGCCTTCCAGCAGATCCGTGCAGGCAATACGGCGGTGTTCGCTTTCGCGCTCGGCGTCGCGTTCGTGTTCCTGGTGCTGGCCGCGCAGTTCGAAAGCCTGACGCTGCCGCTGGCGGTCATCTTGATCGTGCCAATGAGCTTGATCGCGTCGATCTCCGGCGTCGTCATCCGCGGTATGGACAACAACATCCTCACCCAGGTCGGCTTCATCGTGCTCATAGGTTTGGCGGCAAAGAACGCGATTCTAATCGTGGAGTTTGCCGAGCAACTTGAGGGTCAGGGCAGAAACCGCTTCGAGGCGGCGACGGAAGCTGCACGGCTCCGAATGCGGCCGATCATCATGACGTCGCTCGCCTTCATTCTCGGCGTCGTTCCGCTCGTCTGGGCCGTCGGCGCCGGCGCCGAGTTGCGCCAGGCTCTCGGCACGGCGGTATTTTCGGGCATGATCGGCGTGACGTTCTTCGGCTTGATCTTCACGCCGGTGTTCTACGTCGTCTGTCGTTGGCTCTCTAGTTTGCGCCGCAGCCGGCCGGAGCAGAGCGAATCGCCCGCGCATCCGGCGGAATAAAAATCTCGGCCGGTTCCTCACCGGTGCAAGCCTCGCACATGACGCCGGAGTCAAACTCGACTCCGGCGTTTTTTATGCGGCTGAGAGGACCGGGCAGCGACGATGAATAGAAGAGAGCGGCGGCGCGCAGAGGCAGTTTCGCGAGCGGCACCGCAGTCCGGTCGAAATGCCGACGTCGCCCGGCATTATCACGACGCAGTACAATCCTTGAAAGCGGGCCGTCTCGACGAATCGGAGATCGCTCATCGTCGTGTGCTCTCGCTCGTTCCTGAGCATCCGCCGAGCCTCCACCATCTCGGCCTGATCGCCTTCCAGCGCCGCGATCTGGAAGGCGCGGTCGATTTCATTCGCCAAAGCGTCACCGCCAAGCCCGACTATCACGAGGCGTGGCTCAACCTGGCAATCATCCTTGGCGAGCTGAGCCGTTCGAAAGAGGCCATAGAGGCTTGCCGTGAGTGTCTGGCTCTGCAGCCGGGGAACGCAAATGGTCACGCTATTCTCGGCAATCTCTTGCGCGTTGCCAACAACGACGCTGAGGCCATGACGGCTTACCTCAATGCTCTCAACTTAAAGCCGAACCAGCCGCTCGTTCTCGCGCGCCTCGGTGAACTTCACTTCAAATCGAACGACATCGAATCCGCGACGGCCTATTGCAACCGAGCGTTGGCGTTGGACCCGGAACTCAATGAGGCAAAAACTCTCGATCTGCGTCTCTCGACGATGCTCGGCTTGACTGGGACTCGCATCGCCGAAATCGAGGCCCAATCAGATTCTACCCAGGAGCGCGCCAGGAAGTTCGATCACTTGGCCACGTACCTGCGCGAAAATCGGCGCTTTGAGGAGGCAGCCGATCTCGGCCGTCGTGCCATCGTCGCCAACCCCGGTGTTGCCGATTATCATTTCAATCTGGCGCTCTCGTACGAAGGACTGGGATACCGCCACGATGCCTTGGCGAGTTATCAATCAGGTCTCGCGATCGACCCCAATCGTGCAGAGGGATATGCTTGTGTTGGCATGCTTCTCAGCAGCATGAACATGCACGCCGGTGCCGTTCAGGCCCTGGAACACGCGATAAAGCTCGATCCGAAGCTGGCGAATGCGTACTACAGCCTTGCGATCGTCCAGAAGCAGCGCGAAAATTACGATGAGGCGCGTGCGGCATTCCAGAAATGCCTTGAATGCGCGCCGGACGCCATCGTCAACCGCTTCGAATTCATAAATCTGCGGCGATTGATTTGCGATTGGGATGGCGTCGATGAAGAAGAGCGCGTCTGCCTCGAAATCTTCCGGACGAGAAACGTCAGCATTGCGCCCTTCCAGCTGATCGCATTGCGCGCGAGCCCCGCCGATCAACTCAAGGCGGCACAGAGTTATACCAGGACATTCGACGTTCCGCCGTCTTCGCGGTTTACTTCTTATCGCAGCCGCCTCGGGGCCGGGCAGCGCATCCGCGTCGGATTTGTCTCCTGCGATTTCTTCGAGCACGCAACCGCGATGCTTTTCGCCGAGGTGCTGGAGCGGCTCGATCGCAGCCGCTTCGAGATCTTTGGCTATTGCCACAGTCCCGAAGACAACAGTGCCACACGCCAGCGCTTGTTGCGGTCGTTCGAGCATCTGAAGAAAATCGGGACGATGCGCAATCGTGACGTGGCGCAGTCCATCCATGATGACGCCATCGACATACTTGTCGATCTCAAAGGATATACGCGAGACGCGCGCAGCGAGATTTTCGCCTATCGCGCGGCACCGATCCAGGTGAACTACCTGGGCTATCCAGGCACAATGGGCGCCGGGTTCATCGACTACCTCATCGCCGACGCGATGGTCGCGCCGATGGGTGCTCAGGAATTCTACACGGAACAGATCGTCCATCTGCCGCACAGTTATCAGCCGAATGATCGCCAGCGCCTAATCTCCGACGCGCCGATGTCTCGCGCCGATTTCGGATTGCCGGAAGACGCGTTCGTGTTCTGCTCCTTTAACAATAGCTACAAACTCAACGCGACGATGTTCGACGTCTGGATGCCGTTGCTGCAAAAGGTGCCGGGATCGGTCCTATGGTTGCTCGTGCCGAATACGACGTGCGCCGAGAATTTGCGCCGCGAGGCTGAGGCGAGGGGCGTCGATCCATCCCGGCTCGTTTTTGCCAAGCGCATGCCGATCGCCGAGCATCTCGCGCGTCATCGCTTTGCCGATCTTTTCCTCGATGCGCTGCCCTGTAACGCCCATACGACGACGACAGACGCACTGTGGGCCGGTTTGCCGGTCCTGACGTGTCTCGGCGACACATTTGCGGGCCGCGTCGCCGCCAGTCTGCTGTCGGCAATAGAGTTGCCCGAACTGATTACGACCAATCTCGCCGATTACAGCGACCTGGCGCTGGAATTGGCTCAGAACAAAACGAAGCTTGGCGCGATCCGACAGAAGCTCGCGGCGAATAGAGAAAGCGCACCGCTTTTCGATCCCGCGCGATATACGCGCAATCTCGAAAGATCGTTCGAGATGATGCTCGACATCAAGCGCGCGGGTGACGCGCCACGTCCTTTCACCGTGATCGAGACCGAGGCGACGGATATCGCGCCATCTCCGATCAAGATTCCAGCGGAATAGAGCTAAGCTGAAGCAGCGCGTCTATTCGCACAGTGTCAGATGCCGCTTGCGTTCCTTCATGTCGAGGTGAAGGTGATCGCGGTGAGCTTCGTTCGTGTCAGGCCCGAGCACGGTATCGAAAATATTGCAGGCGCCATCGTGCGCTTGGTGCAGGAAGGCCGACATGGCCTGCTTTTCCTGCTCCGCCTTTAGCTCTTCCGGAGATTTCGCCTTCGCTTTCGGATCGGCTTTGGGTTTCTCGTCGCTCTTGTCTTTTTCATCGTTCTTCTTGGCGATGTCGTGCGCGCCGAGCTTGGACGCGGCGACCTGGAACTTTGCCTTCTCGGCGGGCGCTGCGGCATCGCTCGCCTTTTGCGCCCGTTTCAGTTCCTCTTCCGTCGGGCCCCAGTCCTTCGAAATGCGGATGACCTTGCCGTCCGCTAGAACGAAGGCCGAGACGTCAATGGCATTCATCAGGGCATGCTCGCTGATGGGCGCACGCGCAAGCCCGTAGCGGTTGCGGCACGAGTAGGCCCCCGCAATGACGCGCACAATCGATGAACCGAAGTTTTTTTTCGCGGCGGGCTCGAGCTTGTCGGTGACCCACGAGTTGAGCCCGGCGATCATCTGGCAGTTGAGCGTTGCTGCGGGCTCAATTCTGACCTTGCTCTCACCGACCGCCTTCAGAAGATATGGAGCCGGCGCGCCGCAAATACCTTCGCGGACCGGCGGCAATTCTTCGCTGACGACGGTGATTTTGCCGAGCAGCCGCGTACAATCCTGCTTCGCCGACGCGATCTCGGTCTCGGTCCAATCGGGCGCGCTCTGTTTGCCTGGCGGCACCGGTTTCGCCGAGGCCTCGCTCTGGGCGGGCAGCGTCGGAACTGTCTGGCCTGCATTCGATAACGCCGGCAAATTCGGTCCGGCCGCATCCGCCGCTTTGTCCGTCGGCGCCGCGTCGGCCTTTTTGTCGGCAGGCGGGCTGTCGGCTTGAAGCGTCGGCGCCTTCGGTGATGAGGGAATAATCGGCGGAATATCGACTCGCGCATGCAACTCAAGTGCAGGCGGCGAACTCAGCCGTCCGGCGCGAACAATGTAGAAGCTGTTGGGTTCGAAGAAGGGCAGCAGCAGCAGGCCGAAGAAGACGATGCGCGTGAGCAGAACAGATGAGCGAACCGCAAGTTCATCTGCCTTGACGGCAGCCTTGGAACGAAACGCCAAGGCCAGAGCTAACAGTTCCTGTTGCCTGCTCAAGACGGATCCTATTCGCTGAAGCTCCCGACGGGTCTGATGCGCTTTGAATGCTTAAGTTCGATAGCCCTAAAATTTGACGACAGATGGCCTTAGCCGCGCGCAAAGGCAAAATCTCAGACCCCTTCGAACGAGAGGGGCCTTTCGAAACGCTAATAAGGGCGTGAAGTTCCGCCGACGGCGATTATGACCGGGATTTCTTCAAATTCGGTCAACGTGGGCGAGCTGACGCTTTTTGAAATCTCGTGGCGTCATTCCAACCAAGGCTTTAAAGAGCCGTCCGAAATGCGAGACGTCGCCGAACCCCCACGAATAGGCAATGTCGCTGATCTGCCGATGCGCTTGCGCCGGGTCAGCAAGCGCCGCCTGGCACTTTTCGATCCTTTTGCTGAATAATAGGCGCTGAAGGGACGTCTGCTCGGCATCAAGCAATTGATTGGCGTAGCGGACCGAAATGCCGGCAGCGCTGGCCAGGTCTTCGCATGTTGCACTGCAATTCGACAGGTTGTCATCGACGACGGATTTCAGCCGAAGGAGAGAGGCGAGACGTGCCGATGAATGAACGAAATCGTCACCTTCGGAATCCTTCAGCGCGAGTGCGACGAGATCAAGCAGCTGCAGCTTGACCTGCGATTGCGAGGACGCGCTCAGATAGGAAAGCTGGTCGGGCAGCAATTGGGCAAACGTCGAAGCCAGTGCGCCACCGCCGTGCCGCCCATCGACCCGCCGGGCGGTCCATCGCGCCAGCGGACCGAGCCGCACTTCGCAATCGCGACGCGAAACTTCAATCACCAGGCAGTAAGCATCAGGGGATTGAACAAACGTGCCGAGACGCCCCGCATCGACAACGCAGAGATCGCCATTCTTGAGCTCGGCCTCGCGGCCGTCTTGTGTAATTCGGACACTGCCGCCGAGCTGCACTGCAATGTGCACGACATCTGCAAGCTGGGCTGCCTGGCGCTTGGTGCGCCACGCCGTCATTCCATTACAGCGAAAAATCGAAATCGCCATGCCGGGCAGCCGCAGATGCCGCAGGTAGCCCTCGAAACGCGTCGGTTGGTCTGGCCGCGTCTCGAAAGGGCCGAATACCTTACGGCTCGTCTCGAACCAGTATTCGAACCGATCGCGCGGATGAACATCTGATGTGGAAATGGACCATTCTGTCAGCTCGTCCCCGGCTGACTGAGTGGAATCCTCAAGAATGCGCAACATTTTTTTATCCCTGCCCGCCGAGAGATGATACGGCCCGAGGGATGAACGTCAAACGCAAAGAGAGAGGAGCCGCCGATAATTCTACGGATGGAACTATCGGCGGTGTCGGCAGTTATGATGGGTTATTCTTTATGCGGACGCTGCCGTTTCGTCGTGTGCGGACAGGATCGACTTTAGAGTCGAGACAAATTGGCTCGCCTCGGCAGCAGGGACGCCCGCCAGCAGTTTCTTTTCGACGCGCGAGTAGAGACGGTCAGCGCCCGCAATCGCTTTTGCGCCGCGCTTGGAGAGGCGGACGCAATAGGCGCGACCGTCGAGCGGCGAGCGTTTGCGCTCAAGTAGGCCTTTGCGGATAAGACGGCTGACGATTCCTGCGACCGTAGAACGGTCGATGCCCGTAATCGTGACGAGATCGGTCTGGCTCAGGTTTTCCTGGCGGGAGATCGCCGTAAGGATGGCAAGCTGGCGAAGGGTCAGGTCGTTGTCGGCAGTTTCCGTAGAATAAAGCTGCGTTGCGCACTGATCGACGCGCCGAAGAAGATGAATAACCGAGCGCTGAAGATGGGCTGCAGGCTGCTGGCTCATTGTCGAAGTGTCCCTCCATAAGAAAGCGTGCGATTGATCAGCACGCAAATGCTCAGTGGAGAAAACAGTAGTCGGCCTCTGTTTTCTCTACTCATCAGGGCTTGAAAGTCGGATGTGAGGGAGATTGCGGAAAATTTAGGTGAGCGTGAACGTGCACAGATTGTTCTGAGCGAGAGAACAAACCCGCACCTAAAACCGCGCGTGCGGGCATGCCGCATGTGCCTGACGCACAAGGTTCACATTGCGCGTCGGATTTCGCCGAAGGTCGAATTGTTCGCAGACATCAGCCATTCCATTCGCGTCTGCACGTAAAAAGGGCAGGGGATTCGTGGCAACACGGCCTGGACTTCGCGCGCCAAATCGTATCCGTGGAATGATACTTTCTGTCGGATGCGCCATCATCCGCCCATAGGCCTGCGCAAGACGTGCGGCGACCAGGGGAGGGGGCTTTGGCGACGATCATTGCCGTACACGGAACGTTTGCGGCGCCGACATCGGCTGATCCGAACGGCGGTCCGATGCCGGAATTGCAGTGGTGGGAAGCGGGTAGCACGTTCGAAAAGGACATGCGCGCCTTCGTCGAGGCGCGGGACGGAGAACTGAATTTCGTTCCATTCCCTTGGGCCGGTGACAACAGCGAAGTCGAGCGGCGAGAGGCTGGCGACCGGCTGACGAAAGTCATGCGCGACCTCGAAACCAAGAGCGAGCCCTACTGCATCGTTGGCCATAGCCACGGCGGCTCCATCGTCTCCGACGCATTGCTGAGCAACGCCGCCCGCCGCCATCCGCTCGCCAACCTTAAGCGCTGGATCACAGTCGGCACGCCATTCCTGAAGCTCCGGAAAGAGCTTTGGTTACTTACCCGTTTGAGCTTGATGCGGAAGGTGATCTTCGTCGCCTCGATGATGCTGCTGATCATGTATCTCGTGTATCTGATCGCGACACAGTTCGACGGCGGACGAACCTTGTTCGGCGGAGTCTTTCCTCGCGTATCGATCTTTACCGGCGTTCTTGCAAGCTTACCGGCCTTGGTCTTCTATGTCGTCCTGCACTGGCTGGACAGCCGCAGTCTGCTCAGCTACCGAAAACGAACGACGAGCCGTGCCCGCTCAAATTTCGCCCCGCGATGGTTGCCGCTGTCTCATCCCGATGACGAAGCGATCCAAGGGCTCTCGCTGCTGCCTGACGCCAAGCTCGATTTTTTTGATAAATCGTTTGCCGTTTCGTCGATCACGCTCCTGTCGGTCATTGCACTGCCGATCATCTATTTTGCCATTCTGCTCTCGCCGGCCAAGATGGTTGGAATCGCGAACTGGATGAAAACCGAGATTTACGACGCCAACGCTTCACCCGAAGCGGAGGCGGCGTTGAAGGATCTTCGCAGCCAGCTGATGGCCGCTTGGCGCGGCGAAGGCGAGGCCGTGAAGACTGACAGCGGCGCGGCCGTTCCAAAGCCGTCGGATCCGAAGGCTGCGTGGCAGCAATATCGCCAGAAACGCAACGAACTGGAGCAAAAATACCCCAATCTTGACGCCATCGAACGGGGAATGCGCTTCAAGAAACGCTTCTTCGAGAAGAACGGGCAGCCCTGCGAGACGCTCTGCGGAAACGGTGAAGATATCGCGACAAACAGCGGGCTTCTGCTGCACGTCGTCACCGACGAATTATCTTGGGCGCTGGGAACGACAGACCTGCGAGACCCACGGCTGCGCTGGTTTGGTACGATCTTCGTGCCCGCGATTATCGTTCCAGCCATTCTTGGCATTTTGGCTCTCGTTCTTATGGTCGTGATTCAAGGCATCGCGACAGTGGTCAGCGCGGGATTGGCGAAAATCCTGAATGGCATCACGAACTCGGAAGTAAAGCGCGCCGCTTACGGCAACGACACAGACGGCGAGGTTGCTATCGGTGCCCTGGACCGGCCGACGTGGGTCGAAAAATCTCAGCCGCGCCTTCCGGCGGCGGTCGCCGATCTCGTCACCAATTACTCCAATGCCGCCGCAAGTTTGACGATCGCCAAGTTCCGCCACGCGATCGGGCAAATCCGGTTTGCCGTACCGCCGCATACAGCCGATACTGCCATCAGCACGTATTTCACCTGGAAAGAACTGGTGCACGCGTCCTATTTCGACGTGCCCGAATTTCGCAAGCTGATCGCTCAGGCCATCAGCCGGTCGGACGGCTTCGTGGCGAGCGCACGCTTTCGCGCCGATCCGGATTTCGCGCGGACGGCCGAGTGGCTCGATGCCATCGAGAACGCACCTGGCACCACCGAAGAGCCCGCCGACCGCGAGCCGACGCCAGGCGACTCCAAGGCCGTTGCGGCCGTCGTCGGATCGACTGTGAAAGCCTCGCCCTAGCCGAGATGAACGAGGCCTCGGGCATCACCACCGCACGGTGCGGCCCAGATAGTCCACATATTTCAGGCCCGGATTCCCCGTCTGCGCCGATATCGTGTCGACGACGCGCGGAATGCTTTCCTCGATCCCGAGCGTCGCGTGTGGGCCGCCCATGTCGGTGCGGACCCAGCCCGGCGCAATGATAACGAGAGAGCGGCGGCTGCCACGTTGCCTGGCCGCGTAGCTGCGCATGAACGTATTGAGCGCCGCCTTGCTCCCGCGATAGACCTCCCAGCCGCCATGCTCGTTATCGGCCACGCTGCCGAGGCCCGACGACATGACGCCGATGGTGCCGGACGGCGAGACGAGCCCATCTAGTGCATCGATCACACGCATCGGGCTGAGGGCGTTGGTGACCATCACGCGAATAAACTCGTCCGTCGAAACATTGCCGATCGTTTCATCCGGATCGTTAGCGACACCCGCGTTGACGAACAGCAGGTCGAACGTTCTCCCCGCCAGCCGATCATGCAATGCCGCAACTTGATCTTGCGCCACGATATCGACCGTTTCGATTTCGAGCGATCCGGTGTGTCTCGCTTGCAGATCGTGAAGCGCTGTTTTCGTCTGGCCGCGCACGGTCGCAACCACGTGCCAGCCGCGTCGCAGATATTCCTCGGCGAGGGCGAGGCCCAGGCCGCGCGACGCGCCGACAATCAACGCTGAAAGTCTTTTGTCGGACATGGATTGTTTCCTTTCGATAATTCCAATTGTTGAGATCGGTCCCGCCCGGACGCAGTCTCACACCGCGAAACATCGTGCATCCAGAGCGCGGTTGCGAGTGCGGTTGTGTCAAGGGTTTGATGACAAGAAAGAACGGCGACGCAGGCAACGCGCTCAAAATATCAATGCGAGCTTTATGAATGAAGGAAAAAAGCCCCTCCGCGTTTCGCCGCGAGCACACTGCTTCCGGAAGCTGCGTGCCATCGGCGCTCAGTTCTTGACGCGCTCGGGCAAGGCTGATTGCTATGCCGCCCGCATAGGCGTTGGAGCGTGGGGAATGACGAAAGAGCAGCATGAAATCGAGGGTGAAGGTTCGCAGCGGGAAAGTGGAAATTCTTCCGGCATCAGCAGCCGGTCATTTTCTGCAGCGATATCGGCGCTGGCACTCGCATTCTCGGGTTACAGCCTTTGGGACAGCTCGCTGAAAGCGCCGGATATCAAGATTTTCGTGCCGCCTGTCATTCAATTCAGCGCGCCTTATAACAACAGCAACTTCGAAGTCATAGAAGTTCCCGTCACGCTCCTGAACGACGGCGGCCGGACCGGAACCGTCATGTCGATGGAGTTGGAAGCAACCAACACCAAAACCAATGAGACCAAGCATTTCTACGCTGCCAATTTTGGCCGCTGGTCCATGGAAAAAGCCCGTTCGCTGGCTTTCGATGCGTTCGCGCCCATTCCCTTGCCGGGCAAGGCGAGCAAGACTGAGACCGTCCTTTTCTTCACCGATGGCGCGAAAGAGAAGCCGGACCAGCTCATTCGCGATCCCGGCGTCTACAAATTCCGCTTGGTCCTCGACAAAGCCGAAGTGAACGATTTCGGGCCGCTCGACAAGTTTTTCCATCGCGGTCCAGCCGAAGTAACGTTCGCCATGGAATTGCGCGATTACGACGCTCGCGCTTTCAACGTCGGCACGCTGCCTCTCTATTCGACGACCGGACGCTCAGCGAAAGGCGGGGACGCACCACCACAATAGTTGTCATAATGTTCCCGGCCATCGGTTGGGACGTAAGAGGACTAGCGAAGTTCGTTCGTCGCCCGTTTAAATCGTGTTTTAGGCCGCCGTTGCTGTAATCGCGATTTCCGCAATGGCGACGTCACCGTCCGTCACATAGTGGTTGACGCGTCCGGTCTTCACCTGATCGCCAGCGCGATAGAGTCTTGCACCCGCGATGGCGCCGCAGCCGGTCAATTCGCTGACGATGAATTCGCGTTCGATGTCGGTATCGGGGTCGGTCGCGTGCGTGATTTGGAAGGTCAGCCGCGTAAGGGAAAATCCTGTGTCGCGTGTGCCGGCGCCGATCCAAAGAACGCGCTCCTCTTCGCCGGGACGATCGGTATTGAGCCAGAAGTCGAGCGTATTGGCGTTCGCCTGCGCATAGTCGAGCCCTTGCGCCCAAAAGCGGATGTGATGACGTTTGCGCGGGCTGTTATCGATTGCCTTTTGAAAGCCGATATCCTGTCCGCGTCCGAATAAGTACAGCGTGCTGAACGGCGCCGTCGGATAGGGTTCGTTGAGGACGAAGGCCTTCGCCATGCGCCACGAGCTTTCCAGCGTCAGACGATCTGCTTCAACCCAACCCGCGGCGGCGAAGGCATCGCGCAGCTGTTGGAATGTCCCGGCCAGCGCCACGTTGATCGGATCGCCCGGAAGTCCATCGCCCGTGATCGTGAAGCTTGGTACATGTCGCGCCCGCTGGATTTTGAGACCCATCCTGACTGCATTCGGAAGGATGAGATAGGCGCCAATTGCGTAGGCCACGCTCAGCGCCAGGATCGGTGGCAACCGGTGATCGACGAACTTGAAGACGTCGACGATCAGCCAGATGCTCAAAGCGCCGAGGCCAAGAATGGCCACGCGTTGCAAAAGCCGAATTGCTCGTCTCACCATGCGCTGCTACAGCCCGGTCGATCGCACAAACCCGACGTTATTAAGAGTGTTTGGATTGGCGTTGCAAAGGAAGTTTGCGCGGGTGGTTGATCGCGCTATGCATCGGCGCCAGCGTCGACGGCGACACAAATGCCCCCTCCAATCGGCACGCAAAGCAGGTACAAAGAGGCCGTGACCATTGTTTTGATGGCGCGCATTCGACGCTGCTGCACTGCCAGGTTTTTATGCAATATCAAGCACATAGGTTTTCTGTTGCACCGATGATGGATTGGACTGACCGGCATTGCCGCGTCTTCCACCGCCGTCTGACGAAGCGTGCGCTGCTTTACACCGAGATGGTCACCGCTGATGCCGTCATTCATGGCGACCGCGAACGATTGCTCGGATTTTCCGCCGAGGAGCACCCGATCGCTTTGCAACTTGGCGGCTCGGACCCGGCGAAGCTTGCGACCGCCGCGCGGATCGGTGCGGACCTCGGTTACGACGAGATCAACCTCAACGTCGGCTGCCCTTCGGATCGCGTTCAGGAAGGTCGCTTCGGTGCGTGCCTCATGGCAGAGCCAGAGCTTGTCGCCGCGTGCGTCTCCGCCATGCGCGAAAGCCAGCCTGTCCCCGTCTCGGTCAAGTGCCGCATCGGCATCGACGATCAAGATGCCGAGGCCGATCTGACACGCTTTATCGACGTCGTCGCTGATACTGGTTGCACCTCGTTTGTTGTCCATGCTCGCAAGGCTTGGTTGAAAGGCCTCTCGCCGAAGGAAAACCGCGAGGTGCCCCCGCTCGATTATCAGCGCGTGTATCGGCTGAAGGCGCGACGGCCTGATCTCACCATAGTCATCAATGGCGGCATCGAAACCATCGCCGATGCTGAGACGCATCTCGAACACGTCGATGGCGTCATGCTCGGCCGCGCCGCTTATCAAAACCCGTATATTCTCGCGGATGTCGATCGGGCCATCTTCGCCGACGCATCCGCACCGCCGACCCGAGGCGAGGCATTGACCGATCTGCTTCCCTATGTCGAACGTCACGTCGCCAACGGCGGCCGGCTGTCGAACGTCACGCGTCACATTTTGGGCATCTATCACGGTCAGCCGCGTGGCCGCGCGTTCCGCCGCCTGTTGAGCGAGAGCGCAACCAGCGCTTCCGCCACCGCTGAGGTGCTGAGCGAGGCGATTGCGCTCGCAGAGCATGGCTTCGGACGGCAAGACCGTCCCGATGCAGCCTGAACCGACAGCATGGCATTCTCAGCACTCCCGACACATCATCTGATTGAATTGCTGGCCCTGCTTGCTGGCGCGGGGCTGCTCGCCGGATTTTTGTCGGGCCTTCTCGGCATCGGCGGCGGCGGTGTTCTCGTCCCGGTCCTCTATGAAGTCTTCGGCGCGGCAGGCGTTTCCGAAGACATCCGCATGCACATCACGCTCGGCACGACGCTCGGCGTCATCGCGCCGACCGTATTTCGCTCGTTTGCCGAATATCGGGCCCGAGGTACAGTCGATACCGGCATCGTCAGGCGCATGGGGCCGTGGATTTTTCTCGGCGTTAGCGTCGGTATCGTCGTCGCGTACTACGCCAGCAGCGAAGTTTTGCGCTGGATATGGGTGGTTTTCGGCTCAGCGTTGGCCATCAAAATGTATCTCGGCCGCGACGACTGGAAGATCGCCGACACGCTCCCACGTCGCCCGTGGCTGGAAATCGCTGCCTTCCTGATTGGCTTGGTATCGACGCTGATGGGCATCGGCGGCGCGACGTTCACGGTGCCGCTATTCACGCTACATGGCATGCCGTTACTGAGAGCCGTTGGAACCGCGACAGGCATCGGTACGGTGATCGCGGTTCCGGGAATCGCCGGCTACATCATCTCAGGCTGGGGCGAGCAGGGATTGCCACCGCTTTCGCTCGGCTACGTGAGCCTCGGCGCGTTGCTGATCGCGCCGCTCGCAGTCTTTGCCGCGCCCTATGGCGTGAGGCTCGCGCACGGCATCTCGAAGCGCGCACTGGAACTCGCGTTCGCAATCTTCCTGACGACCGTCGTCTCGCGTTTCCTCTGGACGCTTTTTTGACTGGCGCTGGCGCTCCCCTGCGGGGAGCCGGCCGCCAGCACAAAATGTGTGGCAGGAAGGCAGACATTATGTGCGCACCGGCGGCCGGCGCGCGCTACGCTTAAACAGCTATCTTCTGATTGTATTCGCCGACTTCGGGGAAGCGCGAAAGCTGCTGGTCGATGTCCTTGAAGATCGCCTTCATATTGGCTTCCGAGGTCGGGCTTTCGACCACAACGACCAACTCCGGCTTATTCGATGATGCGCGGACAAGGCCCCACGTCCCGTCTTCCAGCATCACGCGCACGCCGTTGACGGTGATGAGATCGCGGATCGCCTGGCCTGCAATCGTGCCTCCGCTCTCTTTCTGTTTCGTATAGTGCTCGGTGATCCGATCAACGACGCCGTACTTTTTCTCGTCGTCGCAATGCGGCGACATCGTCGGCGAGCCGTAGGTTTTGGGAAGCGCGTCGCGCAGATCGGCAACCGTTTTTCCAGGACTGCGATCGAGCATGTCGCAAACGGCAATCGCTGAAACGAGGCCATCGTCGTAGCCGCGGCCAAGCGGCTCATTGAAGAAGAAGTGGCCCGACTTTTCGAACCCGACCAGCGTCTTGTGTTCGAAATTATAGCGCTTGATGTAGCTGTGGCCGGTCTTCCAATAGCTCGTCGTCGCCCCGTTAGCGATCAGCACGGGATCGGTCGTGAACAGGCCCGTCGACTTTACGTCGACAACAAACTTTGCCTTCTTGTGGATCGCCGAAATATCGCGCGCCAGCATCACGCCGACCTTGTCCGCGAAGATTTCATGGCCGTCGTTGGCAACAACACCGCAACGGTCGCCGTCGCCGTCGAAGGCCAAGCCGACATCCGCGCCGGTTTCGAGAACCTTTGCAGAGACCGCATGAAGCATCTTCATGTCTTCGGGGTTCGGATTGTGGTTCGGGAAGGTGTAGTCGAGATCGGTGTTGAGGGGCACGACTTCGCAGCCGATCGCTTCCAGCACTTGCGGTGCAAAGGCGCCCGCAGTGCCGTTGCCGCAAGCCGCGACGACCTTCAAGCGGCGCTTCAGCTTCGGGCGATTGGTCAGCGCCTTGGTATAGCGCTCGGCAAGATCGGAAACGAAGATATAGCGCCCGCCGGTCTTGGCTTCGAACTCACCGTTGAGAACGATCGACTTCAATTCGGACATATCGTCGGGTCCGAACGTCAGCGGCCGCGACAATCCCATCTTGATGCCGGTCCAGCCATTATCGTTATGGCTTGCCGTCACCATTGCGACGCCTTCGACGTCGAGTTCGAACTGCGCGAAGTAGGCCATCGGCGACAGCGCGAGGCCGATGTCATGCACCTCGCATCCGCCGGCGAGCAGGCCGGTCATCAGCGCCTGCTTCACCGCGGCGGAGTACGAGCGGTAGTCGTGGCCGACGACGATGCGTTTCGGCACGCCTCGGCGCGCAAACAGCGTCGCCATGCCGAGCCCGACGGCATTGAGGCCCATCAGGTTGATTTCCTGCGGGTAGAGCCAGCGCGCGTCGTATTCGCGGAAGCCGGTCGGCTTGACGAGCGGAAGGCGCTCGAAGTCGGCGGTGTTGGCCTTCAGGTCAGCGCGTGGCTTCGGTAGCATGAGGTTCTCCTCGAACGTGGTTCATTCGGGGACCTTAACGCGCTTTGGCATGCGCGTGGTTCCGACGGCCGCTCTATCAGCAATGTTCTGGGCGGAATAGTGGAATAGTCACTCTTCAAGCTCGAGTTTGTCACCGCGCATCTCGACGCGCGACAGCCGCCCCAAAAACGACATGCCCAGAAGCGTGCGTTCGGAAGCACCTCGTTCCGACACCACGCCTTTGACGTTTCGCACGGTGA
This sequence comes from Hyphomicrobium sp. MC1, assembly GCF_000253295.1. Classification (NCBI taxonomy): domain Bacteria; kingdom Pseudomonadati; phylum Pseudomonadota; class Alphaproteobacteria; order Hyphomicrobiales; family Hyphomicrobiaceae; genus Hyphomicrobium; species Hyphomicrobium sp. MC1. Next base: position 2,192,992 of record NC_015717.1, on the reverse strand, counting down.
TATCGCCGATTTCGATGCGCGAAATCGTGACTGGCGCGACACGTGCAATGCCGTTCGCTGTTTGAGCCGTATGTGTGAAATCCGACGGTTTCACGAAAATTCCGGCTCTGACGGCATCGTTATAGGTCAATGCAACGAGAGACGCGCCCGTATCCACCATCACGCCGATTTCCCGGCCGTTGATTTCGGCCTCCGTCAGAAAGTGGCCATATTGACCAGCAGGCAGCGTCACCGAGTTGGAAGCATGCGAGGCAACGACTGGTGCATCCAAAGCGGGGGAGGGTGCCGTATCGGTCTGATCGGCAACCATAGGTGCCGGATGTAGCCGGTCCATGATACCGGCGACGATGCCAGGATGTGTCAGGGTATAGGCAAGTCCAACCGCGCCAACAGCCGCGATGGCGAAGGACGCGAAAAGACTGGCCGTGGCCGACGACATTTCCATTGCCCTTTCAACAGCGCCGCGAACCCTTGACTCGGGGCGCAGCTATTGCCGAAGCGTCGCGAAATTGCCTGCCACTTCATATGACCCGAGACGTCTTAAAAAACTGGAACCGAGAAGGGTTTCGTTAAGAGTTCCAGCCTTCGCCACCAAGCCCTCGACATCATTCATGACGAGCGGCCCGATGCGGACGGATTTGAGACGCACCGGCGCCAGATAGCTCGTGCCATTGGCGGTCCTGAGCGGGGTATCGTAGGCGAGGGTGCCCACATCGATGCCGGCCTTTTCGGCGTCCGATTGTTTGAGGATGACTGTCGCCGCGCCGGTATCGATGCGTGCCGTCAGCGCCGCGCCGTTGATCTCCGAATTGGCCAGAAAGCCGCCGTCGTCTGCGCGGCGAAGGAGGACGGACGCCGAAGCATCCCGCGGCGTCGGTACCGCGGTATCGTTCGCGTGCCGCGCAAAGGTCATGACATCGGCAAGCGAGAACGCCACGTCCTTGTTGAAAGCACCCATGACGAGCACCCCACCCGCGATGCAAGCCGCCAGCGTCGGCCAGACGGCGAGCCGCCGTTCGCCGCGATGGCTCAGAAGCGTGGCGATGTAGAGCGCGAGCAGAATGCCGATGACGGACGCTGCGACTGGGAGGTTCGGAATCGCATCGAAATTGAAGCCACCAAGCATCGACGCGCCCAGCACTCCGGCGAGCCCGACGACCACGACGAAAAGCAGAAAGATCAGCATGCCCCGGCCTTGTTGAGTGAGAAGATGGTGATTAGCGCGCCTCTCCGGCCACCCGCATCGGTGCTTCGGAACCGAACGATGAAGACGAGGGGCGCATCCGCGGTTGCCGCGGCTGCCGCGGCGCACAGGGATCGCGGTGACGTTCCTGTCCCACGGGCTGCAGCGGCGATAGCGGATTGAGAACGCGCTGAGGCGGTATCGTTACGGTCACTTCGGTGCCCTTGCGCAACTCAGACTGCAGGTCGAACGTGCCGCCATGCAGATGGATCAGGTTCTGCACGATGGAGAGTCCGAGCCCGGTGCCGCCTTCGGCGGTTTCGTGCGCGAGCGAGCCCTGGCCGAATGCCTGCAGGACGCGCGGGATCTCATTCTTCGGAATGCCGGGTCCGGTGTCGGCGACCGTCAGGAACTGGCCGCCATCCTGGGTATTTCCGACGATCAGCGTGATGCGGCCGCCCTTCGGCGTGAACTTCAGTGCGTTCGACAGCAGATTGAGGCAAATCTGGCGCATCGCGCGCGGGTCGGCCCACACCTGCGATACGTCCGGGGTGAAATCTTCGACGATCATCAGCGCTTTTGAATCGGCCTTGATCTTCACCAGCCGCTGGCAATCCTCGGCAATATCGGTCAGGCGGATCGGTTCTTCGCTCAGATCGTAGCGCCCGGCCTCGATCCGCGAGAGGTCGAGAATTTCGTTGATGATGCAGAGCAGGTGGTCGCCGCTCTTGTAGATGTTGTGAGCGTAATCGCGATAGACGTCATTGCCGATGGGGCCGAGCAACTCGCGCTCCATGACTTCCGAAAAGCCCATGATGGCGTTCAGCGGTGTGCGCAGCTCGTGGCTCATCGTGGCAAGGAAGCGGGACTTCGCCTTGTTCGCGGCTTCGGCGCGGCGCCGGGCTTCGTCCGAGATGGCTGTGGCTTCTTCGAGTTCAGAGATCAAGCCGTCCTTTTCCGCTCGGTATTCGACCATCGCCAGCGCCGTCGAGTGCAGCCCGCGCGCCAGATAGACGAAAAAGACGTGGATGCCGATCGCCATCGAGCCGAGGGCGAAATAGAACGGATCGCCAAGGGAGAAGAGACGCGCCGCAACCGCAACCGTCATCGGCACGGTGCCTGCGAGAAAGAGTTGTGGTAGCGTTGATGCAAATGTCATGCGGATCGCCAGCACGACCATCAGCGTCGCGAAAATAAACACATGCGATGAGAACGTCGCGGGCGACATAAGATGGTGCCCGCCGCCGCCATGGATCGACATGCCGATCAGCGCGAACGCCGCGAGCGCAAAGCCGTTGACGAGTTCGATGCGGACGAAATGGCGGCGCCACTGTCCGACATTCACCTCGGTGCGCGGAATGGAGAGCAGCCGCCGGCACTGATCGAGCATATAGACGCGCGAGATCGACACGATCGCAATCCAGGTCGTCGCCTCCGTGAAGGACGCCCAGAACATCGACGTGATGTAGAAGATGAAGCACAACGCCGGCATGGCGAAGGGCGCGCTCGTTTCGTTGCGCGCAAACATCGTCAGAAGTTCGTATTCGAATTCCGGCTTATTGGCGGTGCCATGCGTGAGCTTTTCCCGGAAAGACCTAAGGTCATTCCGAGATTGGGTCTGCCGCATAGAGAGCGCTCCGTCGACAGCCGTTGCCTCGACACTCTGAACGTTGTCGTCCATCCCGCGAGCCGTTATTCCCATTCCATGAATTTGCGCGTGCTCATGCCGGGCGCAGTTCGTAAATTGGCGGCAATTCGTTAAAGCAAGCCTTAAAGGTCTCCTTCGCCGGTCGAAAAGGAGGCTACACAACCAGAGCGAAGGAAGCCGCAAATGGGGCGTTGGCGACGCTGGAGACGGCGAAACTGGGCATCCTTTGTTAAGCTTGCGCTGGTTTTAACTTTGTTTGCCGCAGTCATCGTCAACGGCCACCGCCACTGGAACACGCGGTGGCACCGTGCCGACCCGGCCGATCCCTATCCGCCAACGGTCACCGGCTATGGAGATCCTATTGACGGCGACAGCCTATGGGTCGGCAAAGAAGGGGTGCGCCTCAAAGGCATAGACGCGCCGGAATGGCGACAAGGCTGCGAGAAAAACGGCACGCGCTGGGATTGCGGGGCGGCGGCGCGGGACGAACTGGTCCGTGCTATTGGCGATGATGACGTCACCTGCGCCATCGAAGAACGCGACGTCTACGGCCGAATGCTGGGTCGCTGCTCAGCTGGCGGCCGCGATCTTAATGCGCAAATGATCGTCTCCGGCATGGCAGTCGCCTATGGCGCATACTGGGACGAGCAGGCCGTCGCGCGTGCCGAGCGCAGAGGAATTTGGGCCGGAGCTTTTGAAGAGCCGCGCGATTGGCGTCGCGAGCACGCCTCCGGGGATGACAGGTGAACCATGCACATCATCGAGACACACGCCGCTCCGAGCCCCAGACGCGTGAACATATTCCTGGCCGAGAAGGGCATCGTCGTTCCGCGCGAGGAACGCGATATGATGACCGAAGACCTTAAAAGCGGCGACTTTGCTAAGCTCAATCCCTGGCATCGCGTTCCGGTTCTGGTTCTCGATGACGGGCGGACGATTTCTGAGACCGTCGCAATCTGCCGTTATTTCGAGGAGATAAAGCCTGAGCCGCCGCTGTTGGGCGTCGGTGCCATCGGCAAGGCCGAAGTCGAGATGTGGAACCGGCGCGTCGAGCTGGGTTTGTCGAGCGCTGTGTTCAGTGTTTTCCGCCACCTTCATCCGAAAATGGCCCATCTCGAAGTGCCCCAGGTCGCGGAGTGGGGGGAGGCTAATAAAGAGAAAGTTGCATTCGAACTTGGCCGCCTCGATGCCCGCCTTGCCGACAGCCGCTTTATCGCTGGAGACGATTATACGATCGCCGACATCACGGCTCTCGTCGCCGTCGATTTCATGCGGCCCGCCCGCCTCGGCAGACCGGATGTGTTTGCCAACGTTACGCGTTGGCACGGAGAGGTTTCAGCCCGGCCGAGCGCAAAAGCTTGACGTCCATCGGACGATACGTGGAAAATATTACCAATCATCACGTTGACAGACAGAATATATAGAATAATAATCTCAAAACGCGACGCGAAAGCGTAAAATGTTGTTCTCTTGGCCAGGGCGGTGCCGATGCTCGACGAAATGGACGTTAAAATCCTGCGCATTCTGCAGCAGGATTGCACGCGCCCCGTTGCTGACATCGGCAAGGAAGTCGGCCTTTCGACGACACCCTGCTGGCGGCGCGTGCAGAAGCTCGAAGAGTCGGGCGTCATCCAGCGCCGGGTCGCCATTCTCGATGCGCAACAGGTGAATGCCGGCGTGATGGTGTTCGTCTCGATCAAGACGGACAAGCACTCGCTCAACTGGCTGGAAAAATTTCACGCCGCTGTCGCGGAATTTCCCGAAGTTGTCGAATTCTATCGGATGTCCGGGGAGATCGACTATCTGCTTCGCGTCGCGGTGCCCGACATCGCGGCCTACGACGCCTTCTACAAAAAGCTGATCTCGCGCGTCGATATCGCCAAGGTGTCGTCGGCCTTCGCGATGGAGCAGATCAAATACACGACCGCCCTTCCGCTGCAGTTCGCGATCACCGAGCGTTCGGGAAAGAGCGAGCGCGCCGAAGTGTAAGAGCCTAGCCGTCAGTCCGACGTTTTGGGTTTGAGGCGCGCGATCAGGCTCGATGTATCCCAGCGGCTCCCGCCGTGGGCCTGAACGTCCGCATAGAAACCGTCGACGACTTTTGCCACCGCCAGATCGGCGCCGTTCGATTGTGCTTCATCGAAACAGATCGCGAGATCCTTGCGCATCCAGTCCACGGCGAAACCGAAGTCGAATTTGCGCTCGTGCATGGTCTTCCAGCGGTTGTCCATCTGCCACGATTGCGCCGCGCCCTTCGAGATCGTCTCGATCAGCGCCGTCACATCCAGCCCGGCGCACTCGGCGAAATGGATCGATTCCGCCAGCCCCTGGACGAGCCCTGCGATCGCGATCTGGTTGCACATCTTGGCAAGCTGCCCTGATCCGGAAGGTCCCATGAGACGGACAGCGCGCGCGAAGCAAGTGATCAGCGGCTCAGCCTTCTCGAATGCGCTTTTGTCGCCGCCAGCCATGACGGTCAGCACGCCGTTTTCGGCGCCCGCCTGGCCACCCGAAACGGGGCAGTCGAGAAATGCGAAGCCGCCGGACTGTGCCGCCGCCGCCAGTTCCCGTGCGACCTTGGCCGACGCTGTCGTGTGGTCGACGAAGATCGTGCCCGCACCCATGGACTGAAAAGCGCCGTCTGGGCCGGTCGTGACGCTGCGCAGGTCGTCGTCATTCCCGACGCACGCAAACACCACCTCGCAGCCACGCGCGGCTTCCGCTGGCGTAGCAGCGACTGTGCCGCCGAACTGCTGCTGCCATTTCTGGGCTTTGGCGGCAGTCCGATTGTAGACGACGACATCATGGCCGCCGCGCGTCTTCAGATGCCCAGCCATGGGATAGCCCATGACGCCGAGACCGAGCCAAGCCACCTTCGCCATATTGTCTGTTCCTGTTCCGCTTCGCCGTGCGTCTCATCCGACCACGGCGGCTGATGACAAAAAGCAACGCCGGGATCAACTGCCATTGTCCCGGCGTCTGCTCGACTGATGTTGCGAAGAGACCGCTAGTAGCGGCGGTTCTGAGCGGCCCACGGGTTGCCGCGGTCAAATCCGCGCACCGGCTGAGCGCTCGCGATGCAGATGACGCCGTTGCGCCGGTCCTTGTGGCAATTGACGTTCTTTCCCACGGCAGAACGCCACTCGGAAAATTCCGGGCCATAACGGTCGGCAACCTTGCTGCGCCAGCCCTGGATTGCGGCCCGGCGGGCATCATCCTGCCGAACGCTTAGGGGAACACCGTCATCGGGGGCCGAGGCTTGGACTTCGATCCGCGGCATGGTGCCGACATCTTGAATCGGCGGTCCGCCCACGCCGCGCGGCGGTTGAACTGACGGTGGAGGCGATCCACCACCGTTCCGGGCAGGCGAAAAGACATCTTGGGAGGGAGAGTAGTGGCCCCACGGCGACGAATAGGCGTCACCGGCAGGCGCGGGCGCATTGCCGCTGCTCTGATAGGCATCGGATTCACCAGCTTGGTAGGGAGGCGCCGCCGCGCCTCCGACGCCGGGAGGCGAACTCTGATGGTTCGGCGTGTAGCTGTCCGGCGGCGGGTCGGTCGGCTGGCCGCCGGTATTGTTGACCCCCCTGTAGGGCGTGTATTCGAACGTCTGCGCGCTTGCAGGCAGGGCAAAGCCCACAAGCAGGGCCGCCACCGCGGCAATCGACTTCAGGGGCAGACGGGCCATTTACGTTCTCCGGACGGCGAATCGGTGGAAGTTATCGCCGGTAGATGCACGGGCCTGAGCAAATGCTGAATGGCGACGGGCCAAAAGCTGGTAGCGCCACGCTGCCGAGCAATATGCTAAGGAAAGACCTTCCATTAAACCTCCCGGACGATAATGACAAATTTGGCGAAACTTGATTCCCGGCCCCTATCCGTAACCTATGGCGATGTGGTCCGCGCGGCAGAGGCGATCCGCGGGGCCGTCGTTCCGACGCGCTTCGAGCCAAGCCGAACCCTCAGCACCCTTCTCAACGCCGAAATCTGGCTGAAGTTCGAGAACTTGCAGTTCACCGCGTCCTACAAGGAGAGGGGGGCCTTAAACAAGCTCCTGTCGCTGTCGGACGTCGAGCGGCAAAATGGTGTGATCGCCATGTCGGCCGGAAATCATGCCCAGGGTGTGGCCTATCACGCCCACCGTCTCGGCATCCCGGCAACAATCGTGATGCCGGCTTCGACGCCCACCATCAAGGTCGAGAACACCCGCAGCCATGGGGCCGAAGTCATTCTCGAAGGTCAGACGCTGGAAGAATCCTACGCCTTCGCCGTCGCCTATGGGGCCGAGCGCGGCATGACCTTCGTTCATCCGTTCAATGATCCGGCCGTGATTGCGGGGCAGGGAACGGTTGCGGTTGAGATGCTTGCGGTCGCGCCCGACCTCGATGTGCTGATCGTGCCGATCGGCGGCGGCGGATTGATCTCGGGCATGGCTGTCGCCGCGAAAGCGATCAACCCCAAGATCAAGATCATTGGCGTCGAGGCGCAGCTCTACCCGTCAATGCTCAACGCCGTGAAACACGCCTCGTTGCCCATCGGCGGCGATACCCTCGCGGAAGGCATCGCCGTCAAGACGCCAGGCAGCCTGACGCAAGAGATTGTCGAAGCCCTGGTCGACGATATTCTGCTCGTCTCAGAAGCCGATCTCGAACGCGCCGTGTCACTACTGATCACGATCGAGAAGACGGTCGTCGAGGGCGCAGGCGCCGCCGGGCTCGCCGCGTTGATCGGCGCGAACAGGCTTTATAAGGGCCGCAAGATCGGTCTGGTTCTCTGCGGCGGCAATATCGACACGCGGCTGCTGGCCAGCGTTCTGACGCGCGAGCTTGCCCGTGACGGCCGCCTGTCACGCCTTGCCATCGACCTTCCCGACCGGCCCGGCCAGCTCGCCAAAGTCGCGGGCGTGATCGGCGGCGTCGGCGCCAATGTCGTCGAAGTTTATCATCAGCGCGTTTTTACCGACGTTCCTGCGAAAGGCACCGAGCTTCACCTCGTCATCGAGACGCGCGATCGCGCGCATCTCGATCTTGTCGTGGCCGGGCTGAAGGCGGCGGGCTATTCGGTGATGGTGAAGAGTTCCACCGGCGCCGGAGCGCCCTGACCGCCAGAAAACAACGCGCAAAAAGAAGGGCCCTCGGCTTTTGCGGAGGGCCCTAAGTGGATCGTTGGATCGGGGAAGAGTCGGATCGAAATTGACGAGGCATCGAAAATATTGCGGCTACCTCGAAGTGAACTGGACGGGCAGCGGAAATTTCAACTTGGTGTCGTCTTGAAGCTTATTGAAAATGAGCGCGCCGATCAGAAGTCCGCAGCTTGCCAGAAAACAAATCGCCATACCGGCACGCGTTAAACGATCGACCGTGGAGTTTTGATCACTGGCTGCCTTGAGATCCATCGCACAAGCCCGCCTTCAATCTATTGAAGTAAGCTTCTTGTAACCGACTTTTACGAGGCGGTCGATTTTGGAGTCTTGCGATGACTAATCGCTATACGGTCGGATTAACGAACTGTTTACACCTGTAAACAAGGTGTAAACCCGCGCTCCGATTTGGCATGCCAATAAGTGGGGACGGACCGCCGGTTGCCACGTTACAGCCGCGCCTCGGCTCTAGGGATGCGCGAAGATACGGCGGCCAGAGGCGGTCTTGAGCCTGGAAGACGGAACACGAGAGACGACGTGCAATTCGAAGACGTGTTGTTTTATGCGCGGCTGCTGGCGGGCCTGCTGACTTTCGCCTGTTTCGGCGCGCTCGCTGCCGTCGCGGCGGATCGGCAAGCCGCGTCTGCGCCTGTCACGTCGCCCGCATCGTCTGCGGTGCCGCCGCGCCCCGAAGAGCCGCTCGCCGCGAAGGCCTATAGCATCCTCGATACCTACTGCGCGCGCTGCCATCAGACGGGCAAGCTTGAACGCCCGCTGGCGTCAGGCGGCCTCGCGAACATTCTCGATATCGACGATGTGGCGCGCGATTCCATTTTGGTGAAGCCTGGTTTCCCCGACGCCTCGCGTCTGTACGACGTTCTGGAAACGCGTCATGCACCGCTCGATGTTTTTATCAGCGCCAACGCGGCGGCGGAACCGCAGCCCGACGACATTCTCGCCCTTCGCCGCTGGCTGAAGGATCTTCCCGATTCCGCGCAAACGTGTCCGTCGCGCCGGCCGATCAGCCTTCCCGACCTCGACAAGCTGATGCGGGACGCTCAGCATCTGGAACGCGAGCAGGGCAAGGATGTCCGCTTCATTTCTCTCGCCCACCTCTACAACGCGTGCGCGACACCGGACGAAATGGCGGCATATGCGGCCGCGCTGAACAAGCTGATGAACGCGCTCTCTTGGGCGCCCGAACCCGTGAAGCTGACGCCGCTCGATGCGGCTGGAACGGTGTTGTCGTTCCGGCTTTCGGATTTCGGCTGGGACGCGGCGCGCTGGGCGATGATCGAAGACGCCTATCCGCCCGCGCTCGTTCACGCCGTCGCGCCGGACATTTTAAAAACTGCGCAGACGAAAGCGGTCATCGTCAACGGCGATTGGCTTGCCGCTGCCGCAGGCGAAACGCCGCTCTATTACGGTCTTCTTGGCATCCCGCAGAAACTATCCTCTCTTGCCGCCATGAACGGTGCGAAGATCGACGACGATATTCGTGCCGGCTCCGTCCGCCGCATTGCCGTTCGCGAGAGCGCAGTGACGCGCGGCAATCGTTTGATCGAACGTCACCCCGGCGATCATGCGGGACTGTGGCTGGTCTACGACTTTGCGACCAGCACCGGCGACCAGAACGTTTTCGATCACCCGTTGGGCCCCAAATCCGCAACCAGCGCTGCGTCGCCCTTCAAGACGGATGAAGTCCGCGCGCTGTTCGCGCTACCCAACGGCTTTTATGCGTTCGCGCTCTACGATGCATCGGGCAACCGCATCGATCGGGTCCTGCCGGGCATTGAGAAGCCATACGCGGGCGATGAAGCCAACGCCGTCGAGCCGACAACGAAGGCCGGCACCGATTGCTTCGCTTGCCATACCGAAGGATTGGTCAAAGCCAAGGATGATTTCAGACCTGCCGGTCCAGTCGATATCTCATCTGCACCGATGCCAGCCGACCGCCGCACCGCGCTGCCGCTGTTTGGCACGGACAGCGAAAATGCGCTCCTGATGCTTGGCGGCACGGATCGCTTCCGCGCCGCCGCCAAATCGGTCGGCGTCGATCTCAACCTTCGAATTCATGGCGAAGAGATGGTTTCGGGTCTTGCTCGCCGCTATCGCGAAGGCGCTGATTTTGAGGTCGCGCTGTCCGAGACGGGCCTCGAACGCAAAGACTTCCTGAAAGAGCTTTCAAACGCCAAAGGCCAAGCCGCGCCGCTCGCCCGCCGCCTTCTGCACGGCGTGCTGTCGCGCGCGCAGCTCGAACAGCTGTTTTCGCTGCTCAAAGGCATGGACAAGCCGAAGCAGACGGCATCCGCCGGGTTTCTGCGCGAAGTAAAGACAGACATTGGGCTCAGCATGTGGCTCGATAAGCCACGCCCGGTTCCCGGCGATCTCGTGACGATCAAGGCCGAAGCCGACAACGACTGCTACCTGACGATCATTAGCGTCGATGCCGAGGGCGTTGGGACCGTGCTGTTTCCGACCGATTTCCAGCACGACAATCTGATCAAGGCCGGAAAGCCGGTCAGTATCCCGTCGGCCGATGCGCCGTTCCAGCTTCGCTACAAGGCAACGGGCAGCGAGACGATTCTAGGTCGCTGCTCGACCAGCGCCACCCCGCCGGTCGGCATTGAGCACGACTTCGTGCATCAGCGCTTCACGGTACTCGGTAACTGGGAAAACTTCATTCGCGACACGCTCGTCACCGATTGGGAGATGCGCGCCAACCCGGAAAAGGCCGAGCGCGCCCGCATCGCCCGGGCTGGCGCCATCAGCCGCCGCGAAGCTCAGGGCGAGCGCATCGAGCCACCGCGGCCCGACATCGTGACGGACCGGCCACTCCGCGACGGCCGCGCAGTCCTCATCCTCGGCCTTCGCTGACGTCTCGAACGCGGCGCCAAATGCCTGAAAACAGGGCGTTTCGTAAAACTGTCGCAAACGGTAGGTGCCGAAACGCATCGCTCTGTATGCCAATTGCATCCCGCCACTCGCGTTCGGGAGAGAATCCGACAACCCTAAAAAGCGTTTGGGTTCGGAAAGGCTTTACAGAGGGAGCCGAGGTACCTAAATGCACCCCTTCAACATTGTGTCCAGAGCCGACATCGCTCGGCTGCCGCGCGCGAAACCGGATAGCGCTTCCTCAGGAGGTTCTTTCGCGATGGAGAAGTTTGCCACCGCCCTCGAAATGGTGACCGAGATGAAGCCGGATCTTCCGGTCTTCGCCGCGCGTCCCCACGCTGCGGGCCGTGCCGCTCGGTGGTTCATCAACAACTTTCCGGGCGAGGTCGCTTACGCTTACAAGGCGAATAGCTCCGTCTTTCTTCTCGGCGCGCTTTACGGTGCGGGCATCAAGCAGTTCGACGTCGCCTCCGTCGCCGAGCTTGAGGACGCCGCAACGATCCCCGGCGTGCGCCTGCACTTCATGCATCCGGTGAAGTCGCGCTACGCCATTCGCCGCGCCTACTTCGATTACGATATCAAATGCTTCGCGCTCGACACTGAAGACGAGCTGCAGAAGATCATCGAAGAGACGGACGGCGCGAAAGACCTTGAGCTGTTCGTGCGCGTCTCGGTTCCGGCCAAGAACAGCCGCGTGCCGCTTGAGCACAAGTTCGGCATCTCCGGCCAGAAGGCGCAGCGCCTGCTCGTCAAGGCGCGCCAAGTCGCTGACGAACTCGGCATCACCTTCCATGTCGGCTCGCAGACGACGACGCCCGACGCCTACGCGATGGCGTTCGAGGAAGTAAAAAAGCACATCGTCAAGGCTGGCGTGGTGGTCGACGCGATCGATATCGGCGGCGGCTTCCCGTCGCGCTACACCGACAGCGTGCCCGCGCGGCTGTCCGACTTCATCGAAGTCATCAAAGCGTCGATGGCGAAGATGCCCGTGACCGAGGATTGCCGCTTGATCTGCGAGCCCGGCCGAGCGCTCGTCGCCGAAGCCGAAAGCCTGATCGTGAAAGTCGATCTGCGCAAACCGGGCAACCAGCTTTTCATCAACGACGGTTCGTATGGTGCGCTCTTCGACAGCGCGCATTTGGGCTTCGTTTTCCCGGTGCGCCTCATTCGTCCGGGCCTCGATCCGAACGAGCCGCTGGAGCCGTTCGAGTTCTGGGGACCGACGTGCGATTCCATCGACCACATGAAGGGGCCGTTCATGCTGCCCGCTTCGGTGCGCGAAGGCGATTACATCGAGATCGGTAATCTTGGCGCCTATGCCCGCGCAATGGGCACGCGCTTTAATGGATACGGCGAATACATCGACGTCATCCTGCAGGACGAGCCGATGTATTCGATCTACACGGAAGATCTCGAACCGATCGCGCGCAACGCCTGATAGTCGGTTAGGCATGGAAAGCGACAACATCGCGGATGTCTACCGCGAGTACATTGCGTGCCTGAATAATCGGGACTGGGACCGGCTAACTGCATTCGTTGCCGACGACGTGACGCGCAACGGCAAGCTGCTGAGGCTTTCCGGCTATCGAGACATGCTGGAGCGCGACGTCTCGGAAATTCCCGACCTCCGATTCCACATTCTGCTGATGGTTTGCGAACCGCCCTTTGTTGCAAGCCGTCTGGGCTTTGATTGCACGCCAAAAGGCAGTTTTCTCGGGCTCACCGTAAACGGCTGCAGGGTGTCGTTCACCGAGAACGTCATCTACGAATTTCAGAACGCGAAGATCCAGCACGTCTGGTCGGTCGTAGATAAAGCTGCGATTGAGGCTCAGATCAAAGTCTGAGCCTCTTAAGCAATCGCGTGACCTTAGTTCGACGCCTTCGCGAGCGCGACCAACTTCGGCTCGGCCCGATAGTTCTCCGGGAACAGCCGCTTCAGATTGGCGACCTTCGGCAGGTCGTTGATCACGATGTACGGATAGTTTGGGTTCAGCGTCAGAAAATTCTGATGATAGTTCTCGGCCGGAAAGAACGTGCGGCCGGGCTCCACCGTCGTGGCGATTTTGTCTGGGAAGATATGCGCGGCATCGAGCTGTGCGATGTAAGCCTTCGCGACATTCGCCTGTTCCGCCGTCATCGGAAAAATCGTCGAGCGATACTGCGTGCCTGAATCCGGCCCTTGACGGTTGAGTTCGGTCGGATCGTGCGCCACTGAGAAATAGATCTGCAGCAGCTTACCGTAGCTGATCTTCTGCGGATCGAACGTCACCTGCACGGATTCCGCGTGGCCCGTCGCGCCTGTGCCGACGATCCGATAGTGCGCATCCTGCGCGTCGCCGCCGGTATATCCGGAGACCGCATTCTTCACGCCGGAAACGTGCTGGAACACGCCCTGAACGCCCCAGAAGCAGCCGCCTGCCAGCACGGCCGTTTCAAGATGCGCGCTTTGAGGTGCGGGCTCATCGATGGCGGGCGGCGGCACGCGCGTGCCTTCCTCCGCATCGACGCCTACGCCGCCGACCGTACTCAGAACAAAGACGGCAGCCGCAACGGTGACGATTGAAAAGAAAATGCGGTCGGACCGCAAAAGAGATTTGAACTGGATTGCCATGGACGTCTCCGGGGGGATTGGTCGTGTGCTTCCGCACACTCCAATGCCTACGTCTGCCGTGCGCAATCCGTTACGCGAGCGTCCGCGGTAACGTCTTGTTGAACCTTACCGCTCGCACGCGGAATGTGCCCCGGCGGCTTTAAAAAGCGGCCGAGGCGACACGAGATAAATTGCGTTATCGCGATATGCGCGAGATCTTCGACCCTTCGAGCGTCAAATTATACATGAGCCCCTTGGGGTCGAGGATGAAGCCGACGACCGGGCTCGTGATCTTGTTGGTGTCGATTGATCCGCCGACGCCGACCGTGATGATTGCCACCGAAGCGTCTGCGCCGACCTTCCATCCCGCGGTTTTGCGAAACTGGTGAAGCGCCTCGGGCGTCATGAACGCGATGATGACCGATCGCGCCTGCACGCCGATCTGAAAGCCGAACGAGCCCGAAACGGTATTGTAATAACCGGCAGTGCGGCCGCCGATCAGCAGCGCGCCTTCGCCATATTCTCCGCCGATGCCGAAGCCCGCCTTCACGACGGACGGAAACACCAAAATACCGACAGCCTTGTGCGCCAGTTCGCGCGCGCCGCCGACCTGGCGGAAAAATCGCTGCATGGTCTCATGCACGCCGGCATCGATCTCTGGTCCCGATTCTGCGCGGCTTGCTGGCGACGCTGCGACGAGCGCGAACCACGCGACGAGCGCCACGCTAAGGTGTCTGATGAACATGTTTTGTCTCCCTCGTGCCCCGACCGACGCTTGCCTGCGCTTCATGGCCGAATTTCGCTTGCGGGCCAAAAATTTCGGCCCACGGATTAAGTCGGCGATTAACGGTGTTCGGCCGCAAACACAAATGCCGGACGCTGATTTTCCGGCAAGGTGAGACTATTGGGAAGGGCGGGCCATCATACGATGAGGCCCGCGTCCTTGGGGTGGAAGGCTATTGGATCGTCAGCCAGATCAGCGCCATAGCTGTTGCGCCGGCAGCCAGACTGACCGGCAGGAGCGCGATCTGAAGCAGGGCCTCGCGTCCGCTGACGAGGCCCGTCGCGATGTCGACTCGGCCGTGGAGAAACTGGTGGAAGCTGCGACGCTGCCCGGCTGCGCGGTCATTCGCGGCGCTGCTGGAATTATAGGCGCCGAGAGTAATACCGCCGAGATACATCGCCGAGATGATCGTCACGATGGCGACGGCCAGACCAGTGTGGAGGTCGAACGCGCCAAAACACGTCCAGCTCAAAACCAGAAACCAAGCGCAGGAGGCGAGGCCGATGACGAAGGGCGCCGGATGCACGGAGAGGTCATAGCTCGGCACGGCTTCGGTCGTTGGCACATGCGAGGCGGTGACCGGGCGGGGCCTTTGAGGGAGCCAAACCTCGGCTTGGCGAGGGAAGCGATCGTTCAACAGCGAAGTAAAGGCCATGAGACTGTTCCTTCTTTCGTTCGTCTCCCGGAACGGTCACGCCCCTCGGCGTCGCTCCGGCCATGAACGAAAGATCGACAGTCCCGACCCATAAATCCAACGTATTGGTCCAATTGAACCAATTTGGAAAAGAGATCGATTGAAGGCATGTCGGCCGCGCGTAGGCGCGCCCAGCAGGTGCTACCGCTTTGAGACCACAAGTTTGGCGAGTGGAATTGGGTGCGCCTGATCCACGTCTATCGCATCCCGCGGTTCGCGGCGGCACCTATCGAGAGAGAGCGTAAAATATCGATCGACAATTAGAAGGATATGGTGGGCGGTATAGGGATTGAACCTATGACCCCATACCGCCAGATTGGCATCTGAGGGAATCGACATAAACAATTGAAATTAAACGATTAAAAATACACTTCTATATTGCGGCTCGTCGGCCTGTCAACACATTTGTCAACACATTGATACGTACAAAGATTAAATGCATTCTTGCGCTGCAAATGTCCGGGCCGGTGAGGACAAGGGAAACCTAGTTGATCATGCCAAGCCCGAGGTTCAGGAAAAACGGGCCGTCAGGCCGGGAGATTTCTACCCCGTATTACGGTCGGCCGGCAAAAGCGGGCGTATTAAAACCATTGCAGTTGTGGCGGCGTGCCAGGCCCTCGCCGATCACCTCCGAGCCCGGCACCAGGCTCGGAGGTGATGGGGCGCATCCCGATGATCGGCGCCTTGATCTTTTCCGAGCTGGTGACGACCAGCGTCATGTCGAACGCGCACAATCTCTCCGGTTGGCCGCAGATCTTGCTTGGCTTGGCGAGACGGCAGGTGTGGACGCGCAAATAGTAAAACGTGCGGCGACGGGAGCGGCGAAAGCCAGTGGAACTTCTCGTCCGTAGACATGGCCGTCGCCGGAAATTGTTTCCGGATTGCTAGCGATTAAAAATTTGATGATCTGCTTTTTATGATCCTGTCCCGTTTCTATATTAAACAGCGTTGGCTGCACCAAGACGATTGCTATCACACACGTCTGCTTTGGCAGTGAGACCCGTCGTCGGCCGAACGCCTCGGAAAATATTTTCCCAGCTTTTGGCGGAGGTCTGCACCGACGCGAAGGAGAACTCCTGCCTTCGTCCGCTAAGGGCCAGAAGCGGAACTGCCATCGGTGTGGACTTCCCGATCAACGATGACTGCTCAGTCCCAGTAGCGGAAGTCGACGCACGACCACGTTCACTTCGGCGATGTGACCCTAGTTGCGTCTGGTTCCGGTAGCGGATCGGCCCTGCTGTGCGTCGAGTGTAGGTCCGCTCACACGCGCGATGCAGACGTCTATGATGTCAAATGGCCGCCCCTGCAGAAGCGAGCGCGAATTACACAAGCTACAATTGGCCAGTCGCTGAATGAGAGATCGACGCTTTAGGAAATGATGTCCGCTAGTGGGAAAAGCCGGACCGGCGCACTACTAAACCTTCCTAGAGATGATGCTTCTAACCTCTCCTTCGACGCGGAAGTCGGGAGCGGCCACGAATGGAGCAAATTCGCGGTTGACCGACTCTAGAATCACTCGATCGCCGTCGATCCGAACGCGCTTTATGAGGCTTTCCTCGTCATTCACGCAAACATAGACCTTGCCGTCTTTGAATTCGAAGGTTCTCTTCGCGATCACTAGATCGCCGTCGTGAATCGTAGGCTCCATCGACCGTCCCTTGGCCCGCACCATGAATGCTTCAATCGGGGAGAACGCCAGCAATCTTGCGGCTATAGGGATGCGATCAATCGGATTGCCATCCAAAATGGACCCCGCCGGACCGCAGCTCGCCAAGCCGTACACATTAAGCGTTACGACCGCAGGCTCAGGCCCATCATCTATAATCTGGTAGTCGCGGGGATTGTAGGGATTGCGTCGGATGAAACCTTTCCGCTCCAGCTGCTGCAGATGGTGAGCCACGACGCTTGTCGACGACGCACCGATCGCTTCTTGCAGCTCTCGGATAGTTAGTTGTTCTTCAGTTTGATTCCGGAGCAAATTAAGCAATTTGTCTTGCACCGGGTGAAGTGATTTGCGCGCCATAGCTTTTCCTACCCTTCTTACGGGCATCAGACAAGAACGTATGGACTTGTTCTAATATTTGTTCTAGATGCGATTGAGAGGCTCTCGAATCGCGGGTCGGCTCTGTTTGGACAGTGCGAGGAGCCCCAGCCAGCAATTTGGAGGTCCCATGACCGCAACCACGACGCATTTTAAGGTCGACAACGGTGACATGACGCTCATCGCCCTGGAAAGCGGGCGCTACATACTCATCGACTGCAAGATCAGGTGCGCGGCCGACGATCCGGACGATTCCACGCCCGACGTCGGCGCGCAGCTCAAGGACCGGCTTCCACGTGATGACGCCGGCCGGCCATACGTGGACGCATTCCTGCTGACGCACCCCGATCAAGATCACTGCGGCGGCCTCAGAACGCATTTCCACCTTGGTGACCCCTCGAAATGGAATGCTGACGACGACAAGATCATCATCCGGGAAATGTGGTCCTCGCCGATCGTCTTCCGGCGCGCCGACAAAGAGTGCCCCCTGTGTGATGATGCCAAGGCATGGGCGCAGGAAGCGCGGCGGCGGGTAAAGCTGTTTCGCTCTCAGAGCTACTCAGCCGACGGCGACCACATCCTGATCCTTGGTGAGGATATCGGCGGGAAGACTGACGATCTTGGTGCCATCCTCGTTCCTGCAGGGTCCAGGTTCTCCATCATCTGCGGTGCCGTCGATGCCTCTTTCGAGGCGCTGCTGCTGGCGCCGCTCATGGCTGACGATGAGGAAGAAGATGAGGTGCTCTCGAAGAACAACTCCAGCGTCATTCTTAACCTGACGCTGGCGGCCGATGGTACGTCGTCCGCCGCTCGCTATTTGTTCGGCGGCGACGCGGAGGTCGCCATCTGGGAGAAGATCTGGGCGAGGTACGAGGCCAACGACCTCAAGTATGACGTGCTGCTATCTCCCCATCACTGCTCGTGGCATAGCCTCTCGTGGGACAGCTGGTCCGAGAAGCGCGAGGACGCGAAGGTATCGCCCGCGGCCCGCAAGGCACTCGGGCAGGTGAATGCCGGTGCCACAATCCTCGCCAGCAGCTATGCGATCGAGGACGATGACGATGATCCGCCGTGTATCCGGGCCAAGCACGAGTACCAGGCGATCCTTAAGCCGGTGGCGGGCGCATTCGTTTGCCTCGCTGACGAGTCTGACGGCGAACCGCTGGAACTGACAGTCAGTCAGTACGGACCAAAGCCGGCGCGCAGGCGCATGGCTGGCTTCGCTGCTCTTGGTACGGGTGTGGGTTCTGAAGCGCTTGGACACGGTTGATCCAATTCTAATACCGACGGCGACCACGCGGGCTTTACGGCTTGCTGCGGCGCATCCAGCGGTTCGGGCAGTTCGGCTCGCGCATCAGGCGGCCGACGGCAGCGTCGTGGCGGAGGTCGATATCGCCGTGACGCTCCCGAACCGCTGGCGCCCAGAGGGCGAGAGCCCAAATGGCGTGCGGGCCTTAGAGAAGGTGTCTCTCGTCTTCCCGCGCAACTTTCCCGCCTGGGCACCCTCAATCTACTTGCGCGCCGACTTCAACCGCGCGCACCCGCATATCAATCCGGGACCGGCCGATCAGCCGCCGCAACCATGCATCGTCGCTGGCAGCTCAAGCGAGCTCATCCAAGCCCGCGGGTTCGACGGTTTTCTTGATCAGCTGGTCGATTGGCTCGACGACGCCGCGATAGCGGCGCTCAATGACCCTGCGCAAGGCTGGGAGCCAGTCCGCCGCGATAACATCGATGACAATATCGTCATCGATGGCAGCGCCATCAGAGCATTGGCCGACCCAGGTGGCGGTTGCGCTGTCGTGCCGATCACATTCTTCCTCTTCGAGGACGGGAGCCGGAAAGTCTACGTCGTCAACCAATGCATCGGCACGCCCATCAAGGTCGAGAACGCACAATTTGGGCGCGGCGCTCTAGCTGACGGCGCATGGAAGGGCGTCTCTGTCGGACTTGTGGTTTGGGCGCGCGAGGTCGGGCCTGAAAAGCCCTTTATCGTGGACGAATACCTGCCGGAGACCGTCGTTACGATTGCCGACTTGCGCAAACGGGCTGAGCGCTATGGCTGTCTTGCCGAGCTTGATCCAAAACTCAACCATATCGCGTTCGGCGTGCCGAGCCTGCCTTTCAAGCCCGTGCCGGTTACGGTCACGTTTCTGGTGCGGCGTCCCTATGACGTCATCGGCACGCATTCGCCGATCGAGCTTTGCTCCTACCTCACCGAGTTGACGTCGGCCGACGACGTGATCAAGGCGCAAGTCGGCCAAGTGCGTCTTCCGGGCCTACGCGAGCGGCTATCGCTATCCATCCTTCGTTCTGCGTCAGGCGACGCGGAGACCGGAGATCAACCGCGCAGACCCTGGGCCCTCGTCGGTTGTGGCAGCGTCGGCTCAAAGATCGCAATACACATGGCACGTCGTGGCCAGGGTCCTTCGCTGTTGGTCGACCGAAGCCTTATGGCGCCGCACAACTACGCCCGACATGGGCTGCTACCAAGCCAGGCAGACGTGGCGCCAATGCCCCCGAAAGCGAGCGTACTGGCGGAAGGCCTCGCCGCCCTCAAACAGCAACCCGCCGAGGACAAGAGCGACGCAATCGACCTCCTCGACATCGCGATAGGTCGAAGCAAGCTCGCCAAGGAGGGCTTCGTCCTCAATACGACAGCGTCAACGGTCGTGCGCGAATGTCTTGCCTTCGGCGCCTGGGAAGACAGGCCGCTGATCGGCGAAGCACATTTGCTTGGCGCCGGGCGCGTTGCCTACGCGGCATTCGAGGGTGCGGGGGGCAATCCGAACCTCAGCGATCTCGCCGCCGAGTCCTACCGGTTGATCGGTAACGAGGCGGTGTTGCGGCAGATCGTGTTTAGCGCCCATGCCGAAGCCGTGACGGTTGGTCAGGGCTGCAGCGCCGTCACGTTCCCGATGGCCGACTCCCGTGTCAGTACGCTCGCGGCCGGACTCTCCGAAGTCGTCGCCCAGCGTCAGGAGGTAAGAAAAACCGTCGAAGGACATATCGCGTACGGGCGAATCGGTGAGGACGGGCTGTCGCAAGCCTGGGAGCGCCATGAGGTGCAGCCTTGGGTCGTGTTGCCGGCCAAAACCCCGAGTGGCATCGCGGTGCGGATCAGCTCGCGCGTCAACGAAAAAATAAGGGCTGAGATCGCGGCGCGTCCGGGCCGCGAGACCGGCGGCGTCATCGTTGGCCGCTTCTCGCAGATCGCCAACGCCTTCCAGATCGTCGACGTCATCTCGGCGCCCCCGGACAGCAGCTTCTCGGCCGAAAAGTTCACCCTCGGAACACAGGGGCTCAATACCGCGATCGGAGGTATCATCAAGAATACGGGGGGATCGCTGTACGCGCTTGGGACGTGGCACAACCACCTCATAAAAAGCGGTCCGTCGCTCCTCGACGCAGAGACCGGGGCCAAGCTCGCGCTGCGACAGCTCTTTCCGGTTCTGCTGCTCATTGCGCTGCCGGAAGGCTATACTTTCCTGAGCGCAGAGGTGGCGCACACGGCACTACTAGGAGAAACCGCGACTGCGTCAGAGGGGAGAAGGGATCGTGCCGATAGGTGATCATCTACGCAACATCGGCCTTGATCGCTATGACATCAACGCCCGGCTGAAGCCCGCATTGCTGGCGCTGCTCCCAGCTTTTATCGTTGTCGGGTTCTGGTTTCCGCAGGCACGTACACTAACCGGCGTCGGGCTCGGCATCGTCACCACGTGCGGCGTGACTTATCTGATGGCGCAGACCGTGCGGCGTCTGGGCCGCGCCGTCGAGCGGAGCATCGGCGAACAGGCCGGGCGTCTGCATTCCGCGAGACTCCTGACCCATAGCGATACTACATTCGCCGCCGAGACGAAGGCGCGTTATCACGCCTACCTGGAAAACAACGGGCTCAATATATCTTCGCTAGAAGAGGAGCGGCTCGACCCAAATCAAGCGTTCGAGCGTGCCCGCTCAGCGGTTGATTGGCTTCTGAATCACACCCGTCCGACCGCTAAGCAATCGTTGCTTTTCGATGAGAACATCGCCTACGGGTTCTATCGCAACCTCTACGGTATAAAGCCCCTGGCGATTGGTATCGTCATCGCCGCGGCGACCACCCACGTGGCGCTCATGGTGATCGCCCCCCTCGACGCGACAAGCTTAAGAACCGGCGCTCTCGTTGCAGGTTTGCTCGTCGCGCTGCTAGCGCTCTGGTTGTTTTTCGTGTCGGGGAGCGTGGTGACGGACGCGTCGCTTGCGTACGCTGAGAAGCTATTCAGCCAATGCGAGAGCCCCGCCCCAGTAGCATCTCGGCAAGCTCGCAGTTCGAAGGAGTCGCGAAAGGTCTCGTGACTTAGTTTCGGGCCCGAAGAAAAGCCACAAAGAGCAGCAGGTCGCTGCTGTGCGGGCAGACGAACCCAAGCCGGGAATCACAACGTGCCGCTCGCGTTCGATGACGTCATGTGCAGGAGATAATAGTAGTTGAGCGCCTTCGCGAGGTGGTGGAGGCGGCGCGCCTCGCGGTATGACACAAGCAGCAGCCGCATGAATTCGAGGAAGTAGATGGTTTGCCCCTGCGCTTGCTCCATGCCCTCCCTTTTGGGGAAGTAAGTTACAAGCTGTGTAATGTCGTCATATTCAGTCTTGGTGTGCGCGATGGCATTGCGTAAGTGATTGCTGATCGAGCCGTCGAGCATCAAGTACCAGCAATCATCTAAATGGTCCGACTTCAAGCCGAACACGACGTCAGCGTAGGCATCGAGATCGTCGGGCGCCGTGTTCTTACCAAACCGGTTGAGCTTCTCCTTGAATGCGTCGTGGTTTCCGCGCTTGATCAGATTGTTGATGCCCGCCACCAACACAAGCTGCCGGGAAAGAACCTCTGAAATGTCCTTGTAGAGGTCCTTGAAGTCGTCGAACCTCCTCGTGGAGACCCGCATCGGGGTCGGGTTCTTTGCATAACCCTCGTCGAAATCGAGAAGCAGTACCGGGCGAAGGGCAAGTTCGGCATCGAGGATGCGCGGATAGATGTCCAAGATGTCTCGGTGGAGATTGCCGAGGAATGAGTTGCCGACAATCTCAACGACGAATCCCTCGAGGCCAGCCCGCTCTTTGCCATGGAGGTCATGCAGGACTTGGAGATATTGGTCGACCGCGACCTTGCTCTGAAGCGGATACTCGAACGGCAGCATCATTTTGGCGATGAGCATGTAGAGAGCAGCTTCAACGTCTTGGGGGCTATCTGAGGCGACCTCGATGTTAAAGTACTTTCGCAGGTTGAGCTTGAACGGCACCAGCTTGTTGTTTGCGTAGACCGCCAGCATTGTTTTGAACCGTCGGACCTGCTCATGATTCTGATCGAGCACATGGAGCCGCGACTGATGCAGGTCCATCTCCTTAATTCCGACCCGGGCGGCCGCGCGCATGAAGGGTGTCATCCCCATCTTGTAGGGTTCAAACGAGACGGGAAAATCAAGGTGCAGGTCCGCAAACGGCGTCTTGGCATCGAAGGGCGCCGTGGGTTGAACCTGCTTCGCACCCGTTAAAGTCATTTTGCCGGCAGCGACTACGATGTCGATTGCGGCGCCGCAATTCGGGCAGGCAAGGCGAAGAGGCTGTTCCGCGCGATTGGACATGCCCAGGCGAATATTTGTGGGCTTGCTGCAAGTCTCGCAAAGCAAGGTGAAGTTAACATTCATGACGAGACCGCACTCGAACTAGAATGGTAGGGGACTGGCGCGCGCACTCAGCTTGAGGATAGGCCGGCAAATCCCTTTGGAGCGAAAGGCCCCAAGCTCTCTGACGACGTACGCGAAGGCCTCGAACAGGCGAACCTATTTGCAACCGTTAAACGAGACCGAAATCTGACGCAAATGTTGGCGAAGCGGACGTGATCGGCGATTGCCTTCGCCCGCTGGATGTAGGCGGTGTCGGGGAGCGCTCTTGTATACGAGGGCCGGTCTCACCCTCTGAATGCTAATTGAAAACGCTAGTCCGCTTCCAGCCCATCATGCGAAGTCGATGGTTTGTCAGTTTGCAGGAGTACTGCAGACAAGTCTCTACCACTCACTTGGCCTGCTTGCGACCTACGGCGCCACGTCCGCAAACTCGGCATCGCGTGTCTGACGGTATCCGTGCTCGCGAATTTGCCGAAGTCCGCTTCGGGTCAGAAGCGGCCGCACCAGTCTTGGCATTAAGCCCGCTCTCAAACGGCTGCCGGACAAAAGGTCTGAGCGATCACCGGCACTCGCAGCACACACGCTGATGTCCGCTTTTGTATAATTCGCGTCATCGTCGATCGTTTGCTATCACCCGGAATAAGATACGTCGAACTCAAAGCATCGGAGCTCGTAGGTTTCTGAACTACGGCCCTTATAAAATCTAACGCAAGGTCAACCGTGACGGACAACATGGACGTGGCGATAATCGGCGGTGGTGCGGCAGGGATCGCCGCAGCTAGGCGCCTGAAAGAGCGCGGTCGATCTGTACTGTTGATCGAGGCGATGCCGACTCTCGGCGGTCGCGCACGGACGGTCTTCTTAGATGACATACCACTTGATTTCGGCTGTGAATGGCTGCATTCCGCCGAACGAAATCCTTTTGTCGCGCTGGCGGAAGGCGAAGGACGGATCGTCGATCACCGCGACGGCGGCTGGCATCAACACGCGGAAAACAAGGTGTTCTCGGCTGAGGATCGGCAAAAAGCCGGTGAAGCTTACGACCAATTTTGCGAATTTCTGCAAGTTCATCGGCCGTCCAGCGACTGCGCCGCCGATGCACTTGCCCGCGATGATCGATGGGCACCGTTTATCAATGCACTCAGTAGCTTCATTAATGGAACCGAGCTCGACGATCTATCGGTCGCGGACTTTCTCACTTACGACACGGCGGCAAGCCACAACAACTGGCGCCTGAAGAACGGCTATGGCGCGTTGATAGCCGGTTTGGGTGCAGGCGTCCCGGCCGCACTCGAGACAGCGGTGACATCTATCTCTCACGGAAACGGGATCGTGCTCGACACGAACCGAGGGACGATGCACGCGAGGGCGGCGATTGTGACGGTGTCGAGCGCGGTGCTCGCACGCGGAATGATCCGCTTCACCCCGTCGATTGACGAACATCTCCACGCCGCGAGCTGCCTCCCTCTCGGGTCGGCGGACAAGGTCTTCCTATCAATTGCCGACCCGCAATTGGTGCCGGCGGAACATCACGCGATCGGAAGCTTAGAACGTTCCGGTACCGGAAGTTACTCTCTGCGCCCCTTTGGTCGCCCCCTGATCGAATGTTACCTCGGCGGCGCCATAGCTCGAGAGTTGGAGGAGGCTGGTGAGTCGGCAGCTGTTTCCTTCGTAATCGGCGAGCTGCGAGACTTGTTCGGCAGTGATGTTGCCCGGGCGCTCTCACCTCTCGCCGTCACCCGCTGGGGACAGCAGCCGACAATCCTCGGTTCATATAGCCATGCGTTGCCGGGCTTTGCCAATCAGCGCGCAGTGCTCGCCCGTCCGGTAAGCGATCGGCTCTGTTTTGCCGGCGAGGCGTGCTCCCACGAGGATTTTTCGACCGCCCACGGCGCTTGGCAGAGCGGTATCGCGGCGGCTGACTGGATCGAGAATTGTCTGTAGGCCTCGATCGGCCGCTCGGGCTTTCTAGATTTCTTGTGGCACCTGAAACAGATAATCTGTGATGTCCGCAAAGCAGAGAGGCTGTGTGAAAACGCGCCCATTCAGACGAACAGATGTACGATTCCCGCGAGCTTGAGGAGGGATCAAATGAGGCGGTTCATCGAGGGCGCGGATCGGACGCAGGCGACGCTTCTTCCCGACACGATTGATGACTACATCGACGAAGATAACCCTGTGCGCGTAGTCGACGCCTTCGTCGATGCGCTTAAGCTCGGTACGCTTGGCTTCGACGGGGTGGTTCCTCAAGAGACGGGCCGTCCGAGCTACCATCCGGCAACGATCCTCAAGATCTACATCTACGGCTATCTCAACCAAGTGCAGTCCTCGCGTGGTCTTGAGCGCGAGTGTCGGAGGAACCTAGAACTGATCTGGCTCACGGGTCGCCTGGCTCCCGACTTCAAGACCATCGCCGACTTCCGCCGTGAGAACGGTCCGGCCATCCGCAAGGTATGCCAACAGTTCGTCGCTCTTTGTCGCGGCCTCGATCTTCTGGACGCCAGCATCGTCGCGATCGATGGCAGTAAGTTCAAAGCCGTCAATGCGAAGACTAAAAGCTTCACGCGTGAGAAACTCAAGCGGCGCCTTGGCGAGATCGATGCGGCCATTGAAAAGTATCTCGTCGAGCTTGACCGTGCTGACGAAGTGGCGAGCAAGACCGGAATGTCGGTTCCCGAGGCGCGCCTCGCTCGCGCAGTCAAGAAGTTGGCCTACTGCCGGCGAGAGGCCAATGCCTTGAAGGCGATCGAACAGCGCATGGACATCAGCGGCGAGACGCAGGTCTCGCTGACCGATCCCGATGCGCGTGCGATGGCGACGACGAGCAGAAAGCCCCGCGTGATTGGCTACAATGTACAAACTGCCGTCGAGACGAAGCATCACCTTATCGTCGCGCATGAAGTGACGAACCTCGGCTACGATCGCGACGCTCTGGCGATGATGGCGCGTGCAGCGCGTGAAAAGATGTCCCGCCCCGACATCGAGGCGATTGCCGACAAGGGCTATTATAAGGGCGAGGAAATCGTCGCGTGCGAGGAAGCCGGTATCCCGGTCACGTTGCCCAAGCCACATACGTCAAACGCTGCAGCCCATGGCCGCTTCGATCGCGCCGACTTCACTTACATCGCGGACGATAATGCCTACGTCTGTCCGGCCGGCGGGCGACTGACATACCGCTTCACGAATGCAGAGGCCGGCAAGACGCTGCATTCTTACTGGACGGATGCTTGCGGAAGCTGCGCCATCAAAGGCCGGTGCACCACCAGTAAGCAACGCCGCGTCCGTCGCTGGGAGCACGAGGGCATCCTTGAACGCGTCCAGGAGCGCCTCGACGATGATCCCAATAAGATGTCGTTACGATGCCAGACCGTCGAGCACCCGTTCGGGACGATCAAGGCGTGGATGGGCGCCACTCACTTCAAGATGAAGACACTCAAGCATGTCGCCACCGAGATGGCGCTGCACGTCCTGGCCTACAATCTGAAGCGCGTGATGGCGATCCTTGGAGTACCGAAGCTGCTCAGAGCCATCTGAGGCTCTGCCCGCAGGCCGCGGCCGGGCCAGCGGGGGGCCGCATCTTCGTTCTCACACAGCCTCCCGAGAAAGCGGTCATCTGCTCTCGAATACGGCGCACCAATCCCGAACCGTGGAGTTTGCACACTGTTCGCCGATAAGCTGGCCAATCTACTTGTTCCGTGCTTGGGCGAGAGGCGGAATGCCGCCGCGAACTCGTGACGTCGGTGTATTGCAGGGGGGTGCCGCCGGATTTTGCAGGCCCCAACTCGGCACAATGGACTCTATGTTCAGAAGCGAGATGCTAAATTCGTGTTGGCATTCTTGGCCAGCTTGCAAGAAGTGTTCGTGCCGTCGCCTGCGCTTCACGCGCGGCATCAAGCTGTCCACTCAGGCGCGATAAGATAGCTCCCATCAAAAGCGTGTTCCAAGCGCGCGCAAGACGCTCAACGTCAACCAGACCGGCGCAGCGGGCACGCGTCTCAATGGCAGATCGAATTTCAGAAAGGTACTCGGCGGCCGCATGCCTGACGCTATCTGAATTGCGAGCTTCAACGAGCGTATTAACGAACGGACATCCATCGAAGTCTGGTTCGAGGAACCATTCCTGGTACACCTCAAAAAATGCAAGCAGGCCATCACTTGGCGTGTCTGTGTCCTTACTGATGCGCGCCAGTAGCCAGTCTCGCGTCCACATCTCGCGCCGTCTCTTTAGAAAGGCGAGTATGAGTGCCTCTTTAGACTTAAAATGCCGGTACAGCGTCATCTTGCCTGTACCGGATCGCGCTACGATCGCGTCCACACCGACGGCTTCAACTCCGTGCGCAGCAAAAAGCTCGTAAGCTGCGTCGAGTATTCGTTCGCGCGCAGTTGAATGCTCTGTGGGAAACTCATCGGTCATGGACTTGGGATGTTCGTGTGAGTTCAGCAGTAAGGTTCTTGCAGGTGAGCTGGCATGCTGTGGGCGAGAGGAGGCGCGCACTGTGCGAGTTGCCCGCGGCACTTCCTTGGCCGCATGGCTTGAAAGTTCAAATTTTCCGCTGGCGATACCCATCCGTATTGATATTGCCGCCACCGTCATTTTGTGCAACGCGGCATGGCGAAGCATCTGATGTCGCAAGGGATTTTGCACCGAGATGGCTTGGTGGCCGAAGGACCGCGTAGCTTGCGCAACAATATCCGGCCGATTTGTTCGCGTATCTGATAGAGTTGGTCGCAGAGCATTGACAAAAAAGCCGCCCCGCGTCATCAAGGTACAGACCTGTATCGAAGTGCAAAAGAGACGGGCTTGCTAATTTTCCTCAGGAGGCTGTGATGGCACATTCCGCATTCGCCGGAAGCTCCACCTTAATTCCTATTCCGCTTCGTGAAATTCTCCCCTGGGCAGTATTCGCAGGGCTACTTTTCTTGCTGGGTATGTATTTTGTTGGCGTAGAAGAAGGGGCAACGGCCATTTTCAATGGCATGTCCGTTCATGAATTTGTTCATGACGCCCGCCATCTGCTGGGATTTCCTTGCCACTGACGTAGTCGGAATGCAGGACCATAGTTACCGTCCTGCGGGAGCCGTAGGCTCGGGTGTCTTCATCAAGACCGAAAGCAGCTGCCTAGCTAGCAGCCCGAACATTCTCGGTTCCTGGCTAGCCGCTGCGTGACGTCCCAATGGCTATTGAACGCCTGCGTAGCGTTCGACATGGGTTTATTCTCTTCGCCCCACGGTTATACGCGGCACAGAGGTAACACTCTGTCTCTTTCGCGATGATCGCCAAATTCTATAGGGGCGGAATCAGCCATTATGTCCGTTGCAAAACGGAGCACAGACGTGTCGGGCTACTCAACACAGACTGTAGTGCCGATGGGGCGAGACGTATCCAAACGAGCGGCCACCCCGCTCCTCCGGGCAGCGCGCACGACCTACACCATGGCGCAGAAAGCGTCTTTCCTCGACGATTGCCATTACGCCATTGGCCGCTGGGATGGATCGCTCGGACTTTTTGCTTTCGCCGATTCGTCGTCTCAAAAACCGGTTGTCGCACGAATGATCGCCGATCCCGCGCTTGACGGCATTCAAATGATTGTTCCGCTTGAGAACGAGCCCGCAGCTTTCGTCTCGTCGGGTGGTTTCGCGACTATGATCGTGTGGACGTCGGAGTCGGGTAAATGGACCGACCTTCAGGCAGCGAACACTCTTGCTTATGATTCTGAGCTGGGAGCCGCTAACAGCGGAACGCTACTTTTGCTCGGCAGCTCTGCTTTCCTCGTCGTCGGACACGCCAACGGTTTTATATCGATTTGGGAGCGGGGACAGCACATAGCCGATTGGAGGCACATAAGAACGACGGACATTCGTTCAAAAGCGCCGGTCAATCCATGGCAACTTTTTAACGTCCGGGGAATATCTGCTCATTCCGTTTTTCAGAACGAAGGCGTTGTGATTGCTGGTTCCGAAGATGGCAATCTTACGGTTCTACGCGTTCCCGACGGCGCGATTCTTTCCACTAAGCTCTACAACCCCAAAGCGTCGCGTGGAATAAATAGTCTTGCGATCCAAAACAGCTTTTTGCTGGTCGCAAACTGCTCCGTCGGACCCGACGATTTCAATCTCTGGAGCTATCAAGTCGATCCTGAGACATGGAATATCGAGATGCGAGACCGGGCAAACCTTTGTCTCCACTCGTTTGCGCCTCAGGTTTTCAATTTCGATGTCGTGTTTGCATCTCGCGAGGGCAGCGATTTGTGGTTTTTCTCCTCCACCGGCGAAGGTGTTCTCTGGACAGGCCGGCTTTCTGACGACGGAAGAATTGGTATCGCGGGACACCAATCAATCGGTCCTGCGCTCGGTTCTGCGTTATGCTTCCGGAATGGGCGTCTCGCAGTGACTGCATATGATCTTCACGAATTTGTAGTCTGGCCAGAGAGTGGCGCAGAATGACTGCGGCGATCATGCTTCAGGGAACTGGCTCCGACGTCGGGAAGTCAGTTTTGACCGCCGGCCTTTGTCGGCTACTAACCAATCGAGGATTGCGAGTACGCCCGTTCAAGCCGCAGAATATGTCGAATAACGCTGCCGCGACTTTGAGTGGCGGTGAGATAGGCCGAGCTCAGGCTGTGCAGGCGCAGGCCTGTCGGATACTTCCGACAGTTGACATGAATCCCGTATTGCTCAAACCGCAATCCGATAAAACCAGCCAAATCATTGTTCGTGGCAAGGTCGAAGGGGTGCTCGATTCGCGAAGTTTTCGAAACGGACGAGTATCGTTCTTGCCCAGCATCATCGAATCTTTTGAACGACTGCGGGCTGAGGCCGATATCGTGATTGTCGAAGGAGCCGGGAGCCCTGCCGAAGTCAACCTGCGAGCGGGCGACGTGGCCAACATGGGATTTGCCCGTGTCGCAAACGTTCCTGTCGTATTGATCGGTGACATCGACAGAGGAGGAGTTATTGCGTCGCTTGCAGGGACCAAGGCCGTGCTTGAGGAAGCAGATGCCCGCATGATCCGAGGGTTCATCATCAACCGTTTTCGCGGGGATATCGCTATCTTTGATGAGGGCTATCGTCTGATCGAGCGCCAAACCGGCTGGGAGGGCTTGGGAATTGTGCCGTGGATCAGCGCCGCGCGGCGTCTACCCGCAGAAGACGCTATCGCGTTTGATGTTCAAAGTGCGCGACCAACGCAACTCACTATCGCAGTTCCTATACTCCCTCGTATTGCTAACTTTGATGATCTTGATGCCCTTGCCGCCGAGGCTTCGGTGTGCCTCGTCTTAGTTCCGCCCGGCAAACCTCTGCCGTCGAAGGCGGATGTTGTCATCCTGCCTGGTAGCAAGTCGACCATTGCGGACCTGCATTTCCTGCGCGAGCAAGGATGGGATATCGATCTTGCTGGACACGTGCGTCGCGGTAAGCGGGTTTTCGGCCTGTGCGCTGGCTATCAAATGCTTGGGCGCAGCATCGCGGATTTGGAAGGTATTGAGGGTCGCCCCGATTCCGTCGCGGGTCTAGGCTATCTTCCAGTCGATACCGTTTTGCGAGATGACAAGAAAGTTGTGCCAGTCGAGGGGGTACGTGTCCGGGATGGCATGCCCTTTTCTGGGTACGAGATTCATTGCGGACAGACCGAGCGAGATCCAGGGACGGCGCCGTTGCTGCGCTTCCTCGATGGCGACTTCGATGGCGCGGTAACGCCCGACGGATTGGTAGCAGGATGCTACGTGCACGGCATCTTTAACGGGGCTCGACAACGGCAGGCGTGGTTAGCCGAATGGGGCGCCGCTTCCGATGGTGTCGAACATCTTTCCAAAATTGAAGCTTCGCTCGACGAGCTAGCGGATATGTTAGCGAAATCGATCGACATCGAGCGCCTGCTAGCGATCGCCGACCAGCGTATAGCCTGAATTCTTTTATTGCACTGCATGTCTCCGCTCTTCACATGGTCATCGTCAGTCGATACAAGTCTGTATCGTGCCGATTTGATGAGAAAGTGGAATGACAGAGACGATTACCTCATCCTCCCTTCATGCTTGGCGCCTGACACGCAAGGCGACCAAGGACGCGAAAGCTAAGTTTCGCGCGACAGCGGACATTGCGGCGGCGGAAGCGCTGCTCCGCCATAGTATTGCGCTGGGCCATAGCAATCTTCTCATTCAACGCTTCGTTATAGCCGAGGCGTTGGGTGTGAACGCGATGGACCGTTACAGGTCCTACTATGATGCAGCGATAGTCGAGGCTGGTGTGGAAGCCACACAGGCCATCATTGCTGCGAAAAACAGGGCAGAACTTTTAAAGCAGCGAAAAGATTCTCTTAGCGTGGAAGCGCCAATGAATGCCGCGTGAGTGAAAAGGTGTCGGAACGCTCACCGACGAAAAAAAATTTCATCTTCACCGAGGCGAGGTTGCCAGCCGTGTCGTACAAGTTCGGGATCTGTATGCTCTTCCTCAGGCCAACCGACACAAAGATGCGCAATAAACGTCCAGCCGTTGGGAACTCCGAGGGCGCATTTAATAATTTCAGGTTCAAGGATGGACACCCAGCCGACGCCAAGACCGTGTGCGCGTGCCGCAAGCCAGAAGATCTGTAGAGCCCCCACAACGGAGTAGCGCAACGCTTCAGGCATTGTTTGGCGTCCTAGGCCAGATCCCGCGTCCGTCGACTCGTCGGCGAATACAGCGAGCTGAATAGGGGCAGCATCGATGCCGGCGAGCTTCAATCTGGCGTATCGCTCACGAGTT
Source organism: Hyphomicrobium sp. MC1 (assembly GCF_000253295.1). Lineage (NCBI taxonomy): Bacteria > Pseudomonadati > Pseudomonadota > Alphaproteobacteria > Hyphomicrobiales > Hyphomicrobiaceae > Hyphomicrobium > Hyphomicrobium sp. MC1. Next base: position 2,161,609 of record NC_015717.1, on the reverse strand, counting down.
TGGCCAACGTAACCCTCGAGCGCGGATTTGTTTGCTCGAGCAAAAGAAGAACGAATAGTTTCGCGCGCGGCTTCGCTTTCGAGGAAGACAAAGCGCCAGGGTTGGCTATGACCGACAGACGGAGCATGGCTAGCGAGGTTCAGTAGCGACCGAACCAAATCCTGCGGAACGGGGTTACGTCGAAATCGGCGTACATCGCGCCGCCACAAGACGAGTTCCTCGAATTCTTCGCGGAAGCTTGTATCGAAACGACCGCTATGAGCGGTTTTGACTGCCGTCATGCCGTCTCTCCGTTACCGAGGCAAATGACGTGGGCATCTTCTCATGAATGCCTTCCAATCGGGATGTACGGCTCGCAGGCGGAAGACAAAACCCCATTTGCGGCATCACCGTACGTCCGCCAGCGCCAGGGACCGAAGGCTGCTGCGCAACGCAACGATCTTCCCGATGATGACGATTGCCGGCGGCTCTATGCCTGCGCCCTTGACTGCTTCAACCGCACCGTTGAGGGTCGTCTCGACGACGCGCTCCGCCGGTGTGCTTGCCGATTGCACAATCGCTACGGGTGTATCGCTGCTTAGGCCGCCGCGCTCGAAGGCAGCGGTGATTTCGGGCAGATTGGCAATCGCCATATAAAAGATAACGGGTTGTCCGGTCCGCGCGAGCGCCGCCCAATGATCCAGACTCCAATCATCTACGGCTAAGTGGCCTGTAGCAAGAATGATGGCGTGATTGGTGTCACGTGTCGTCGCTGGGATACCCGCAAGCGACGCCGCCGCAAGTCCAGAGGTGATGCCCGGTACAACCCGATAAGGTATGCCGGCTTCTGAGAGTGCTGCAACTTCTTCAGCCCCGCGGCCGAAAACAAATGGATCGCCACCCTTAAGACGCACGACACGATGTCCGGCACGGGCGAGAGCAATGAGAGAGCTATTGATATCTTGCTGCCGCTGCGACGGCTTTCCACCGCGCTTACCTACAAAGCGTACGATGGCCCCGCGGTTGACGATATCAAGTATGCGCGCGTCGACCAACGCATCATAAAGAACGTAATTTGCTCTCTGTAATGCATGCAGAGCGAGGAGGGTAAGATGGGAAGGGTCACCGGGGCCAGCGCCCACCAGCCAAACTTCTCCTGGAGAAATTTCAGGAAATGGAGGAAAGGAAGACGGGAGTGTACTCATATCGATATAGCTCATTTTTTTTGGATCTTTTTTTAGGGAGGGCAAAGTGGCTGATGCTTTGGGCGGCGATGATCTGACACCGCCTTCGGCGCTGCGCCGAGGCTGGACGACAGGAGCTTGCGCGACGGCAGCGACGCAAGCCGCTTACGAAGCTCTGCTGACAGGATCGTTTCCTGCCGCGGTCGAAATCGAGCTGCCGAGCGGAGCCCGCCCGTCCTTTGCGGTCGCCATGCAGGGGCGAGATGCCGATAGCGCTACTGCTGGCATCATCAAAGATGCGGGAGATGATCCTGATGTCACGCACGGCGCCATGGTCAAGGCCACTGTTCGCTTGACGGCGACAGGAAACGGCATCGTCTTTCGTGCGGGACCTGGCGTGGGCATCGTTACTAAACCGGGTCTGCCAATTCCGCCTGGTCAACCCGCGATCAATCCCGTTCCTCGAAAAATGATTGCGCAGGGAGTGAACGCAGTCGCAGAGCTTCATGGAGGATCGCGGGATATCGAAGTGGAGATCTCGGTCTCTGATGGTCAAAAACTTGCGCAAAGAACGCTCAACCCGCGACTTGGCATTGTCGGCGGCCTTTCGATTCTTGGCACGACGGGGATCGTGGTACCATTTTCGTGTTCCGCCTGGATCCACTCGATTTACCGAGGTATCGATGTCGCGAGAGCCATGGGCATAAGCCACATCGTAGGAAGCACTGGAAACACATCCGAGGTGGCGGCGCAAAAACTCTTCGGTTTGCCGGACGAAGCCCTTATCGAGATGGGCGATTTTGTGGGGGGAATGCTCAAATATCTCCGCCGGCAGCCGGTGGCACGCGTCACCATTGCCGGGGGCGTCGCCAAGATGTGCAAACTTGGTCAAGGCCTGCTCGACCTTCATTCCAAAAGAGGAGAAGTTGACCGGCGTTGGCTCGCCGAGCAATTGGAACAGGCGGGAGCTCCGCCCGAGATTATCGAACTTTCGCAAACCGCGAACACTGCACAACTCGTCGTCGATCACGCGATTAACTCGGGGATCTCGCTTGGAGACCGCATTGCGGATATGGCTTGGAATACCGCCGCCAAGGGATTGTTTGGCACCGGCATTACGCTCGACGTGATTGTCATCGACCGCAACGGCCGACGTATCGGACAAACGCCACCCCGGCCTGTCCATTAAGCACCCCTACCGGCGATCACCGGGCCGTCACCATTTTCACAGAGTGCCCAAACGGCGTTGTTCGAAAGGTAGCTCACGGAAATTTCCCCGCCACGTATGGGGCGCGCGATAGCGTGCCGACGGTGATCCTCGATGCGCCCGGAAGCGTCCCGCATGAGTGCGGAGGTGGCTCAGAAAGCTCTCTCTGAATGTCGGTCTTCGAAAGATGTTGTTCGGAGGTGATAGCGATATAACCAGAGTGCGCGCCAGGACGTTCAGTGCCCCCCAATGGCTCTAATCGGATGCGCCTCCCCACGCCTTCAATTGCAACAGGACGCGAGCGCGATGCGATATGGGCAACGCCCTTCATGCGAAGCGTGTTGTGAATTTCCGATATAGAGACGAGTCTTTGATGAAGCTCTCGCTCGCACGCAATCAGAGGCAATTTCACGACAACGCGACATGGAGTGCGCAACTTAGAATGCACGATGGGAAACATATCCGCACGGTATTCATGCAATCGCAAAGCTGTGGGAGCCAAAAGACGTGCCGTGGGTATCCCGTTCGGCAGACGACCGCCACATGTCTCAAAAATGGGACTGGAAACCCCCATGAGGTCGCGAACAAAATTGGTAATCTCAGCGCGATCGCGCGAAGTGATGAGATCAATTTTGTTAATAAGAACCACATTGGCGAGACGCAATTGTTCTTCAAATATTGCCGCGACGGCGTTTTGTCCCGTCGTCGCGGAAGCCGAATGTCGGCGGCGGAATGCATCGCGTCTGCCGGCGAATTCGACGCACGATAGAGCGTAACCGTCGATTACATTGATGATGCCATCGCAGGCGATGCGGGAGGCAAAGGTCGGTTCAGCGAGGACCTCAAGCATGGATCCGGGTGTATCGGTTCCGCCCAACTCGACGACAATTCTGCTTGGTTGCTCCTGCTGCGTAAGCAACTCGCATAGCGCGTGTCTAATACTGTCGACGGATCCCCGCTGGGTTCTTTCAATGCCGAAGAAATTCTCGGCTTTCAAATTGGCATCAGTAGTTGAAAAGTTCTGAAATGACCTTTCTTCCTCTTGGAGAAGGACGGCGATCTCGCCTATTGGGTGCTCAAGAAGAAGCAGATCGATTAGGCTTGTCTTACCCGCACCCAGGAATCCTGTAACGATCGTGCAAGATATTTTGCCAGCTACTTTCATGGAATGGCCACGATCCCAAGTGTGCCGTTGCACACCATCAGTTGGTGCAATGTGAATGTCGTGCGCGTTTAGGAACCGCTCTGAGGAGGTTTTGCAGGCACGGCGACCTCAAGCATCTCTGAGCCGTGTGCTCGGAATGTCGTCGTCATTTTTTCCTTCGCTCCCACACCCAGAGGCATCGGATGAACGGTAACGATGGCCTCCAGCAAAATTCCGGCTCGTTCGATTGCTGTCTGCATATCTAAGTAGCAATAAGACAGACCTGTACCATCTTGTCAAATAATGCTAGCGCCAGCGGAAATTTTTGGCCGGCAATGGTGAAATCGATCAATGTCTCGCACGACAATCCCTACCCCTGAAAACGCCGCCGATCACTATCGTCATGGCGGAGATATCGATCAGGCTCGCAGAAATTATCCCAATGCGATCGAGCCATGGATTGACCTTTCCACGGGCATCAATCCCTTCGCGTATCCTATTCCAACCTTAGAGTCCGACGCCTGGACAAGACTTCCGCTAAAGGAAGAAGAATTCGAACTGCGGAGCGCATCCGCCTTTTGCTATGGCGCGCCCGATGTAGACGCCATTGTGTCTGCGCCAGGAACCCAAGCGCTCATACAGATCATTCCTCGGCTCATTGAGCCAACTCAGGTTGCAATCATCGGCCCAACCTACAGTGAACACGCTCGCTGCTGGCAGCGATTGGGCCATTCCACTATGGAGATCGAAACCCTCGACGAAATCGAAAGCGCTCGCGTCGTCGTCGTCGTCAATCCAAACAATCCGACGGGTCGTCACTATGCTCCGCAACAATTGTTATCGCTCGCTGAGGAAATGACCCATAGGAGAGGCCTTCTGATAGTGGATGAAGCCTTTGCCGACTTGTTAGGTATCGAGCACAGCGTCGTTCCTTTGGAACCACCTTCGACGATAATTTTGAGATCTTTTGGAAAGACCTATGGTCTTGCGGGGCTGCGCCTCGGCTTCGCTATCACGCAACGAAAAACGGCAGCGCAGCTTCGGGAGTGGCTTGGTCCGTGGGCTGTTTCCGGACCTGCGCTCGCTATCGGACGTCAGGCACTCAAGGATTCCAGGTGGCTTGCCGATATGCGTGGACGTGTGAAGGATGCTCGCGAACGCCTAGAAAGACTTCTCGTCGCCGCCGGCTGCGATGTACTGGGTGGTACGCCGCTATTTCTTCTCGCTTCCCATCCGCGGGCAGCCAATGTCGCGCACACTCTCGCAACGAATGCTATTCATGTCCGGCAATTTTCTGATCAGCCTACTTGGCTGCGTTTCGGCATTCCTCAAGGCAGCGCCTGGCGTCGCATTGAGGCCGCTCTTCTATCTTTGTCCCCGTAGTAGGCGCGCAACGCACGTTTACGGTCTACTGCGTCTCACGAGAGACGTTTGCATCCTCAAACGTCGCCATATCCGTGTGAAGCTTACATGCGAGGCGAACGATCGGCAGAGCCGCCGCTGCGCCAGATCCCTCACCAAGGCGAAGTCCTAGGTCTAGAAGCGGTTCGGCATTAAGATAGTCCAGAACAATGCGATGGCCACGTTCCGCGGAGACGTGAGAAAAAAGCAGCCAGGGGCGGCACTCGGGACACATTTTTACCGCAGCGAGCGCCGCAACCGTTACAATAAATCCGTCGATCAAGACGGGGATACCCAGTTGGGACGCTTCCAGGATCGCTCCCGTTAGCGCTGCGATTTCGAATCCGCCTACACACCTCAAAACTTCCCAAGGCGAAATGCCGACCTTCGAGAGATCGTGAAACGCCAAGGCATCGCCTACGATCTTTGCCTTATGTTGAATGCCATCCTTCCCAAGCCCTGTTCCCGCACCGACAATCTCAGTCCCATTGAGACCGAGAAGCGCGCCGGCAACCGCGGCGGCTGATGTTGTGTTACCAATTCCCATCTCTCCTAAGATGAGAATGTCGGCGCCGCCTTCGTGCATGCTGGCAACAGCGCGCCGTCCAGCCGCGAGGGCAAAATTTAGGTCGGCCGATGACATTGCAGGTTCGGCGGAGAAGTCGCGAGTGCCGAACTGCGTTTTATCCGATCGAACTCCCGGAACAGCAGTCTTCGCGAGGGTCCCAACATCGACGACCAGCAGGTGTGCGCCAATCGCACGTGCTAGAACGCAAATAGCTGCTCCGCCACTTGCGAAATTCCGCAACATTTCGACGGTAACGGCCGATGGAAACGCGGAAACGCCTTGAGCTGTTATGCCGTGGTCGCCGGCAAATATGATTATGGCAGGAGTGTCCGCATGGGGACGTTCCGTGCCCTGCATGCCGCAGAGATCAATCGCCAGCTGCTCGAGTCGTCCGAGTGAGCCCGCCGGCTTTGTCAGGTTTGCTTGACGCCGTCTCGCGATTTCACAGAAATTTGGCGACGGACGTTTTTCTTTATCGGTCAAGGCGAGAGGCTCGACTTCACGAACGAGCGTAGAAGCTTCCAGAAGACGGTCATGCATGAGGCGTTCCGGTATGATAGTCAAAGGAAGGAGGTGGGGAAGGGGCTAAGAACCTCTAAGCGGACACGAGAGCCTCGACGTGCTCCCAGTTGACGAGGTTGTCGAACCAGGCTTCGAGGTACTTCGGACGGGCGTTGCGATAGTCGATGTAGTAGCTGTGCTCCCAGACATCGACGCCGAGGATCGGCTTAGAGCCGTACATCAGGGGGGTTTCGCCGTTCGGCGTTTTGACGACCTCAAGCTTGCCGTCCTTGACTGCGAGCCAAGCCCAGCCCGAGCCAAACTGACCTTTGCCGGCTTCGATGAAGTCGGTACGGACCTTGTCGAAGCCGCCGTAGCCGTCGACGAGCTTCTCGACGCTGCCGGGCAGCTTCTTGCGGCCGCCGCCCTTCTTCATCCACTGCCAGAAATGCAGATGGTTATAGTGCTGGCCGACGTTGTTGATGATGGGCTGCGCCTTATCGGCGTAGGCGTTCTTGACGATGTCTTCGAGCGACTGGCCCTCGTACTTGGAGCCAGCGAGCAGCTTGTTGCCGTTTTCGACATACGCCAAGTGATGCTTGTCGTGGTGGAACTCGAGCGTCTCGGCCGACATAAACGGCGCGAGAGCGTCATAGGCGTAAGGAAGATCGGGTAAGCTGAGCGTCATGGCGGTTCCTGCAAATTATAAATAGTTTTGTCGTTGTCCGGCGTCGCCAGAGGCCGGAAACCGTCTCATAGCAAGAAAAAACCCATGGCGATACAGAATTGTATCGACGCTTTCAAATCAATTGCGGTCTGGCCCAGCGTTGGTCGATGTGAGGTCGCATGAGAAAGAGAAGCCGAGGAGGCGAAAAGCATCGCAATTCAGCGGCTTCATTCCGGTTAAGCGAATACTTTTTATGCCCAGTCCTTTGAGAATGAATGCCGCAAGACGGCAATCATTAGCCTCCCGTTGATCGTCAAGAGTTCCCGCCACTGTCGTGCATTGAAGGAGCCGAGGCCGTGCTAGCAGTCGCGTTCGAGTGACCAAATAAACAAGTATACCAAAATCGACGTTGGCAATCTCGGTTAGTGCGGATCCAAGTCTGCGGCGACAGTCGCATCGCATTGAGTGAAACGCGTCACCAACCAAACACCCGGAGTGGATGTAGACGAGTGGTTCGCTGTCGGGCGCTATCGGAACCTGCTGATGGATGAGGACGAGCGCTTCTTCATCTTCCGTAGGCCCGAGAAACGCCCGTGCCTCGAAGGATACGAGCGTGCCATTCAGGTCGATGGGAAGCATCGTTCGTGCTTCAACGTTTCTGGATCGGGAGTTCGCTTCATCAGGCCAGCTCAACGCTCAATACTCCCCGCCGCGCCACGGAATAACCGATCGTTAGAATCGTGATTTCGAGACTAAAGGGCTTCAGGACACATCATTAGCAAACGAAGGTGAGAGAAATTAAAACGGCGAAGAGCATTCACCGCTTTTGACGCGTCGAGAGCAACGCCTCGCTTGTCAGGGTCAAAAAGCAGTCCAGCAAGGGAACCGCTGTGCGCCACTTGAACGCCCAGACCGCCGTGTGTCAGTGCGATATCAATGATCTCTTCGAGGTGGGGTTTTGGGCAATAGCGATTATTAATACGAGCACTCGCTGTCGCCACGGCCGCAACGCGTGCCCTGCATCCTTCTTCAATAGCGGTGCATAGCTGCTTTCTCAGAGAAACGAACGCGTAAAGCTCTTCGTCCGAATAGCAAGGCAACGGCTGTCTGAGAGTGTCAACGGCGAGCCCCGATGGGCTGGTGTTGATTGATACAAGCAAAAAGGATGGCAAAAGGCCGTCGAATGCTTCGAGGACGAATCCGTCGCGCTGCGCGAAAAGCACAGCGCTATCGTCGAACATAATGGAATCTGAAGCGGTCTCGGACAAAACGGCTAAACGCGCCAATTCCGTTGGATCAAACGCTGTACCATAGGCGTCGGCTACGGCCCGCAATGTTGCCACAACATCTGCCGTCGAAGAGCCAAGACCCCATCCGATGGGGCAATTGCTGGCAATAAAAAGATCGCCGCCATAGGCGGCCTTGCCGAGCGCGACGAGGGCGCGACGTGCGGCCTCTTTGGCTTTAGCTTTATCGTGCGGATGGTGGATAACAATTCCGGCTCGAGCATCAGCTAGAAAAAAAGCCTGCGAGCCGTATTCTGACGTGGGAAGCGTTACAAGTCCGCGCCGCAACTGACCATCGGCATCTGCAAAAGCTCCCTGAAGAATTTCACCATGATGGGATTTGCATCGACCGTAGCCGGCTTTGGAATGAGTTCGAGAATAGGTGAGATCCATGTGCAAATTCGCACTCGTGTCTCAGATGTTAAAATCGGCTACTTAGCGACGGCGAGTCTGCGAGCTAGGGCTACCAATAAAAAGCCGCCGCAATTTGAAGAGTGCCGACAATCTCATCAAACTGCGGCGGTCGCTCAGTCGGGACGGAAGAAAACCGCATACAAATCATCTTGGAGGAAGACTTGCAGACGTGAAGAAGCGCGAAGGCTTCCATGTGACGATACAGCATAGTATCGTCAAAATGAATAGCCCATCTCTTCAGAAATTTGCGAGAAAGTTGCTCCAGGCGGCCAAACAGAGATTGGAAAGTCGCCGGTTTATGAAGACCTAGCGTAAGGCAAAAAGTAAGCTTCCTATCTATATTTCAATATGTTTTCCGATTTTGCGAACTTTCCAGACAGGGTATTGACCAGCATTTTTTCGTTGCCGTGGCAGCCGCGACACAGCGCAGATCAGAGAATCCATGACATAAGGCGATACAGAACTGTTCTGTTCAGGGGTGTTTGGATTCGTCAAGTGCCGCGTTCCATGGCAGCGGAAAAGGGAAAACAATGAAAAAACTTATGTCCGTGGCCCGTGCGTCGTCATTGATTGCAGGGGTTCTCGTCGGCAGCTTTTGTACAACGCCGCTATTCGCGGCCGATTTGGGAGGGGATTGCTGCGCCGATCTCGAAGAACGTATCGCTGAGCTTGAGGCGACGACCGCGCGAAAGGGAAACCGAAAGGTCTCGCTTACGGTAAGCGGTTGGGTGGCCCAGCAAGTCATGTGGTACGACAATGGCCCGGCAAGCAACGCATATGTTACCGGCATCGGTTCCACGCTGTCATCTCATGTCAAGTTCACGGGCGATGCGCAAATAACCAAGGACATTAATGCGGGATATGTCCTCCATCTTGAGGTTGGCACTTCTGACCCATTAACAGCGGGAAATACCGAATACGGTGCCGACGGCCCGTCGGGCCTCCATATCGTCAAGAATAATGGCGGGTTGTCGACGAACTCGGTCGACGTCCTTTACTCATACTGGTTTCTTAATAGCGCGACCTTCGGCAAGGTGTCCGTCGGTTCCATCCCGCAAGCTTCCGAGCATGCGGCGGCGCTGGTTGACGGCTCCGGTTCGTTGATTCCGGCGAACTGGGTTCCACTCGACGGGATGGGCATTAATCTCGCGCGCCATGGAACGCAGCTGCAGCTGCCGGGAGCCGGCTTCCCACAAGGTGCTTTGATGTGGTGCGGCTCTATGGGGCTCCCGCTCGCCGGCGACTGCAATGCTATTCCGCTCAACGGTATTCGTTACGATACGCCTACCTACAAAGGCTTCTCAGTATCGGCGAGTTGGGGAGAAGATGATTTTTGGGATGTGGCAGGCCGATACGCCGGCGAATTCAATGGGTTCAAACTTGCTGGCGCCATTGCCTATGACCACAACAGCGATGAGAAGATTTTCCAGGGCTTCAATACCGTGACGGGGTTGACGGCATTCAATGCAACCCGCGTTGATGCAGGTTATCTACAAGTCGGCGGGTATGTCGAACACATTGCTTCGGGTCTCTTCCTGTATGGTGCTTACGGTAAGGAATGGAACGACAACGTGTACACAGAGCCTGCAGTCACTGCAGGGCAGCCAAGCGGCGATGTCTGGTATTTGAAGGCGGGTATGCGAGAGCAATGGTTTCCCATTGGCCATACCGTTCTTTACGGCGAATATAGCGACCGCAACGACATGTACCATCCTGCGCTTACGGCGTTCGGAGTCACAGGCAGCGACCTAAGGCAGTGGGGACTTGGCGTTGTTCAAGAAGTGGATGCCGCGGCCATGTCGCTGTGGGTCAACTACAAGAATTATGACCCAAGCCTGTCGGGTCCCGGCGGCGCTACTCCTCCGGGCCTCTTCACGCCTAGCGGAGATACCCTTACGGGCGGTTATGACAATATCAGCGTCATCACCGCCGGAGCGCTGATTTCTTTCTAAATTCCGATGTTCGGCTGCGGGGTAAAAATGGGCCGCCGACTTTCCCGTCCGGCGGCCCATTTTGTTTTGAAGACTGAGATGAAGATCGGAAACTGCGATGTGGCCGTCGAGGCCCATTTGAATTTCAAGAGGAGAGGCCTGCGCGCGTTGCGCGGGATCGGGGCCAGTTAGCAAAGACGAGTTTCGCCGTCGCCTTGGCCTCGAGTGCGGCATCGAGATGTCCTTCGTGCCGTGCCACAATCGATCCCTTCATGAGAACGTGCCACGAACGGGCAAATCGCTCGACATCGATCAGACCGGCTTCCCGAGCGAGCTTCTCGATAATGGCGCGAATGTGCGCCAGATGCTGTGCCGACGCACTTCGAATGTTTTCGGTCTGTCGGCATTCCAAAAGCGAATTGATGAATGAGCAGCCCTCGAAATCGTCGCGTCGAAACCATTCATCGAACAAATCGAAGATGAAGAGCAAACGCTCCTCGGGAGACTTGTCGCCTTCCCGAATTCGTATTTCCAACCAATCACGCGTCCAATGCTGCTCGCGCTTTTCGAGAAACGCTAGAACGAGAGCGTCCTTCGATTTGAAGTGCCGATAGAGCGTCATCTTCCCCGAGCCGGAACGGGCGACGATCGTGTCGACGCCGACGGCGTTCACCCCCTCAGTGGAAAACAGCTCATAGGCTGAATCGAGGATGCGCTCACGCGCGACGGAACGTTCTTTCTCGGACGAGTTCATCTCTTCGCTTCGGGTTCTCGCGGCTGTGGACGGTGCCATCCCTCTGTAAGTCGGTCATTTGTCGCCGGCTTTCAAGGGAAATGTCGACGCAGAACATTAAAAACGATACAGACCTGTACCTTTCTTATTGACGTGACAAAAAGACGTCGATACAAGACAGTATCGTCACAAAAATAAAAAGGGAGCGAACGACGAACCATGGAGCGCTTTTCGCAAACCAATCGCGCCGTTCCCACGGCGATCATAAGTCACCGTCTTCCATTTCGATCGATTGTTTGTGGCTATCGGCCCTTCGTGAAGAGGGACCGTACGCATTTGTCTTCCGCCTAACTCACACAACAGCCAGCGCTGCCTCGCGCATCGACAGCGATGTCCGGCTCGCGCTGTGCATCGTGCAGGAGGAAATGACATGGAGATCTTAGTGTCGAAGCCCATTCTGTCAAAGTATCACACGATCAAGATTGGCGACGTAACGATCGGCGGGCCGCTCGGCTCCCACACCGGCTTACTGGTCGGTAGCATCTTCTACGATAAGCATTCTCTCGTGTCCGACGCCTTTGCTGGCGCATTCGACGAGGCTAAAGCCGCGGCAATTATCGAAAAGGTCAACGGGCTTTCCGAACGCTACGGCGTGCAAATGGCGTTCGACGTCATCGCTGCTTCGCCCGAAGCGATGGAGAAATTCATCGAGTTTGTTGGTGGCCGAACCAAGCTGCCCTTTATGATCAACGCATCAGAGGCTGACGTGCATATCGCGGGCCTCGAATGCGCAGATCGTCTTGGTGTCCTTAACCGAGCGATCTTTGCTTCTCTAAATGAAGATACTGACGACAGTATTATCGAAGCACTCGGCCGCCATCGCCCAGCGTGCGTGATGATTCTCGCGAATGACGTCGGAGATCCGACACCAGAAGGCAGTTGCGAGATGATCGAGCGTGTTTTCAGGCCGATGCTCAACGAGATCAAAGTCGAAGCACCGCTCGTCGATCTTGGTGCAATGGATCCACCTTCGGTCGGCATCTCGATAAGAGGAATAGAGGCGGTTCGACGTCGATTTGGTTATCCAGCCGGCTGTGCCTTCTCTAATTGCTTTCCGCAGTGGACGGGGCTTCGCGATCTTGGGCGCGAATGGGTCAACCTCTCGCTGGCAACGGCGCTTGTTGCCTGTCGTGCTGCGGGTGGAGACTTCCTCCATTACGGAATTATCGAAAAGGCGACGATGGCCGCTCACGTCTCGGGCTCCGCTGAAGTCTTCTACGGCTTCGCTGCGCAGGAACTTGACGGGCACACCCTGCCGGAGGGGCACGCTCTTCTCAGGATGTTCAAACTTGGAGCAACTCAGTGAGTGTCCGTGCTGAGTTTCACGCGCTTAGGGATAGGGGCCGCGAGATAGCAGCCCCGATTCTGGTCGATATCGGAACGTCCTCGCTCACCGGTATTCGCGTGATCGCTCGCCCATCGCTGGCTGTCCAATGGGTCGGTCATCCCGTGATGGAGACGCTGCCGCTGAATGGAATGGATTGCACGGCGTTGGGTTCTGACTGTGTCCGAACGGGATTACTTTTCGACCGTCCGCATGTCGTGGATGATACGTTTGTTGATCCATTCGGCATCGAATGGCTGGTCGTTGATGGTACGCCCACGCCTTCGCGGCACCCGCTTGAGCACGCCACGCTGGCTGAAATCGCCAGATATTCACGCCCGGTTTGGCCAAGCCGAATACAGATCCCGGAGCCCGACGTTGACGACCTTGTTTTGGTCGCTGATGCCCCGTGTCCCGGACTACTCGACATGTGTTTCGGTCTCCGTAATAGCTGGGTGTGTCTTGACGACATGACAAGCAATTGGCGGAGCATTTCGGCCCTTCTCGATTGGTCACTCGAGACAATCGTATCGGCGTATGAACACCTACTCTCGCACCTGCCGCGCCAACCGGACGTTCTCATTTATGGCGACGACCTTGGCTTTCAGCAAAGCATGTTCGTGTCCGAAATTGATTTTCGCAATTTCGTGCGTCCACGGATGCGCACCTTGTTTTCACGCCTTCGTAAACTAACCCCCGCAGCGCTCTGCTTTCATTCTTGCGGCGCTATCCGTCCCATAGTGCGGGATATCTGTGATCTCGGAATTGATATTTTCAATTTCGACGGAGCTGCACGCGGAATGGTGAGTGGAGAGATTCGACGCGATATCCCGCGCGAAATTATCATCCATGGCAGCAACGATCTCATCGCTCTCGGGCGTTCCGTGCAAAGCCAAAATATGGCGTCTGTTGCTATTCTCGCCACTGAGATTGCAGACTGTGCGCCGGTCATTGCCGCGCCGATGGACAATATTTCTGTTGCCGAAGACATCGAGGCAGCTCGGATTGGCGCCGAGTTTTTGCGCCATCTCACGCCGGACGATGTGAGCGATCTCGCCCGCCTAGGACCGGTCCGCAGCATCCTCGAGCATGCCGTCGCTCGGGCAAACGAAGCGCTCGTTCCCGATCTCGCGGGTAAACGGCCAGCATCCATCGATCTGACGGGATGTCCATCGGATGATCCGACCGTGACGCCGTTTCCTGCCCCATTACTTGCTGTCTCACGCACTGAAAAAAGCAAAACAAGGAGGAAGGCATGACTCAAGTTCCCAAAATGACTTCGCGCGAGCGCCTGTTTGCGGCGGTTACGATGCAAACATTGCCGGACCAGGTTCCGTGTGTGCCGCTCCTGATGACACGCGGCATTCGTGAGGGCGGCATCACCGTTGATCAAGCCTTGCGCGATGGCGAAGCGTCGGCTCATGCCAAGATCAAGGCGCTGAAGAAATTCGGCGGGGACGTCATCATTCCGGGAACGGATCTTTTTACGCCCGTGGAATGCGTTGAGGGGTGCGAACTCGATTATCTTCCGTACGCTCAGCCCTCGCTCGTAAAACATCCGACGCCGACGAAAGAGGCGTTCTATCGCTATAAAGAAAAGTATCTTCGCGAAGGCTTTAAGCCATCCGAGCGCGTTCTTCAGATCCAAAAGGAAGCGCGAACGATGATCGCGCAAGGCGTAAAGGACACGCACGCCATGCCGACACCAGTCGGCGGTCCGATTACGACGGCGCAGCTGATGACCGGATCGAGCGAGTTCCTGAGCTACATCAGCGATGATCCTGATTACGCGAAGGAAGTGACGGAGCTTGCACTCGATATCGTCAAGAACGTCTGCCGAATGATGTTCGAAGCCGGAATTGACGTCTGCAACATTCTCGATCCCTTCAATTCCTCGGACATTCTGCCGCCGGACACCTATCGCGAGTTCGGGCTGCCGTATCAGAAGCGTCTTTTTGCCTACATCAAGGAAATCGGAGGCATCGGCTTCACACACACCTGCACGTTCACTCAGCCGATCTGGCGCGACATCGCCAACAATGGGTGCTTCAATTTCAACGGCGATATGTATCCCGGAATGGATCACGCCAAACGTGCGATCGGCGGTCAAATATCGTTGATGGGGACGCTGTCGCCATTCTCCACGTTGATGCACGGATCGACGACGGACGTCGCCAACGAAGTTAAAAAGCTTGCCGCCGAGGTCGGCTATAACGGTGGCCTCATCGTCATGCCGGGATGCGATATCGACTGGACGATTCCCGACGAGAATTTGAAGGCGATGATTGAGACATGCGCGTCCATCAAATATCCGATGGATGTTGCTGCGCTGGGAGACTTGTCAAACGTCTACCTGGCAGGCCACCCAAAGCATCCAGGCAAGCGTGCGCCGTCGACCGCAGGTGATACCGATGTCGCCGAAGCAAAGACGCATCACAAGGAGCTAACCCCTCAGCAAGAAGTCAACGAGAAACTCGTCGAAGCCATCATGGAATATGACGGCGATAAGGCTATCGAGTGGGTGAAGAAAGGTCTTGAGCGTGGAATGACCGCGCAGGACATCGTCTTTGACGGATTGTCTCTCGGCATGAAGGTCGTTGGCGACATGTACGAGCGCAATGAGCGTTTCGTCACCGACATGCTCAAGGCCGCAAAGACTATGGATAAGGCGATGCCGATCCTAACCCCGCTGCTCGAGCAGGCCGGCGGTGACGGCGGCCCGACTGGCACCGTCGTTGTTGGTCTTGTGCGTGGCAATACCCAAGATATCGGCAAAAATCTCGTTTGTCTGATGCTGAAGGCCAACGGGTTTAAAGTCATTGACCTGGGCAAGAACGTAAAGCCTGAGCAGTTCATCGAGAGTGCCGAGAAGGAAAATGCTGTCGCCATCGGCATGTCGGTGATGACAAATTCTTCGACCGTCTACGTAGAGAAAGTGAAAGAGCTACTCGATAAGGCGGGGAAGGGCGACAAGTACCTTCTGATGTGCGGTGGCGCCGCTGCAAATAAGGGCGTCGCGGACAAGATGGGCGTCAAATACGGTCTTGATGCCAATGCTGCTGTGTCTCTCGTGAAAGACCACCTTCAGGCCGCTGCTTAAAACACGCTCGGGTGAAGCTCGGGAGAGATGGTTATGCCGCTTTATCAGTTCCGCTGCGATAAGTGTGACGAGTGCCGCGATGTGCTCGTCAACTACGAACTCGCAAAAAAACTCGAACTCATTTGTGTCGGGTGCGGAGGTAGCATGACGTTAGGTCCGGTGTTTGCCGTGAATATCCTCCGTTCGCGTGCCAGCACTGCCAACCGGTCCGGTAGCTCCCGGGATGTAGCGGGCGAGGCGCAGCGGCAAGGGAAGGGATGTGGTCATTCCTATCACTGCCGCTGCGCCATCCATTTGACCAAGCCAAATCCCTTCCGAGAAGAAATTCGCAAGGCGAACGGTATCGCCGATCAAGATTAGCCGTTCTCGAAACCGAGGTTATCGATGTCTACTTACTCCTTGCGTGTTGAACGCAAGCAACGAGAGACCGACGACTGTGCAAGTCTATGGCTCAGCGTGCCGACGGATTTGCGGAGCGCTTTCGCTCACCGTCCCGGGCAATTCATAGCCGTAAGTGCCGAAATAAACGGCGAGGAAGTCACACGGCAATATTCCCTCAGCTCAGCGCCCGACGATTCGCGAGGCATCCGCATAACGGTTAAAAAAATTCCGGGCGGCCGGATGTCGTCGTGGTTGGTTGACCGAGTCAACGAAGGTGACAGGATTGAAGTCGCAGCGCCGCGCGGTCGATTTTTCAGGCCACTGGATCGTGCTCATCGCGTGCTTCTGCTCGCCGCCGGGAGTGGCATCGCCCCGATCCTGCCTATCGCGCAGAAACTACTGGCAGATGGTGTTGGTCATCGTATCACCCTCGCCTACGGCAGCAGGGCACTGGACGATATCATCCTTCGAAAAGACGTAGACGAGCTTCCAAATATATTCCGGACTTGCGCGCTAGAACATGTGCTGTCGCGGCCGGGCCCCACTTGGGATGGACCTCGCGGTCGACTTGACAGCGCATACTTACTTTCTCGTCAGGATCTTTGGGACGGCAACGCTTCTCATCTCCCGCTCATCGTTTATCTCTGCGGGCCTGAATCATTCATGGACGCCGCTGAGGCTTTTTTCCTGTCTCACGGCGTCGATGCATCAGCTATTCGCCGAGAAAGCTTCGATCTCGTCCTCGAGGACGACGCGGATGAGCCACCCCTATTTGTCGCTGGTACGGAAGAGGTCGGTGAACCTAGCGCTATATGCGAAGAGATAGTTGCAAATGTCGGAGGCGAAGAAACGCGCGTCGTTCCGGAGCCTGACGAGACGATACTTGCGGCCTTGATACGCGGAGAAGCTCCCGTTCCGTTCTCCTGTCAGGAGGGCACATGCTCCTCTTGCATCGCGAAAATTAAAAAGGGGTCCGCGAGTGTTCGCTCCGGTGTTCTGAAAACCCTGCGGCAGGATGATCTCGACGAAGGGCTGCTACTTGCGTGTCTGGCGCGACCAGCGAGCAGGCACATTCTAATCGATTTCGACGACATTTAGGGAACCTGGCATGCGACGGCGAGTGCGCCGCCGCCCTCAAGATCAGGGAGACAAAGCGCCATGCTTAAAGAAGCCATGCCCGAAGGTCCGCGGGTCATAATCGACGCAACATTTTCTACGATGCGCGAACGTGAGGCCGACGATACCGGATACGGTTTTTTGCGCGACGGTGCTGCCGTCGTTGGGGAAGGAAAGATTATTTGGCTCGGCTCCAAAGACGAACTTCCGTCCAACCTGCGCCATTTGCCAACGTGGTCGGCGGGCGGTCGCCTCATCACTCCGGGTCTCGTTGAATGCCACACGCATCTCATTTTTTCCGGGGATCGCCGAACGGAATTTGCCGAGTTGGCATCCGGCCGTAATTACTCGGATCTTGTCTGGGAAGGGCACGGAATCTTCGCAACTGTCGAAGCAACGCGCGCTGCTTCAGAAGACGAACTCTATTCATCCGCACTGCGTCGTCTCCGCTGGTTTGTCTCGGGTGGCGTCACGACGATCGAGACCAAGTCGGGGTATGGCCTTGACGTCGACAACGAACTCAAGATGCTGCGCGTCGCCCGTCGTCTCGACGAGGCAGGACTCGCGCGTGTTAAGGCAACTCTGCTGGCCGGTCATGTCTATCCTTCACAGATTGAACCCGAGGATTTCATTGAACTCATCTGCTCGGAGCTTATTCCTCAAGCACATGCGGGAAAGCTATGCGATTTTGTCGAAGCGTATTGCGAGGAAACGATCGGGTTTTCTCTTGATGACGCGAGCACCTTACTAGAGGCGGCATATAAGCGCAAAATTCCCACACGCATTTCCGCAGACCACCTGAGCGATAGCGCTGGTGCTGCCCTGGCTCCAGCGTTCTACGCGAAGGCCGCAGCGCACCTCAATTACACCGATGACGTCGCTATCGAAGCCCTTGCGTCTGCGCGAACGACAGCAATCCTGTTGCCAATCGCCCATCTTGAACTCGGTGCAAAGCAGCGGCCGCCCGTCGATAAACTGCGCGAGGCCGGAGTGCCGATTGCAATCTCGACGGGTTGCAATCCGGGTACGGCCCCGACAACAAATCTTCTTACGGCAGCACATCTGAGTTGTGCGCTCTTTGGGCTCTCACCTCTGGAAGCGATCCAAGGAATAACCGTTGGAGCGGCGAAGGCTCTCGGGCTTTCGGGTGTTGTGGGTGAATTGACGCCAGGGGCCAATGCCGACTTTGCGATCTGGGACGCGGAGCATCCCGAGGATCTCATCTACTGGATGGGCGCACCCCTTTGCTGCTCCACATGGCTGAGCGGAAGTCCAGTACGCGAATTCGATTCCACGCAGATACCTCCAATTAATTCTGTGTTTCTTCCAACCCAAGAGCCCATCACATCATGACTCGATTAACGACTTCGCTCGCCGGCACTCAGCCCAATGAAGACGGATCTTCGCTAGCAAGCGAAAAGCCACTTATGGGCAATATCTCAATCGAACTTCTTCCTGAGCACGTTGCAACGTTTCATCCGACAGCGGCCAATCTGAAGCCGGGTTCGTTCGTTTTTCTTACTCATATCGGCGGCAAGTCACTTGCGGCGCAGGCCGGCGCGGCCGCCCGCATTAAAGCGATGGGATACGAACCCGTCTGTCATCTTGGGGCGCGCAATTTCACATCACGAGACGAATATGCAAATCATCTCTCGGCGCTGAGCGACGCTGGGGTTACAACGGTCTTGATGATCGGTGGCAACTCTTCGGATAGCGTGCCGCCGATGCATAGCGCCATGGAGTTACTCTCGCACTCCATTGTTCCACGAACAGGTATTAAACGCATTTTCTTCGCTGGACATCCCGAAGGCCATCCATCCATACCCCCAGAGATCCTGGTGCCGACGTTGTTGGAGAAGATCAACGTTGCGCGTGAGCTTTCGCTGGTTCCCGAAATCGTGACGCAATTCGCCTTCGATGGCGCTGCAATGGCCGCCTGGGGGGCCGGTCTACGGAAAGCAGGAATCGACGTCCCGATTAGGTTCGGGGTCGCCGGGGTCACGTCGCTACCCAAGCTCATCAAGTTTGCAATGCTTTGCGGCGTCGGCGCATCGCTCAAAGGGCTAAGTCGCCAAGGCGGTTCAATCCTCAAGGCCATGCGTGACCAAGATCCTGGCGATGTCATTTCCCAACTTCGTATCGGCACGGAGGCTTACGCCCTTAAAGGGATAGATCTGCATTTCTTCCCGTTTGGCGGATGGGAAAAGACGCTCAATTGGATCGCAGCGTCCAGCGGTGCGCACTAGCGAGCGTCGGGCATGCGCCCCATAGCATTTCTTCAACGTATCTGGGCCGGGCTTACGCCAAATCAGCGCTCATCAACCTTCGAGAACAGCTTCATGACGAACAAACGCTATATCCTGAAATTTTCCTGTCCGCACAGCAACGCTATTGCCCCGTTCATCGCAAACTTCTTCTCCAGCCAAGATCTAAAAACCTACGAATCGCATCAATACCAGGATGGTGACACCGGCAGGTTTTTCATGCGGGTGCTTTTTGGATCATCCGGAAGACAGATCGATCTCGACAGGCTTCGAGAAGACTTTGCCAGAGGGATTATCGGGCTGGATATGACGTGGTCTATCCGAGACAGCGAGCAGCCTGCACGCGTTCTTATTCTCGTCTCGCTGTTCGATCACTGCCTGTCCGATATACTTTATCGCTGGCGTATCGGCGAACTTCCGATGACTATCACTGCCATCGTATCGAACCACCCGGTTGATGCCTACGCGAAGGCCGATTTTAACAACATACCGTTTCATCATCTCCCGATAACGAAAGAGACGAAGGCCGAACAAGAGAAAAAGCTGATCGAAATTATAGACAGCACCCAAACAGATTTGGTTGTCCTCGCGCGCTATATGCAGGTTTTTTCTACTGATCTTTCCGCCAAGCTGTCGGGGCGCGCAATCAACATCCATCACTCATTCTTGCCGGGATTTAAAGGCGCTAAGCCATATCACCAGGCCCACTCTTATGGTGTCAAGGTAATGGGTGCGACGGCGCACTACGTGACTGCCGATCTCGATGAGGGGCCGATTATCGAACAAGACGTTGAACGAATTTCGCATCTGGATTCGCCCGATAGCCTTATCCGCAAAGGCCGGGACATCGAACGGCGCGTCCTGGCGCGAGCAATTCGTTACCACCTTGACGATCGCGTATTTCTCAATGGTCGCAAGACTGTTGTTTTCCCGGATTGATGAGGAAATGCGATGCGAACTCATCAACGAAACTCTGAAGGACTGACCGTACTATGACTGCAAAGATCATTGACGGTAAGAACGTTGCTCAGGCGGTCCGCCTCGATTGCAAGAGGCGGGTTGAATCTCTGGAGAAGCGTTATGGGCGGGCGCCGGGCCTCGCAGTAGTTATGGTCGGGGACAATCCGGCGTCGACCGTCTATGTCCGCAACAAGATAAGAGCTTGTCATGACGTCGGCATTCGCTCCGAGCGGATCATGTTTCCCGCAACAGTAGGCGAGGACGAGGTTGTTCGAACGATTGCAGGCCTGTGTGCCAATCCTGTCGTTGACGGAATTCTTGTTCAACTTCCGCTGCCGAAAAGCTTCAGCATAGAGCGCGTGCTAGGCGCCATCGACGCGGAAAAAGATGTCGACGGCTTCCATCTCTACAACGTAGGTGGTCTCGTTGTCGGCAATACCGTCTTCCCTCCGTGCACGCCTTACGGTGTGATGAAGCTACTTGAACATGAAGGTATCGAGGTTGCGGGCAAGAACGCTGTTGTCGTGGGGGCGAGCAATATTGTCGGCAAACCGATGGCTCTCATGCTGATGCAACGCGAGGCCACCGTTTCGATCTGTCATGCGCGGACGACAGATCTGGCGCAGTACACAATTCTTGCGGACGTTCTCGTCGTCGCCGCTGGGCATCCAAACCTCATTCTAGGACCGATGGTGAAGAGTGGAGCTGTCGTCATTGATGTCGGCATTAACCGCCTGGCGAACGGTAAACTTGTTGGCGATTGCGATTTTGAAGGAGTGAGCAAGAGGGCTTCGTTCCTGACTCCGGTTCCCGGAGGTGTGGGTCCGATGACCGTCACCATGCTTCTCGTCAACACAGTCAATTCCGCAGAGCGAGCGCTTTCGCGCGCAGCGTCTTCGATGGTGAGCGCATCGGTCTAAGTGGAGGGTTCATAATGAACGACGAGCATACTGACGCGACCTCTAAGACAGAGTGTGCTTTTCGTCCAACGGCGGTGACTTCGACCTGCGGTAGCGATGGAAGATGGGTGGCACATTGGGTCGAGAATGTCGGACGAGCCGGCGAAGTCGTCAAATCACGCGGCGGCTTCGAGACTGAAGGTGAAGCCCTCGCTTTTGGGCGTAAACTGGAACTGATCTCTCGTCTAAATCGATGCTGATGAAAACCGCCGTAAGTGAAATGCCTGGTCTTTGAGACTCATCAAAAAGCGCGATTGATGTCCATTTTTATGACACGGCGCCGCAAGAGGCGTGCTTTCATTTTATCGCGACGCTTTCAGCGGCGAGTAACGTTCGTTGCTGGCGGCCTGATCGTTGGTTTAACGGCAGCCGGCCTAGCAATTGCTGCCGATTACGCTCAAGCAACGTTTCATAGTTTTTCCGACAAGTGGCATTGGGCTCCGCTTCTGATGACGCCTCTAGGCTTTGCCGCTATCGTCTATTTCACAACCCGCTTTTTCCCAAATACCCAGGGGTCCGGAATTCCCCAGGCGATCGCTGCGCGAACGATGACGCGTTTCGAATATCGGTCAAGGCTCGTCGGCTTTCGCGTCGCACTAGGAAAAGTCCTGTTCACCTTGCTTGGACTTTTTGTTGGAGCCTCGACTGGACGAGAGGGCCCAACGGTGCAGGTCGGCGCATCGATTATGTTCATGGTCGGCAAATTCACACCTCAGCGTCAGTCCGATCTTATTCTCGCCGGGTCTGCTGCCGGCGTTGCGGCTGCGTTCAATACGCCGCTGGCTGGCGTCGTATTTGCAATCGAAGAGATGAGTCGAAGTTTCGAGGCACGTGCGAGCGGCCTCATCATCGGCGCGGTGATTGTCGCTGGCATGACCGCGCAAATGTTACTTGGCGACTATACATACTTCGGGCAGACGAGCGAAGTCGCGCCTACAGCGATCCTTTGGATGGCTGTTCCGATTTGCGCCGTCGTAGGAGGTTTTACCGGGGCGGGCTTTAGTCGTATTTTGATGGCTTTCCCCGACGTTCTGCCGTCCCGCATTGCAGCCCTGGTGGCAAAGCGTCCAGTGGTTGTCGCGGGGATTTGCGGCGCATGTGTTGCGATATGCAGCTCAGCAGTCGACGGAGGCGTCTACGGTACGGGCTATGAACAAGCACGTGCAGCGCTGTCAAACCCGAGCAATGTGCCATGGGAATACGCCCCCCTGAAGCTGCTAGCGACCGCGCTATCGGCTATTAGCGGCGTCCCGGGCGGCATCTTTTCGCCGTCCCTTTCGGTGGGGGCGGGAATAGGCGCGATCATTACCCATTTGTTCCACACGACTGCGACGGGTTCGATCGTTCTCTTGGGTATGGTTGCCTACTTTACAGGAGTCGTAAGGGCGCCAATTACGGCATTCGTTATCGTCTCGGAAATGTCCGGAAACCCTAGAATGTTGGTGGCGCTTATGGCGACTGCAATCATCGCGGATGCATGCGCGCGGATAGTCAATCGCGAAGGAGTCTATCACGCACTGTCTAAGCGCTTCGTGAATCCGGTAGCTGCTTAATTTGAGAATAAAGCTATGACGCCGAATGGTTGTCTGCAGCTGCTGACCGATTGGAAAACAAACGTCGCCGCAGTGCTTTTCGTTACAGCGATGGCAGCCGTAGGTGAATATGCAGGCCTTAAGCTTCTTCTCTTTCCTGAACTTGGCGCGCTGGCTTATGGCACGATAGCGCGCCCCAATCACCCTTGGGCGAGCGATCTTTCTCGGCTCATCGCGACGCCGACGGTGACCGGCGCGATCGGCATGCTGATAATGCGCTATCTTGGGTGGGGACCACTTCAGGTTTTGCTTGTCGTTATGGTCTCGCTGGGCGTGGTAGCGGCGATGCGATCGCGAGTTTTTCCTGCTTTGTCCGCGGGTGTCTTGCCACTCGTTCTTGGAATCTCCGATTGGATTTATCCGGTATGCATCTTAGCTTCATGTGCTGCCCTTGCAGGCGTGGCTCTCGTTATGCGTTTTGCAGGCGTAACGCGGTCCGACGAACTCAGCCGCAGGCGCGTTAATGATTGGTGGCGTCCAGACCGCCTCCTTATCTATCTTTGCCTTATGGCATTTGTCGCGACCGTCGCTTATGCGCTATGCCAGCCGCTTTTGCTGTTTCCGCCCCTCGCGGTCCTTGCTTTTGAGTCCATCGTGCGATCCGAGGCTTGCCCTTGGATCGGGAGGCCGTTCGCGCTTATCGGCCTTTTTGCTTTTTGCTCTGCATCCGGCTATGCGGTTTTCTACGTCTTTGGCGTATCGGCGCTTGCGGCGGCGCTGTCGATGATTGTCGCGCTTATCTCAATGACGATAGTCGATCTTTATGCTCCTCCGGCCATTGCAGTTGCCATTCTGCCATACGCCTCTATGCAGGCCGGATGGCTTTATCCCGTCGAGGTTGGATTAAGCGTGGCGGCACTCGCGGCAGTGTTTTCGTTGCTCGAGTGGCGCAAATTAGCGCGCCACGGAAGAAAGACGCTGCAGGTCTGGAAATAGCTCGCCGCAAGCGTGTTCACGACCTGGAGCTGAGCTCATAACAGGCCTCAACGAACAAACATGCCGCGATCCGACGATGGCTAGTGGATGTAGCCAAAGGCAGCACATGAAAGCGCTGCTGAGAGAAACTGACTGACATCGCTCTTGATGTTCAAGAGTGCAGCCACGGCTTATGGCACTAATCACAACACCAGGGACCGTTGCGCAGGCTCGGTTAGAACGGCGACCGGCAACGGAGCATTTCTCATGACTATCAGCTTTATGGCTTCTGGCGCGAATGCGGCGTTTCGCGTTCGGGTCGCGCTAGTGCTCAAGAATCTCCCTTTCGAGGAGATCGACGTTGATATTCTTTCCGGTCGTCAGTTCGATCCTGCTTACACCGAAGTGAATAAAGAGCATGTCGTTCCTACTCTCGTTCACGATGGCCATCGCATTTTGCAGTCGCTGGCTATTCTCGAGTATCTCGACGAGATCGAGCCCGAACCTAGGCTGATATAAGTTCCGAGATTCGCCTCAAGCGTGGCTTCATCGCCGCCGGGATAGGAGAACCTCTGTTAATTTCTAGTGATACGATCACCAGTAATGGCCGTTCGGTCGGTGTAGGATCCTCATCATCGCGCCGGCACGAAAAGGATTGGAGGCAAAACGTCCTGTTTGGAAAATTATTCAGATCTCGGCCGAACTCGGGACGAGCACTGCGACAGCCAAAGGAGAAATAGAATGCGTGCGTCCATTAAATGTCATGTGGGCGAAGGAAAAGTGCGGCAGCGGGGCCGTGAGCTGCCAAAAATTAATATAAGTATTCCGACCAATCTCTTTTTTTTCGGGCGGGGAGAAGGCGTCGACTTGAAATATTGACTCGTCGATCCCATATACCCGAATTGGATCGAAACTGGCCAACCAAATGATTTAATGAAATAAATTCGGATTTAACTTGACCGCTTGCGGCCGCATATGAGATCCAATTTCGTGAGAGATTGAGATATCAAATAAAACGCTTAAGAATTTCAAAGCAGACATAGAAATTTCGATTAAGATCTGGGCGGGGCCGGGAGATCCGGCGTAAAGGCGGCGTCGATACAGGAAGCGCCCCTAGGCCCGATGAAGAGCCAATTGGCAACCAGCCTGAGGTAAGACGGCCCGCGCCCGACGGACAACGGGAATTCCAGTAGACAAGCTACGAGTCGCGTAGCAACCGCGAACTGCATATGCAGTCGACGGAGGGGAAATCTTTTTGGGCGGGCACCGGGTGGGTGCGGCTCATAGTTTTGCGTTTGGGGGCAATCATGTCAATCGACCAACTCTTCGATCCGCAATTTCCGGGTACCACGCCGTATATTCCTGCGGATACAAGCCGTGTGCGCAATGACCTGCCAAAGGTGAAGCGCGCGAATAACGTCACCTATCATCATTTCATGTCGTCCCGCGATACCGACACGAGCAATAAGGTCTGTGAGGGGATTAAAGAATTTGTGGCGGGCAGAATGTGTCACAGGCCTCAGGGGGAGAAAGACGGCGCAGCGATCATCGGTGCAGAGCTGATCCGCTTCGAAGGCCAAAAAAAGCCGAACGGAGAGACGTACAAATCTGGAAGATTGGATGAATTCGTTTCTTCAATCTCGTTGTTGCAGATCGACATCGACAACACGGACAAGGAGACGAAGCAATGCCGCGGACGCCCCATTGGGGCGGAAGATATCGAGGCTTGGTTTGCGAAGACAGGGTATCAAGGATATTATTACACGACCTTTAGCCATCGACCGGAATGGCCGCGCTTTCGCGTCGTTTTATTCTTCAATAAGCCCTTCAAAATTCGCGATCATCTCCACGATCCGGAAGGCCAGCAGAGAGCGAAACTCTATCAGGAAGGCTACGCCGCGCTGGCGCAAGGGTTGTGCGGGGACAATTGGGATCGCAGCTGCAAGAACCTGTCGCGAATTTTCTATTGTCCCGCTTATCCTAAAGACAATCCGGACGCCAAATCCTGGGCATTGGGCAAATTCATCGATGGCAATCCGATCGACTTTGACGAAGTCGTCCAAAAGCTCTCTCCTGTTCCGACGCGGCGCGCCAATCTCAGATCGAAATCACGTGTCGTCAGCGCCAAGAGACAGCAGTTCGATGTGATCTGGAGAGCTGTGCGCCAAAACTTCGACGCTGCCAGTTTTGTCAGTCGCCACGACCGGACAGCAAAGGAAAGGACCGCAGAAAAAGTCGAATTTTTCTGCCCCTTTGATGAGGAACATGGTCATCCCGACGGCGAGGGGTCAGGCAAGACGCCGGCTGTTGCCTTTAGTCCGGCGGCGGCGCAGCATCAAACGGCGACGCTTCATTGCCTGCATGATGGCTGTCATGAGCGCACCCCCGGAGATTTCGTGTTCGCCATCCTAGAGCGCGAAAGGCTCGACTTCGAAGATTTGCGGGAATTCTTGGACGATGAGGGTGAAAGCCGATTTGACGATGCCGTCGCGACCTTGGTGCCCGATTACAACCAAGTCGATGAGGCGATATCGGCGGTCGACGCCGCCGAACGCGGGAAAAAAGACGGCTTGGCATTCACCGCCGTTAACATGATCGCGCGTCTTCCCGCCGGTGTCGATAGTGAACGAGCGATCGCTGCGCTTGTTCAGGTTTGGGGAAAAAGCGAAACAAGAATCGCAAAAATGGTGAGGGACGAACGAAAGGCTCAGCGGACTGTGCGCGCCCTTGAGGCTGAGTTCACTGAGTTCGAAGAAAATCCAGACGAAGTCTTCCCGGGCCAGGACTTCGATTCTGCGCTCGCCAAAGCAACGCAGTTGCTCGAGGCGGGAAATGGCAAGAACCCGCGCATTTTTTATAGTCCCTTCCAACAAGGTTACGTCCGGATACCATCAGGTCGCGAGGATCCCAATCTCGAAACTTTAAGCTCTGAGGCAAAGTGGATCCACGAAATCGGCAAGCATGTTCGCTGTATGCACCGCTGCAAAACGCGCGGCAAATATTCAATACCTCCACCGCAGTCATTGATCCGAGGTATTTACGGCAATCCCGAATTGCTGGTTCCAAACTGCCAAAGCATCGTCCATGTCCCGCTTTTTGACACCAACGGCAAACTACGCACAGAACGCGGATATGATGGCTTCACCAAAAGCTACCTCATTCCTTGGGGAAAGTTCCGCGCCATTCCAGACGAAATCTTGCCAGCGCATGTCGCGGACGCCGTCGCCCTGTTGATGTTGGCGATCCGTGATTTTCCCTTTTCCGATAACTTCGTCGGTGTCGATCCGTTGCCCGTGCGCGTCGACGGCGAGACAGATGATGATGGTTTTCCAGCGCCCAATTTAAAGCGAGGGCGATCATCACGCGCGCACGCCCTTGCAATGCTGCTGACGCCGATTGCGCGCAACCTTATCCGTGGCCCGACGCCGATCCATTTTATCGATAAGCCAAAGCCGGGGACGGGCGCGGGATTTCTGCTCGATCTTTTGTTTCACGTTATCGAAGGGCGCCGGGCCAGCGTTTTTGCGCTCGGCCTCGATGAGGCGGAGCGAGGAAAGCAGATCACCACCAAACTTGCCGCCGGCAAGGCGATCATTGCTGCTGACAACATCAATCATCACGTCGATGACGCAGCCCTAGCAGCGGCCATTTCTGGCGGGTACTGGGAGGGTCGTAAGCTCGGAAAATCGGAGGATGTCGAAGTTCCAATCAACGCTACATACGTCTTTGCCTGCAATACCGGCTCACTGTCGCAAGAGCTTATGGAACGCGTCCTTCCTATACGCATGGACGCTGCATTGGACAATCCGGCAAACGAACGCCCGGCCACCTATTACAAATTGCATGCGCTGGGCAAGCTTTATGGCGAATGGCTCGAGGCCAACAAGCTCGAACTCGTCTGGGCGCTTCATATTCTCATCGCCGCGTGGCTCCAAGAGAAGGCGAAGGGCTATGTTTACGACGGGCGCGTACAACCGCGTTTTCCCGACTACAGTCGGGTGATTGGCGGCATTCTGGAGGTGGCCGGTGTCGAAGGATTTGCGTTAAACCGCGAAGCCTATCTCGCAAGCCGCAATGATGAACGACAAGTCCATCGAGAGGCGCTGCTGCATCTGTTTCGTATAAACAGCGAAAACCCATTCTCCGCTGCTGATGCTAGCAGCCACCTTGCGACAGGAGATGGCAATCGCTTGAAATTCGACATTCTTCCGCGGGAGCGTCGTGATCGCACACGCAGTAGCGAAGGACTGCAGATTTCTGTCGGACGATGGCTGGCTTCGATGTGCGCCCAAGCCGTTCATGCTCTGCCCGATGGGACAACAGTGGCACTCACGAAGGCGAAGCGAAATGGTGCGGGAGAATACAGCTTCGAAAAGATGTAGCTCTTGTAGCTCTTGCGCGAGGGGCGTCAGCCCCTCGCCTTTAATGCGCACTTCCGGCAACCTACCGAGCAAATTTAGACAACGATATCAAGTGTTCAGAGCAAATATTCCATTGTTTAGGGAGATTGCCTTTTCTCTAAATTTGAGAAGCGAGAAATATAATAATAGCTCTCTTTCTCTTCGCTGATGCCGGCCGCGCCCGCGGCGATCTCACGTGACAACGCTCGTAAGGGGCGCACTAACCATCTCACATCATTGCTGGGAGAAGCTTCTGTTTTCGGCTTTTTCGCAACCTATATCTTCAATATCGGCGGGCGTTTTCGCCGAGGTTTCGTTTTTGAAGGTGTATTGCGTTATGGAAAAACAGAAAACGAAAGCTCGCGGTCAGATGCGGCCATTTTCAAAAGCCGATGTTGCCGTCATTCGCAGCAAACTCTCGGCAAAAGGCTCGACCCGCGACCTCGCCCTCTTCGAAATGGCAATTTCAACGATGCTGCGGGCGTCCGACCTCGTTCACATGACCGTCGCCGACGTCACCGATATCTCCGGTGCTGTTGTGGCATCGTTCTCGACGCAGCAGCGCAAGACACGTCGGGCTGTCCCGGTCCATCTGTCGGAGGCTGCGCGATCCGCGTTGAGCCGTCATATCGCGGCGCACGGGTTGCCGGCGTCTGCCTACCTGTTTCAGCGCCACGACCGCGCGGCGGGACGCAGCGGTGCAGCGATCACACCGACGACGTTTCGCACGCTCGTCAAGTACTTCGCCGACCTCGCCGGCTACACCGACCACTCGACGTTCTCAGGTCACAGCACGCGTCGCACCAAAGCGTCCATTCTTTATCGTGAGACCAAAGATATCGAAGGCGTGCGCACGCTGCTCGGCCACGCGAGCTTGGCCCATACCGCAGCCTACCTCGGTGTTGGCACGGACGAAGCGCTAGCGCTCGCTGCGAAGATCGAGATCTAGCGGTCACACCGGCTTGGCGCGAGGAGACACGCGCGGCCGCTCAGAGCAGGCGGGGGGAGGGGACCCAAGCCGGGTATACCCTCCCGGCGGCTTCGATAGGTTGCCCACTGTCGCGACCAGGATGGCGAAAATTATGAAGTTGGGGGGTGACGCAGGTCGCCGACATGCCAACGGGGCCATGTTCAGGTGACAGTCGGCACGTCGATGTCAGAGAATGGGCAGGTCGTTGCTGAGGACAAGCTTGATGAGCTCGCTTTGCTTTGTGGTTCCGGTCTTCTGCAACATGCGCGCAATTTGATTGCGAATGGTGACAAGGCTCACGTCGAAACGCTCGGCGATCTTCTTGGCATCCGGTTCATCGACCAAAGCGTGCACAACCCGCGCTTCCGCCGGTGTCAGCCCAAAAGCGCTCGCGCTCAGGTCGGTGCCCTCTCGGGGTGAATTCTGAGGGTATCCTCGAATTTCATGTTTTTCATGCATCGCCAATTTCAAACTTCTTGAAACGTTCGACGATAAATACCTCAAACGCCTTCGCGGCCGGCTTGAGGCGCTCCATGGGCGGTGTTGTAACATAGTAAGGATGGGACATCGGAACTGATTGATCCGTCAGCCGAACCAGCCTGCCGTCTCTGAGGTCACCTCCAACTGTCGGGACATCGCCCATGGCGATGCCCGCTCCTGCGCGCGCTGCTTGAAGCGTCAAGTGTGCGCCGTCGAAATAGATACCTCGCATGAGATTGGACGGCACGATTCCGGAATTGATGAACCACCGGGTCCACGTATCGGTATTGTGTTCATGGATGATCGTGTATTCCAACAAGTCCTTGGGGCGGACATTCTTTTGGTGTGCGATGGAAAGTCTCGGGCTGCAAACGGGAAAGAACCTGGACTGTCCTAAAAGGGTTACGCGTCTGCCCGCTTGCTCTGCGCTTCCGTAGGTAATGGCGATGTCCGCATCTTCGATGGAATTCGGCTGGTGCCAAGGGTTCGTCATCATCCTGATCTTCACTCGCGGGAACATCAGAATGAACTCACCGAGAAGCTCGGCGAGCCAATTCGCGCCCAGTCCGGGGACGCTAACGATAACGAGGTTTCCCTCGAACTGATGGCCTTTGAGTTCTGCTATTGCTCCAGAAATTCGATCGAAGCCTGTCTGGACGGCTTCGAGAAGACGGTCGCCCGCATCGGTTAACTTCATCGGACGTGTGCTTCGGTCGAAGAGGCGCATACCGAGCTGCTCTTCGAGCCCCCTTATATGATGGCTGATCGCAGCATGCGTCACGCCAAGCTCGTCCGCTGCTAACGTGAGGCTCTTGAATTCCGCTGCGGCCTCAAATGCCCGGAACGCGTGAAGCGGCAAACGTGACCTCCTCATCTGCCTACTCTCTGAGCAATCGACATCCCCGCCTGCATATTCCGCTCGCAAAAATCACAGTGTAAATTCAGCTTACACTTAGCGGATATTTTTCTCAATTGCGGCAAGGCTATTTGCATTTACCTTGTTCTTAACGCAGGCGAGTGAGCGAACGAATGCCGGGAGACGACCATTGAACGGGACGCTGACGAAAGAAAAAGAGGACAACGCCGCCGAAGACACCCAACCTAAGTGGGGGATCTCGGCTCAAACCGGAGTTCTCACTGACGTTCTGCTCGGAAAGCCCGACTATTTCGAATGGACCAAGCTCAACGCCATTTCCGATGTCGCGCAGGAAAATCAGGAGCGCATGGGCTACAGCTTCGACAAACAGAAGGCGATGCGTCAGCACCGCGAGATGGTCGACGTCTACGAAGCAAACGGCATTCGCTGTCACTTCGTCGAAGCGGACGAAGGTCTGAAAGCTAGTGTGTTCACGCGCGATTCAAGTTTCATGACGCCATGGGGCGCCGTTGTCGCCAGCATCCAGACGCCGCCACGTCGCCGCGACTATGCGGTGGTCTCAGAATTCTATCGCAATGCAGGGATTCCGATTTGGAAATGGGTAACCGCCGGACATTTCGAAGGCGGAGACTTTGTCATCTTGAAGCCCGGAGTGGCGCTCCTTGGTTATTCCGGCAGCCGTTCCACGAAGGAAGGGGCCGTGCAAGTCGCCGGCTGGATGAAAGATAAAGGATGGGAAGCCTTCATTGTCCCGATCCCACATCAGTTCGTCCACATGGACGCCGTTGTGGTGATGCTCGAAAAGGGCGTCGCCCTCATCTGCGAAGATGCTCTGCCGCCGTATGCGCTCGACTTCATCAAGGAAAAGCACGGGATTCGGTCGATTATAGTCAACTATGCTGATTGCGTCCAACTTGGAGGCAACCTCGTCAGCCTGGGAAACAAGCGCGTGCTATCGATGGCGCACAACCTCAATGTCAACGCTCGGCTCAGGGAGGAAGGCTTTGAGGTATTCGCCGTTGACTACGACATGTTCGCGCTCGGAGGCGGAGGAGTCCATTGCTCGTGTCACGAACTCCGAAGGCTGCCGGACTGAGCCGCTCGTCGAAAGGTAGAGCATTCGATTCGAAACCCAGAGCGCAAGTTTCGTTGATGAGGGGAACCGATGAAATCGGATAGTGCAAGGCCTGAGGGTGTAACGCGCGTTCTGCAGTATGTTTCTCTCAATCGCCGCCAGATATTAAAGGGTGCGGCTGCTCTCAGCGTCATGGGAGCGACAGGCATGCCAAGCCGGGGTGCGGCCGCCGGTACATCGCTCAACTATCTGGGTTGGGAGGGATACGACTCGTTTCTCACCGCTGGAGATTTTGGCAAGTCCGACGGCTTGACGCTGCAAAAGACTTTTATATCTAGCGCTGACGAGGTTGTCGCGAAGCTGCGTCTCGGCGCAAGTCAATTGGATATCTGCACACCCTACTTCATCCACGATGGTTTTCTCGCTGATCAAGGACTGCTCGAGCCGCTCGACCTCGCGAAAGTGCCGAATTTTTCCAAGATCAACGCCACGATCCTGCGTTACTGCGAGCCGAATATGAAGTTCAAGGATCATTGGTATGCAGTTCCGATGACCTACGGATCGATCTGCATGCTCTACAATGCGGATCTCGCCGCGACCCCGACGTCGTGGAAGGACATGCTCAAGCCAGAGTACAAAGGCAAATGCGCGATCACGGCCGATTACGTTGGCAACATCTTCGCTTGGGCGCGGGTCGCAGGCGTCGAGCAACCGAACCGGATGACGAAGGCGGAACTTACAAAAACCACCGAACTTCTAATCGACCTGAAGCGCAATCATTTACGCACGATCGCGCCAAGCTATGGTGACCTAACTCAGCTCCTGTCGAGCAAAGAAGTTGTGATAAGTCAGGGGTGGGAGCCGGTTCCCACATGGGTCGGCGCAGCCGCAAATATCAAGATTGCCTATCCCAAAGAAAAGTGCATGGGCTTCATCGAAGGTTATGCCATTGGCAAAGGCGCGCCTCACGCCGAAGAGGCATATCGCTTCATCAACAACGCGTTAAGTCAGCAGGGGCAGCTCGCTGGCGCCACGGCGAACTCGATGCCGGTCGTCACGGATGAAGCGATGAAGGCCGCGGACGCAGCCAACAAGGCCATTTACGATTACGATCATCTTGACGACTATCTCATCAACAAGACGATGGTCGTTCCGATGTATCCGCTCGAGAGCAAAGGCGACTTGGCAATCTGGGATGATTATCAGGAAGCATGGGAGAAGGTCCTCAAGAGTTGATGTCAGCCGCGAGCCAGGAAGCGCCTCTGCTCCGGCTAACGGGAATCACAAAGGCCTTCGGTGTCCATATCGCGCTTCATCCGCTCGATCTCTCCGTTGCACGGGGTGATTTCCTGGCGCTTCTCGGTCCTTCTGGTTGCGGCAAGACTACTCTTCTTCGCATCATCGGCGGCTTTCTTCGTCCCGACAGCGGAAGAGTTGAGATTGGTGGTCGGGATGCGACCGCCCTTGGTCCAGAGCAAAGACACACCAACATGGTGTTTCAAGGGTACGGACTATTTCCGCACATGACGGTCCGCGAGAATGTGGCGTACGGACTAAAGATCGCGAAATACCCGGCTCAGCAGCGCGATCATAATGTCGGAGCGATGCTCGAGATGATGCATATCTCAGCTCTTTCCGATCGTCTCCCGGATGCTCTCTCCGGCGGACAGCAACAGCGCGTTGCGCTGGCGCGCGCCCTCGTCATGAAGCCGAGCGTGCTTCTGTTAGACGAGCCTCTGGCAGCGCTTGATCTACAGCTGCGAAAATCGATGCAAACCGAATTGCGCAACCTTCATCGCGAAATTGGCGGAACCTTCATCTGCGTGACGCACGACCAGAGCGAGGCGATCGCGCTTGCTAATCGCATCGCTGTGATGAATGCTGGCCGGGTCGTGCAGGAAGGAACGCCAGAGGATATTTATCGACGCCCGCGGAGTGCCTTCGTTGCGGGATTCGTGGGCGAGAGCAATATTTTCGCCTTGGAGCGCCGATCCGGAATTTGCCGGCTAGCGGACAATAATCTTCCGTCTCCGGGTCGTGACGCTCAGGTGACGATGATGGTCAGGCCCAATGATATACGTTTGGTCGAAATGCGCGTGGAGAACGATGTCTCGCTATCCGGAGAGATTATAGATGCGGTCTTCATGGGCGATCACGCCAAGCTCGTTGTTGTTGCGGAGACTGGCGATACGCTAGTCGTTCATAGATCCCGCACCGAGTGCGAAGTCGGTTCGATAGAACGCGGGACGCGCGTGCTCGTGTCCTGGTCGCGAGACGACTGCCATATTCTGGATGAGCCATGATCAACACTCGCGCTCGCAGTATGGCCGCCATCTCACCGTCCGCCCTCGTATGGGTTGGATTCTTTTTTGCGCCGATCGCTTATCTCTTCATCGTGAGCTTTTGGCGCGTCCGTCTTTATAAAATCGTGACCGATGCGAGCTTCGATAATTACGCGCTCGCGGCGGGCGAATATCGCCATGCGATCATCTTCACGGTGCTTCTCGCCGCGCTTGTCGGTGTGATCACCACGGTGTTTGCCTTTGCAATGGCTTATATGATCCGATTTCGTGCGGGTCGCTTCGGGAATGTGCTGCTTTTTATTGCTCTGACGACGCTGTTCGGCGGCTATCTCGTCAAGATTTATGCATGGAAGGGATTGCTGGGTTCCGATGGCATCATCAACCAGGCCCTCTTGAACGTTGGGCTCATATCCGAACCTATTTACTGGCTGCTTTATAGTCCCGTCGCGGTCGTTGTAACGCTTGTCCATTTTTTGCTTCCCTATGCACTCCTTCCGATCAACGCCGCACTTCGCGGGGTTGGTGACGCACCCATCGAAGCCGCGCGCGATCTCGGTGCGCGGCCTGGAAGAATTTTGATCGACGTTATTCTGCCTCAGTGCGATCGCGGAATCCTGACTGCCTTTGCGCTGTCGTTCTTCGTCAGTGCCGGTGATTACGTCACACCACAGCTGGTGGGCGGCCCCGAAACCTTCATGGTCGGAAACTTCATTCAGAGCCAGTTTATAAACCGAATGAATGCGCCTGTCGGCGCTGCTCTCGCATTTGCCACGATGCTTGCGACCTTATTGGCGGTTGGAGTTTTCTCGTTGACCTATCGCCGCCTTCTGAAGGCATGCTCGACATGACGCTTCGCTCGGCCTGTTGGCTCGCATTCGGCAGTCTGTCGGTGGCGTTTCTCGTGGCGCCGCTGGTTCTGGTTGTGGCGTTTTCATTCGGCGAGAATCCTCATGCGACGCTTCCCTTCGGTGAGCCGACACTGAAATGGTATCGCGAGCTTTTTTCCAACGGCGATTTCTGGAGTGCTCTTCAAAACAGCGCAATCGTGACGTTGTGCGTTGGTATTCTCTCTGCTGTTCTCGGAACGGCCGCTGCATTCGGCTTTGTCGGTCTCGGCCAGAAATTGTCCCAGATCGGCGTTCAGCTGATATCTCTTCCGGTCATGCTGCCGCCGTTGGTTCTTGCTCTCGCGCTGGCGACAGCATTCTCAGCCAGTCGGATCCCATTGGGCCTGGGAACGGTCATTCCAAGCCATCTCGTCTTCACTCAACCGTTCGTCATCTTAGTTATTTACGCGCGGCTCACGTCATTCGATCGGTCGCTCTTCGATAGCGCGCGCGATCTCGGCGCCTCGTCATTCCAGATTTTTCACACGGTCACCTTACCTCTGATCGCCCCGAGCTTGATCGGCGCGACGCTTCTTGCGATGGCGATCTCGCTCGATGATTTCGTCATCACCTTTATGACGATCGGAGGCGGCATGACTTTGCCGACGTTGATCTGGGGAATGTTGCGCACGTCCCTCGATCCGAGCATCAACGCACTCGGCACGCTCGTTCTCATCTTGACGCTCAGCTTGAGCGTCATTGCATTCAAACTGACGCGCTACAGGGGCTGACGAATGGTCAAATTCGCGTTCGAGGGAAAGACGGTCCTGATTACCGGAGCAAGCCAAGGGATCGGCCTAGCGATTGCTGAAGCCTTCGCACAGTCGCAAGCGGATGTCGCGATTCTTGCGGAGAACGACCTCATTTACGACGCGGGCGTGGGCCTCGAGAAGCGTTACAAAAGGCCCGTTCGTGCACTGAAATGCGACATCTCCGATCAAGAGCAGGTGCGAACTTCGCTTGCCGGTATCGAGCGTTTCGATGTCGTGATCAACAACGCGGGGTATCAACCGGCGACGCCAATTTCAGTTTCCGGCGAGAAGGTCGATAGCGAGTTCCGACGGGTCATCGACGTCAATGTGATGGGCACATATTACGTCACGCGAGAAGCGCTTCCGCGCATTCCGCGTGGTGGCCGCATCATCATGACAGCATCGATCTGGGGGCGCACGGGTGCTGCCGGATATTCGGGATATGCCGCATCGAAGCACGCCATAATTGGGTTTATGCGATCGCTCGCGATGGAATTGGGTCGCGACGGAATAACCGTCAACGCGGTTTGTCCCGGCTGGGTCGATACGGAGGGGGCCATGTGGACCGTAAGAGACGAGGCAGCCGCAACGGGCGTTCCGGTGCAAGCACTCGTCGCCGACTATCTGCGCGGCCAGCCGATTGCGGGGGTCATGCCAACGACTGCAATCGCGCCGACTTATCTTTTTCTGGCATCGGAGTCTGCGGCCGATATCACGGGCCAATGCATCGGCGTTGATCGCGGTAGTTTCATCGGTTGAGGGGAGACGGGCGTTTGAAACGACTAGATGGCAAGGTCGCGATCGTTACGGGTGCTGCGGCCGGAATTGGTCTTGCAACGGCAAAATTATTTGCTCGCGAAGGAGCGTCATTACTCATCACGGATTGCGATGCCGTCGGAGGAAAAGCAGCGGCGGAAGAACTCGCCAAGTCTGGCGCCGTCTATTTTCAACAACATGACGTCGCGAGCGAGGACGATTGGCGCACCGTTATCGATATGGCTCAGCGGTTCTTCGGCGAGCTCGATATTCTCGTCAATAACGCCGGCATCCAGCTCACGCGCGGACTCGAGGAGACGACGCTTAATGACTGGCGCCATGTGTTCGGCGTCAACGCGGAAGGCACATTTATCGGAACCCGCATGGCGATCGAGATAATGAAGAGGCGCGGGGGCTCGATCGTGAATGTCTCTTCGACGTATTCGATGGTGGCCGATGGATTGAACGCGGCCTATTGCGCTTCCAAAGCCGCATCGCGGCATTTCACGAAGGCGGCTGCGCTCTACTGTGCAGACCGCAAATACAACATACGGGTCAATGCGGTTCACCCGGGCGTCGTGATGACGCCGATGCTCGAGCGCGAGATCGTTGCTGTCTCGGCGGACCGCGGGTTGGCGGACACCAGCACCGTCGAAAGTGAATGGGGTCGTATCTGTCCGTTGGGAATTGGCGAAGCCAGCGATATCGCCGATGGTATTCTTTATCTCGCATCGAATGAGTCAAAGTACGTGACTGGCAGCGATCTCGTGATCGACGGCGGTCACATCATTCGCTGAGACATTTGTGTCTTCTACTTGCGAGGAAGCTCGCTGTCCGGAAGGCCTTGCTCGTAGTAGGGAAGACGAATGCGTCTGGGTTGATAGCGGCCTTCCGCGGTTACTTTCCGAATGTGAGCCGCGATTTCATCAAGACGCGCAAACCAGACATTTCCGCGTTTCTGCATCGTTTCAACCATGCGCGCGATGGCATCGAGACGGGCGGGCCGCGCGCTGACCCACGGATGCCACACGCCGACCCAGAGGCCGCCATAGCGATAGGCCGCTTCGAAATCGGCCATATAGACTGCGCATGCCTCGTCCGGCGAGCGTATCGTCATCTGATATCCGAAATCCGGCGCGTGCACGTACTGCGGCCAATCGTCTAGCGTCCAATGGGATGGTATTTCGACGAAGGAGCCGCCCTCGGCGTCCACAAAATGCGGGATGTCGTCGGTCATCAGCGATGCATCATAATCGAAGCCGTGGCGAACGAGCATCTCCGCGGTGTATCGCGAGAAATTATAGATCGGCGCACGAAAGCCGCGGGGCTTCTCTCCCGTGATGCTAATCATCGTCTCAAGCGCGCGTACGAAGAAGGCTTCCTGCTCTTCGCGCGGAATCTGATTGTAATTCTCGTGAATATACCCGTGATGTCCAATTTCGTGACCGCCGGCAAGTATTTGCTCGACGAGATGCGGATATGTTTTCATGCACCACGCCGGATAAAAGAACGTCTGCTTCAAATCGAGATCGCGGTACAGGCGCAGAATACGCGGAACGGCGATTTCGTCATAACGCATCCACGACGTCGTCGCGACGAGGTCGGGAACACGATCGCGATATTCGAGATGCAGCGGACTTTCGGAATCGATGTCAAACGTCAACGCAACGGCACAGCGAGCACCGTTGGGCCACGGAACCGGATTCTCGATCATTGTGATATTCCCCCAGCGAATCTTAGATCGTACGAAAGAACGGCAGCGTACGGAACCTATGGCGACCGCTCAGCAATTATGAAATATCGCCAATTCCCCGTCGTATAAACCGGCGCCTCGGCTACCACAAAAAAACGTGCCGAATGACGGTGGCTGACAATCCCGGATGGTCCGCACGAGGTTGAATACCAGACATTCATTCGAAAAGCTTGGTCCACCGGTTCGTGCACACTGAAAATGCCAGCCTTCTCGGCTTCGCGGAAGTTATAGGACGTTCGCTTCGTCCCAAAAGCTGCCGTCGCGTTCTGCTTGATCAGCGACGCAGGGAACGCCGCCGACCACGTCCGGTATCGGAGGTAGTGCGTCAGTCGATCAGATATCGATCTTCCCAGCGGTTTCTATCGCGTCGTCGAACTCGATACCGAAGTATCTGACCCTGCTTTCGGTATTGGAATGCCCAAGCAGGAGTTGGGCCCGGAGAATTCCTATTCGCCGATAGATGAGCACTGCCTTTGTCCGCCGCAGCGAATGCGTGCCAAATTTTGCCGGATCGAGACCCGATGCCGGCGATCTACTCCAGTATCAGCCGCACGTACTGCCGCGTTGTCAGCCCACCTCTGTCGCCACGGCCGGCGAAGAGAAACTGGCCCGGCTTGCGCTCCGTCAGACGCATGTACTCGTCAATGGCCTGTCGAGGCTGATCAGTCTCGAAGCGAACCGACCGCCCCATTTTCTTCTAGCGGATGGCCGCTTGATCCACCTAGTAACCGCTTGGAACAACGTCATCGACGCGGAGGGATCATGCGTCCAGCGAGTTCGATAGGACCAGTCTCGATGCGAATACTCAAAGAGGATTTAGCTCATAACACCACTTCGAGAGTTCGCAGTCTCATCCCCGCGCTCTTCCAGCTTCTTGACAGGAATTCTGCGAGATAGAAATACTCCAAATTCAAGGACCTTGAACCACTTGCAATGAAAGGCGCGATCATGGACGTGGAAGTAAGCGTGATTATTCCGTTTGCGGCTGAAAAAGTCTGGACATTGGTGGGAGGTTTCAACCTCTTGCCCGCAATAAGCAGCGGATGCGTAACGAGCACGCTGGAAGACGGTGGCCGCGTTCGCGTTTTGACTAATAAAGACGGCTCCATCCTGTGGGAAAGAATGCTGTCGTTCGATGATGCCGCTCGCCAGCTTTCATATTTAATCACCGATAGCAAAGGGTTTTCATCAGCCTATGACGTTGGCTACATCGGCACGGTGAAAGTCTGTGAAAAAGACAAACACACCGCAATCTTCCTCTACAAAGGTGACTTCGAGCCAACGCCTGGCACGACCGTCGAAGCCGCACGCGCAGCCGTCAACGCCTTCGCGCAAGACTGCGCCAAAGGCATCGAACGCGTTCTCCAAAGATTAGAAAAACGATAGCTGATAAGGGGCGGCGCCACGAATGCGCCGCCCTTTGAATTCAATTCAAGTACACATCTTTCCAGGTACGAAAAGTGTGCAAACTACTGCGCAAAAGCGAAGCACTCTGACCAACAATCCAGCGGAAATGGAATTTTTTTGTAATTTCATTCAAGCTACTTGACTGCGCTAGCAAGCCCGAGTGAGTATGAACTCATGCGATGGGCGATCCCCTTTAAATCGCTGGTTGCAGAATTGAAGCGAGCGACTGCGCAGAGGGACGCCAGCTGCATTTGCACGTTTCGGCTGCGCATGAGTGCCGGAAGTTTGATGGCACTTTTACCCGTCGCGACTGTGTTTCGGTTGTCGGCCAAAGATGCTCCGCAAGATGCATCGGGTCGTGGGCGCAACGAAGGAGACTTCTATGGGAATGCTGGCGACGCGCGACTGGTACGATCTTGCGAGACAGACAAACTGGACGCCAAAATACATCGACGTCGATCAATTGTATCCTCCGCAATTCAGCGACACCTATGGAATTGGAATGGAATTCTGGGAGGAATTCGACGAACCCTACAAAGTTACTTATCGCGACTACGTTCAAACACAGCGCGAA
The DNA here is from genome assembly GCF_000253295.1 of Hyphomicrobium sp. MC1. Taxonomy (NCBI): domain Bacteria; kingdom Pseudomonadati; phylum Pseudomonadota; class Alphaproteobacteria; order Hyphomicrobiales; family Hyphomicrobiaceae; genus Hyphomicrobium; species Hyphomicrobium sp. MC1. Next base: position 2,121,689 of record NC_015717.1, on the reverse strand, counting down.
AAAGAAGTAGGTGCCTATTCGGTCAAATCGGCAACATCTCGTAGCGAATTCTACCGGAAGGCCGAGCCCGGATGGAAATCGATGCTCCAATTTCATTTTGGCTCAATTCCGTTTGTCGAATATGGCTCGGTTTCGGCCTTTGCGAGAATGACGCGCTTCGGAAAAGCTCCGGGCATGCGCAACATGGCGACGTTCGGTAGCTTGGACGAAACCCGCCATTCACAAATTCAGATGTTTTTCGGCTACGAATTCATCGGCGAGCATCGAGCGTTTGATTGGGCACACAAAGCCCCCAATACCGACAACTGGGTGGTCATCAGCGAGCGTCATTGCTTTGACGACGTCGAGCACACGCGAGACGCCGTCAGCTCCGCGATCATGACGAACTTTTCCTTTGAGCAGGGATTCACGAACCTGCAATTTATCGCGCTGTCCGCCGACGCAAAAAAGTACGGCGATTACAGCTTTTCCGCGATGCTGCAGACGGTACAATCCGACGAGGCACGTCACTCACAGATCGGCGAGCCGCTCATCGAGATCATGTTGAAGGCGGGGCGCAAGGAAGAAGCGCAACGACTCATCGACATTTCGTTCTGGCGAGTATGGAAGCAGTTCTCGGCGCTTTCTGGCGTTTCGATCGACTATTACACACCGCTCGATCGCCGTGAGCACTCCTTCAAAGAGTTCGTAGAAAATTTCGTTTGCACTCAGTTCCTGCGAAACTTGAATGCGCTTGGATTGGATAAGCCTTGGTATTGGGACAATCACTTCCTTCCCGACATCAATACCTATCACCACGCTCAACAACTCGGGATTTACCTCTACCGCGCAACGCAATGGTGGGATGCCGTCGCTGGCGTATCACCTCGCGAGCGCGATTGGCTTGAGCAAAAATATCCGGGCTGGAACGACACGTTCGGGCAAACGTGGGACGTTATTATTGAAAACGTCTTGAGCGGCCGAACCGATCGCACCGAGCCACAATTCCTGCCTATGTTCTGCAACATGACTGGGCTCGAATTGACGGGCGTTCCGGGGAAGAACTGGAAGGTCAAGGCGGAGCACATCGATCTCGACGGCCGCCGGTATCATTTCGGATCTCCCGTCGACAAATGGATCTTTGAACTCGAGCCAGAGCGTTACAAAGGCCACCTCAGCTTTATCGACCGCTTCGTTGCCGGGATGATGCCCGCCGGTCCGGAAGGTGCCTTCGAATACATGAACATGCCGGCGGGTGACCGCGGAGTTTGCGGAGACAACTACGCTTGGGCGAATGGCTACCGCAAACAAGCGGCGGAATGAATGTCGCGAGGGTCGCCGCGGTCAGGGTCGCGGCGACCGTCTTAATCTGAAATGATGAAGAGCCGAGAAAATGTCAGATCAGTTTCCTCTCGTGATCAATTTCCAGGGCGACTACGGCATGAAGCTGTTGCTTGTCGATCCTCAGTCCACAATCGATCAAGTCGCCGCGAAAGCTAGGGATACTCTCGTCGGCATTGTCGTCAGGCCGCTGCCCGAAGGCGCTACGCTCAAGGTTCGCAGGCACGGCGACGCGTCGGTTCTTGATGGCAATATGAAAGTCGCAGACGCCGGCTTCGTCAAAATGGAAGCGCTCGACATCGTCCATTCCAGCTGAAGGTAGAAGCGATGGCATTTCAGCGCGTGTGTTCCATCGACGACGTTTGGGAAGGCGAAATGCAAGCGTTCCCGATCGGTGGCAAGCAAGTATTGATCGTGAATGGAGACGGCGGCGTTTTACGGGCCTTCGACGCTATCTGCCCGCACCAGGAGTATCCCTTGGTTGAGGGAGCGCTAGAGGGCAACATTCTCACCTGCTCGATGCACCTCTGGCAGTTCGACATTGGATCGGGCGAAGGCGTCAATCCTACGGGGTGCAAACTGAAGGTCTATCCAATCAAAGTGGAGAACGGCGACATCCTCGTCGATCTCGAAATGGTGGCCTGATCGCAGCATGCGACTGCACTCACCATCATGACAAAATAGGAAAGGACCTTTCCGTATGAAAGCCGAAGACGCCAACGCGAATGATTTTGTTGGCCCAATTATCTCGCGAGGGGAGATGTCTGATGCCGTGAAGGAGGCTGTCGAGATCGACAATCCTGACCGCGAAAAAAGGACTGAAGAGACCGCCGCGTACGTTCGCATCGAGGCCAGGGGCGAATGCATCATAACGTTCAAAACGATGTCCGAGATCTTGGGTCGAAAATTCTCAATAGGCGAACTTGAGAGAAACATGCCGGGATTTGCAGGTTTCATACGGACGGATAGCGACCAGGTGCGCTTCGTCTCAAACAAACGTCACTGAAAAGGGTCCGAGGGTATGGCTACCGAAACGCATCACAGACCAGGACTGAAAACCTGGAGCGCCTTGATGGGCAGCCGCAAACGGCCCAGCGAGTATGAGGTCGTCAGCTACAAGCTCCATTACCGCACGCGCAATCCGGAGGCGCCCTACGAGCAGTCTCCCAATCTCCGAATGAACGAGTGGTATAAGAAGCACGTCTTCGGCAGCCCGCTCCAACATCCGGATTGGGATTCATTTCGCGATCCCGACGAGGTCACCTATCGCGCCTATTGCACGATGCAAGACGCACAAGAGCAGTACGTTGATGGCCTCTTGAATGCTCATAACAATGACGATCACGACAAAGGACTTTCTGCCGACTGGATTGATAAACTCGCAAACATGTATACGCCTGCGCGTTATCTGCTCGCCGCTGCGCAGATGTCGTCCGCCTACCTCGTTCAGATGGCGCCAGCGAGCACGATCACCAATTGCGCCGTTTTCCAAGAGGCGGATTGCTTTCGCTGGCTATCGCGTATCGCGTATCGCACACGAGAACTCGCTAACGCCTATCCGGCGAAGGGCTTTGGCGCCAATGAACGGAAGATCTGGGAAGACGCCGCAGAATGGCAGGGCTTCCGAGAACTTTTCGAAAACGTTCTAGCGACATTCGATTGGGGCGAAAGCTTTGTTGCTCTCGACGTCGTCGCGCTTCGTGCCATCGATTTCGGATTTACACAATCTCTGAAGGACCGCGCACGGAGCGAAGGCGATACGCTGACGGCGCTTCTTTGCGACAACCAACTACGTGACGGTCAGCGATCACGACGTTGGACTGCTGCGCTCGTGAAGCAAAGTCTCGAGGTCGAAGCTAATCGCGATGCCATCGAAGGCTGGCTCAAGAAGTGGGTACCGCTAGGCGACAAAGCCATCGAGGCCTACTGCGCTGGATTCTCGAAAGGCGACGAACTCGCTCAAGCGGCGAAAGCAGCGGCTGCGTCTTTCAGAAAAGAACTCAGCCTTTCGCTTTAGACCGGCAATAGCTCTGTAAAACTGGCTGGAGCCCTTTACGGGCTCAACGACACGGATCAAAGCATCATGAACGCCCCCACGAATCTTCTTTCGATGCGCGATGCGAGCGGAGACACTCGGCGTATCATCGGCCCAATCGGGCCGCATGGGTTTCCAACATCTATCGCAATCGACGGCAAGATATACGTTGGGTGTCAGTCTGCACCGATTGGCGATATCGGGACGCAGACTGCAGGCGCGTTCAAAGGAATGATTGCTGCTCTCGATAATGTCGACAGCAACATGTCGGATCTAGTGAATCTGCGCACATACTATGTCTACCAAGGCGGAGGCGGCAAAGATGTTACGACCTTCTGGGAGAAGATGACTGAGGTACGCTTGCGTTATCTCTCCGATCCGGGCCCCGCTGCCACTGCCGTCAGGGTCGTAGGCGTTCCGACAGCTGAACATTTGATCGGTGTCGATGGCGTGGCAACGATAAGCGGCGATCGCCAACGGCTCATGCCCAAGCACACTTGGGATTGGAGCATTCCGACGCCTTTCTCACAAGGATGGCGCGTAGGCGACACGATCTACCTCGGCGGACAGCTTGCAGCCGACATGGAGGGAAAAGCCGTTGCCCTCGGCGACGTTGCTGAACAAGCGCGGATCACGCTCGAATTCATCCGCCACGTTTTGGCCGAAGGCGGACATGGGTGGGACGATCTCGCGACGCTGAGAATTTGCTATCAGGCTGGATCGTCGCCCGAGGAAGGTCGAGCGACGCTCGATACGATTCTTGGTGTCATTAGCGAAACGATTCCTGGCACTTTGCCAGCAATTACGGCCTTTGGAGTGGACCTCCTCTATGAAGGCTTGATGCTGGAAATTGACGGCATTTCAGTAAAGGGCCGTAAACAAGAAATCGTTCCACCAGGAGCGATGACATGGATGCGTTTCGACGATCATCCTGTCGCACTGGCTGCCGATAAAGAGATCTATGTCGGAGGGCTCGGCGCTCCAGGAGGGGCGTCGCTCGTTGCTCAATCAGAAGCTACGTTGGATCGGCTGAACGTCACTCTGAGAGCCGCAGATCTCGGCTATGAAAACCTTGTCAAGCTAACCCTCTTCTATGTGCCGGATGAGGAAAGCACTTCACCCGAGTCGGATATCAAGACACTCACAAGCGCGATCAAAGACTACGTTCCGGACGCCGGGCCAGTCGTCACGATCACCCGCACAAAGAATCTACCATTTCCGGGACAACGCATTCAGCTCGATGCCGTTGCCGTCCGCTAAACAATCCGCGTCCATCGTAATAGGGGAACCAAAAGATGATCAAGAATACCGTCACGTGGCCAAATGGCGCCCGCTGCGCGGTTGTGTTCACTTGGGATATGGATGCGGACAGCATCATTCATCTGGCGCATCCCAACGACGCTGACACACGTCTCTCGACGACTTCGATGCTTCGATATGGTCCTCAGATCGGCGTGCCCCGCATTATCGATCTCTGCAAAGATCTCGGCGTCAAGCACACATTCTTCGTTCCGGGTTGGTGCGCGGAGCAGTATCCCGAAGCGATCGAGCTGATGGTCAAGAACGGCCACGAGGTTGCCCTTCACGGCTATCTTCATGAATACCCGAACCTGCTGACACGCGAGCAGGAGTATTTCTGGACCAAGAAAGGCACCGACGCGATCACCAAGATTTCCGGCAAGAAGCCGGTCGGCTATCGCTCACCTTGGTATCGCTACTCGAAGCATTCGACTGAAATTCTCGCGAACGAAGGATTTCTTTGGGACACTTCTCTTATGGGTGACGACAACCCCTATCTCATCCGTCAGAACGGCACCGAGCTGATCGAATTACCGTCGCGATGGCAGCTGGATGACTGGCCGCAGTTTGTACACAACCATGACCTCGACTTCATGATGCCGATTGCGTCACCGCAATATGCGATGGACGTGTACATGGCAGAATTCTACGCCATGTACGAGCACGGCGGCATTTGGCTGAACTGCTTCCATCCTTTCTGCTCCGGTCAAGTCGCCCGCTTGATGATGGTCAAGCAGATGATGGAAAAGATGCTCGAGAAGGGTGACGTCTGGATCGCGACGGGCGAAGAAGTAGCGCTCTATGTCAAAGGCCTGATCGCCGAAGGCAAGTACAAGCCTCGGGTTGACGAGCTTCCCTTCTACAAGGGGCGCCTGCCTGAGCTCGCTGAGAATTACGCGCCAGGAGGCTGATCCATTGTGCAGCCTTTGCGCAGCTCTGGGCGCTAGCCGAAACTGGACGGACGCGGCCGGTCAGGACGCGTTCGCCCGGGCCGGAAATCCGGTGACCGTCCGCGAGGAGCGCAGTCGCCGTGTTGCTCTGGTCAACGCCGTCCTCGGACGATATGGGCTGGCGATTGCCGATTGGGGCGGCAATTCTTACGTGCTTTCGAATGCAGCTGGGCATAGCGCAAATATGTACACGCTCAGTGGCATTTGGGCCGACGCCGATCGCCTTTCCGATCTACCGTGCGATCCTCTCGACCCAGAATTGATCGCACGCCTGAATGCGCTTGAAGCGCAAGGAGACCGCCAATGACGGAGCGGGTTGCGGTCTATCTACTCACCGGCTTTCTGGGCAGCGGTAAAACCACTCTCCTATCGGGCATTCTCCGTGACGAGGCGTTCCGCGATACGGCAGTCATCATCAACGAATATGGCAAGGTTGGTCTCGATCACGATCTGATCTCGTTCAGCACCGAGAGCACCGTCGTTATGCCGGGGGGCTGTATCTGCTGCACAATCCGTGAAGATATCGAGACCTCACTCCGCGAACTCTTTGAAGCTCGCGACAGTGGTTCCATTCCTGCATTCAAGCGCATTGTGATCGAAACCACAGGCATCGCTGAGCCCGTTCCACTTTTGATGACGCTACGTGCCAATCCCTTGGCGCAGGAACGTCTAACCAAGCCGCGGGTTCTGACGGTCGTCGATGGTGTGCTTGGTCTGGACACGCTTAAAGGCTATGGCGAAGCCGCAGCGCAAGTCACGAGCGCTGATCATATAGTGATTTCAAAGTCCGATCTTACAGGCGAAAAGTCGCTCGAAGACTTGCAGAGTGCGATTTGCGCGCTGAACCCGTGGGCAAGTATTGATCTGGCCAACCTGCTAAGCTCACCTCTCACCAAGTTCTTCAACGCCGCACCGATCGGCTCCGAAGCGTCCACTCAGTACGACACTGAAGATCTTGCAGTCGCGAACCGATCGGCCCATCGTCACGGCAATATCGCTTCCTTTAGCCTATCGCTTGAGAAGCCGCTTGATTGGACGGCTTTTGGCGTCTGGATGACCATGTTGCTGCATCGTCACGGCGCACAGATCTTGCGCGTAAAAGGTTTGCTCGCCGTCGACGGCCTTCCCGGCCCGACGCTTTTCCAAAGTGCGCAACACCTTGTCCATACGCCGGTTCATATGGAATCCTGGCCGAGCGATGATCATCGCTCTCGCATCGTCTTTATTGTCCGCGACATCAACACCGAGCACCTTGAAGCCTCGCTGCGCGCGTTCGATCGCGCGAGCAGGAATTCGGTTTCACGAAGAGCAGATGTACGCAGCGCAGGAAGCGGTGGCGTTATCGCCGGACGGCCTGTACGGCGCCCAACGACGCCAGCGTGGATCAGAGGATGACGACGAAGCGCTACGGACGGCCTCGGCCAGACAGAATTACATTTCGAGAAAATGGGGCTCTCAAGCGGTTCCCGGGATGATCTATTTCACGCAAACACATCAATGGTTGAGATTTGACGGCAACATCGCTTGCACGGGGATTAGCGATTACGCGGCTCAGGCCCTGGGCGAGATCATATCCTTTGAAACCCACGATCTAGGAACTCGGATAAAGAAAGGTGACGTCATCGCGGTGATCGAGACGGCAAACACCGTCGAGAAGTACCATTCCCTCATCGAAGGTGAAGTCGTGGAACTCAATTCCATCTTAGATAAAACGCCGGGACTGATCGGGAGCTCGCCGGAAGGCGAAGGCTGGTTCGTAAAGCTGAGAATCGAAGCTCTCCCCGATACGGACGCAGAAAATTTCATCCATCGGCGAGTTTACTTGGACATGGTGGCATCTGCGCTCGCGGCGAAGCTCGGAAAGGCCGGCTCATGAAGATTCGATACTATGACGTATTGATTGTCGGCGCAGGACAAGCAGGCGCGCAAACGGCGATTTCCCTTAGGCAACACGGATACACTGGCACGATCGGATTGATCGGGAATGAGCTAGAACTGCCTTACGAGCGTCCTGCTTTATCAAAGGATTACCTGTCGGGAGAACGGCCATTCGATGCGCTTCTTCTTCGACGGTCCGAATTTTGGAAGGAGCAGGACATCTCGCTTCATCTTGGGGTCGAAGTGGTATCAGTTGACGCCGAAGAAAGTGAGGTCAGGGGAAGGGACGGAGAGAAATTCGTTTATAGGCGCCTCGTTTGGGCCACCGGTGGACGCGCACGCAAACTTACCTGCCCAGGCAATAGCTTCTGCGGCTCATATACCATCAGATCGCGCGCCGACGTCGACGGCCTCAGGCGCGAATTGCAGGTCGCGCGCCGGATAATCGTCATTGGCGGTGGCTATCTCGGCCTTGAGGCTGCAGCGACCCTCAATACTCTTGGAAAAGAGGTCGTCGTTATCGAAGCGGCGGACCGCGTGCTCGCACGCATGACCGCCGAGGACGTCTCACGCTTTCTAGAGGCGGAACATCGCGCGCGCGGCGTCGACTTCCGGCTATCCAGTAGTGTGCTTCGCATTGTGGGTGACGCTGGCCGAGCGAATGGCGTTGAACTTGCCGATGGCGAGCGTATCGCCGGAGATCTAATTATCGTTGCCATTGGCATCGATGTGGCCGCAGCCCCTCTTTTGCGCGCGGGCGCAACAGGAGCAAACGGTGTCTTGGTCGACGCTTCCTGCAGGACAACTCTACCAAACATCTACGCCGTCGGTGATTGCACCGAATGCGCGCAGTCGCATCTTGGCGGGGCCGTAATACGAATCGAATCCATCCAGAATGCCAACGATCAAGCCGACGTCGCGGCACGCGCAATCATGGGCAAGGAAGCGATCTACGACGCTGTACCGTGGTTCTGGTCGAACCAATATGACTTGAAGATTCAATCGATAGGCCTCTCGAAGCTCCACGACGCGGTCGTTATTCGCGGGGATCGAGAGAAACGTTCATTCACTGCAATCTACCTTAACCGCAGACGCGTCGTTGCAATGGATTGCATCAACGCCACGAAAGACTTCGTTCAGGGGCGCACTATTGTCGATAAAAAATTGAAGCTGCCTCCGGAAAAGCTCGCGGACAGTTCCATTCCGCTCAAAGACGTGGCGCGGATGTCCATGCCGATCGAAAACGCATTGTGACTCTTAATCGCAATAAAAAGGTCATCGCGACGATGAGTGCTTTAAAACTGGAGGCGATGATGCCCGAACTGATCAACACCGTATCGTCCACCTTGCCCAACCAGAGCGAAAGAATGACCGCGAATTGTACGTTGCGGCCTGCTTTCTGCGCGACACGCGACGTCAGCGGCATGCTTCGCAGGGCTGGATTGCGGCCGACGCGTCAGCGCGTTTTTCTGGGTCGTCTTCTTTATGCCAACGGCCATCGTCATGTGACGGCGGAAACGCTTTATGAAGAAGCAAAAAACTCCGAAATCGGGGTATCGTTGGCCACTATTTACAACGCGCTCAATCAATTCACCGAAGCCGGTCTACTGCGCGAGCTCGCCGTCGATGGCTCAAGGGCATGGTTCGATACCAACGTCAGCGAACATCACCATTTCTTTCTCGAGGACGAGAATCGAGTCGTCGACATTCCTGGTAGCACCGTGGATATCAACGGCGTCGACTCTCTACCGGATGGGATGGAAATAGCTCGCGTAGATGTCATCGTACGCTTGCGCCGGAAATCTTCCGATTGAACATGTTCCCGCAAGCCCAAGGTTTATCTGCCTCGCTTTTCTGGCGGAGTGCGCCTGTGAGAGGCGCCGCGTAAAAACAATATTCTCAAGAATGGACCGTGGGCATATTGACGCTCATTTTTAAAACTAACCGACCTCCGTGTTTTTGATATCTTTTCGTTCAAGACCATTAAAAAGAATATTTTCTATTCCGCTGATTTATTGATTTATCCGACCCTTGCCGAGTGGCGATGGCTGAAGTTTAGGCACCTGAGCGCCAAAAATTGCACCAAATTCAAGAGCCTTGACACGCGATGTTTGGCGCGTAATTCTAGTATTATCGAGGTTTTCAGAGGGTCGCGTCCCCGTAAGTTCGCGCGCATCTGAAATGTTCTGGAATGTTATTCCAGTCTGGAGATTTGAGTGCCCGACGCAATCGAGCTCACCAGAGAGCTAATTCGCTTCAATACGGTCAATCCGCCGGGGAACGAATTAATTGCGCTAGCCCATCTCAAAAAAATTCTCATTGATAACGGCTTTCAAGTCGAGTGCCGCGAATTTGGAAACAATCGTGCCAATATAATTGCAAGACGCGGCAAGCATATCGGCGCGAATGAAGGGGAAATGCCGATTTGCTTTACCGGGCACTTGGATACCGTCCCGCTCGGAAGCATCCCTTGGAAGGTTGATCCCTTCGGCGCGGAAATTGTTGGCGAGCGACTGTTCGGTAGAGGCGCCAGCGATATGAAATCCGGAGTTGCCGCTATGGTGGCGGCGGCGATCGGCTCGCGTGATGTTTTGGACGAAGGCCCTGGAATCGTCCTGATCCTGACGTCAGGGGAAGAAACGGGATGCGAGGGTGCAGCGCATCTGACGACGCATGTCGATCTCGGTCCCATCGGTGCGATTGTCGTTGGAGAGCCGACGGGGAACGCACCACGTTCCGGCCACAAGGGCGCACTGTGGCTTGTCGCAAGTAGCTTTGGACAGACGGCCCACGGCTCAATGCCGGAGTTGGGCGTCAACGCGATTTTCCGCAGCATAAAACTGCTCTCGAAGCTGCAGGACTTCGATTTCAATCGAAAACCTCACGCGGGGCTCGGCAAACCCACCCTGAATGTCGGGCGGATGAATAGCGGCTCCAATGTCAATTCCGTTCCAGACCATTCCGAGATTTGGATCGATGTGCGAACGATCCCCGGCATGCAGCATCACGATGTGAGGGAGCATTTCTCGAGTTATCTTGCGCCGGAACTCGATAAGCTTGAACCCGTCGTCGACCTCGAAAGCGTTTGGACGGAGGCTGATAATCCATGGTTGCGCTCGATCTGTCGGATGATTGACACCGCAGATTTATCGCAGCCCTCAGGTGTCCCATTCTTCACTGACGCAAGCGTTCTGGCTCCAGCACTCGGAAATCCGCCAGTCCTCATTCTCGGTCCTGGAGAAACAGCGCAAGCGCACCAGACCGATGAATTTTGTTTCGTTGATAAAATCCCCGACGCGGTCACGATCTACCGGCGGATCATCGAGGATTGGCAGGCAAATCCAGTCTCACCAAGTTCGCGTTTGAATGAGCTGGAACAGGTGGCAGCGAATGCTCGCGCGACTGGAAAATCGAGACAATCGACATGAGCGCGATGGTCCGTTCCACTGAAGAGACCTCGCGTAATGGCACCGCCGGCCGTCAGCGGCTTGGCCATCGCCGCCACGCCGCTTCGAGACCACAGGTGTCCACAGATTCAGCTCGGCGCTGGCTGAACAATTTAGTTTATCCGCAGCGCTTTTGTCAGTCGTCGAACCATGTAAGAGGAGATTATTATGCGCACAATAGGGGCTTTGCTTCGCGGCGCCGCGTTGGCTCTGCTTGCCTCATCTACCTTAGCCATCTCTCCCATCCTGGCATCCGCTGACGAAGCACCACCGCTTCGCATCAGCTATGCTGACTGGCCTGGATACGTTGCTTGGCAGATCGCCATCGACAGGGGTTGGTTCAAAGAGGCGGGCGTGAACATAAAGTTCGAGTGGTTTGATTACTCGGCAGCAATGGACGCTTACGCCGCTGGCAAGCTCGATGCGATCAACCTCACCAACGGTGATACGCTAGGTATGGGTGCCAACGGCGCCAAGGGCATCATGTTCATGGTGACCGATTACTCCAACGGCAACGACATGATCGTCGGTAAGCACGACATCAAATCGATTGCCGACCTGAAAGGCAAGAAAGTCGGACTGGAAACCGGGCTCGTTGAACATCTCCTGCTTGCATACGGTTTAAAAAAAGCCGGACTGACTGACAAAGACGTAGATATCGTCAACACAAAAACAAATGAAACGCCTCAAGTTCTCGCTTCGTCTGACGTCTCAGCGATTGGAGCCTGGGAGCCGATTTCAGGAGCCGCGATGCATGGCGTTCCAGGAGCCCATCCGGCCTACACATCTGCAGACGCTCCTGGCCTTATCTACGACGTCGTAACGGTCAGGCCCGAGAGCTTTGCGTCTCGGAAAGCCGACTGGGCGAAGGTTTTGAAAGTGTGGGACCGCGTTGTCGCGTACGTCAACGATCCGAAGACACAGCCGGACGCGTTAAAAATCATGTCCGCGCGCGTTGCTGTGGCGCCGGAAGCGTACAAGAAGTTCCTTGACGGCACGAAGCTTCTCACCGTCGCCGAGGGTGCAAAAGTCTTCAATAAGGGAGACGGCCTGGATTCGCTGTACGGATCCTCCGAAAATGCAGACTCCTTCAACGTGAAATACGGAGTCTACAAAACCAAACAGGACATCTCGTCCTATATCGATCCCTCCATCGCGCAGGCAAAATAATAGCCATGGCTGACGTAGCTCTTCAGTCCTGGGTACCATCATCAGCGAGGCGGCTCGCCGCAGCTTCATGGTTTGCGGTTGGCCGTCCGCCAACGCCGCGCGCGCGCACGGTTTTGGGATTCCTGTCTTTCGTCATCCCAATAGTCTTGTGGTGTCTCGTCTCCTATGTGCCGTTCGTCTGGCACCCGCTGATTGAAATCACCAATCCTGGCAGCGTGTCGTACTTCGATGTCGGAATGAGAGCTCCGAAAGATGTTTTCGCCGACGAGTTCGCGTCGGCAGTCAAAGCCGGTCGGGCACCTCCTGAGGGGCGCCCGGCCAATCCAGTTTACCTGCCAGCGCCGGACGAAGTAGCCAAGGCATTTTGGAACGCCGTCTTTCCGTCGAACACGGAACATCAATCTCTGCTCGTTGCGTTCTGGCACTCGGTGCAGATAATTTTCTGGGCATTCCTTATTTCATCTGCCTTGGGCGTTCCGCTCGGTATCCTATGCGGCGCATACGCCACAATCGGACGTCTGACGGAACCTTTTGTCGAATTCTTCCGCTATTTACCGGCGCCCGCCTTTGGCGCGCTCGCAGTTGCCGTCCTCGGAATTTATGATGGGCCAAAGATAGCAATCGTCGTAATCGGCACTTTCTTCCAACAAGTATTGATCATCGCCAGTACGACACGTCGCGTCGATTACGCGTTGCTTGAGGCAGCGCAAACACTCGGAGCTCGGCGATCACGTCTTCTTCGTTACGTCGTCGTACCTGCGGTACTGCCGGATCTCTATGGGGATTTGCGTATTCTTCTCGGCTGGGCGTGGACATATCTCATTGTCGCCGAGTTGGTTGGCACCTCTTCGGGCATCACTTTTTTCATCACGCAGCAGGCGCGTTATCAGCATTTCGATAACGTCTACGCAGCAATCCTCATTCTTGGCGTCGTCGGCTTTGGCAGTGATCTTCTGCTCGCCCGGCTTGGCCGCTGGTTATTTCCGTGGCGGAGGACAAACGCATGAACTCAACGCCACTTCAATTCATCGATGAAGACGTAGCTGCCCGGCTTCAGCGCCTTAGGGCACGTCCGCCGATGCTTGAAGTCAAGAACCTCGTCAAGACGGTTCCCGCTGGCGACGGAGAGCGCGTCATCCTCAACAATATCAACTTCGTCACGCATCGCCGCGAATTCTTGTGTGTCGTGGGTCCGTCAGGTTGCGGAAAGTCGACGCTCATTCGCACGATTGCCGGCCTCGAGATTGCTAACGGTGGAGAGATCAAAGTCGCGGGCGAGCCTGTCCATAGTCCGGGACCTGATCGCGCGATGGTTTTCCAGGGTTACACTTTGTTTCCCTGGCTTACCGTTCTTGGCAACGTGATGTTTGGTCTTCGCATGGCGGATAAGGAGAGAGACGAAGCTGAACGTGATGCGCTGCAGTGGTTGGATCTTGTCGGTCTCAAAGCTTATGCGCAGTCATACCCGCATCAGTTGTCTGGCGGCATGAAGCAGCGCGTGGCAATCGCGCGCGCGCTGGCAATCCAGCCCCGCGTCCTCCTAATGGATGAGCCCTTCTCGGCCTTGGATGCACGGACGCGCGCCAAAATGCAGTCCTACCTCATCGATATCTGGCGCAAGATCGACGTCACCATCGTTTTCATTACCCATGATCTCGACGAGGCGCTTCTCTTGGCTGATCGCATCCTCGTTCTTAAGGCTAGCCCCGGAGAGGTCATCGAGCTTCTCGACGTGCCTGCGCTTCCCGGCGGGCGCGACTTGGATGCTCCGGCGTTGCGGAGCGCTCACGAACGATTGGAAGGCTTCATTCACGCCCATGAGCAGAAAAATACTGAGGAAGAGGAGCCGCTGCCCCCTGTTGTTCGTCTCACTGATGTGACTGACAACGTCGACTGACGATTACTGGACATAACTGTTACAGCCCAACCCTAAATGACGGCGCGGCAAATGCTCTTTCGTGAAAAACTTCGGGTCGTGGTCGCGGGCGCCGCTAGCGGCATCGGCTATGCGACCGCGATTGAACTGAGCAACGCAGGTGGCAACGTCATCGGCTTTGACAAAACGCCTGTGGGCGCCCCCTTTCCTATTCTCGAAGTGGATCTCCGCAACGAAGATGCGATCGTCACAACGATGACCGAGGCAGCGAACCGCCTGGGAGGGCTTGACGCTATCGTCAATTCTGCAGGTATCGGGCGCTCGAGCCGCCTAGAAGCATTTAATACTGCCGCTTTCAACGAGATGATGGAGGTCAACGTTCGTGGGACGATCATCGTCGCGCGAGAGGCGTTGAAGCATTTGGGCGATAAGGGGCGCATCGTGAATATCGCATCGGAGCTTGCATATCTTGGACGAGCGGGTGCGTCTGGCTATTGCGCGACGAAAGCTGCAGTCGTCGCCTTGACACGGTCATGGGCTCGAGAGTTAGCGCCCGACATTCTCGTCAACGCCGTCGCGCCAGGTCCGATCGACACGCCGCTGCTCGAGTTTTCAAAGCTGTCGCCGGAAAAGCAAGCGTTGGAGTTGTCAAACCCTCTTGGACGCATCGGGCGGCCAGAGGAAGTTGCCAGAGCGGTTTGCTTCCTGCTCAGTGATGGAGCAACGTTTATCACGGGGCAATGCATCAGCGTCGATGGAGGCGCTGCAATGCATTAAGCAGCGTATATTGCTGGAGATATCGGTAGGTTTTAGAACGTCGGCGGGCTGTTGACCCAGAGGATGCGTGCCTGCACCGTGCCGTTGTTCTTGTAGCTATGGGGCAGGTTCGATTTGAAGAAAAACGAATCTCCTTCGGAGAGATTGTAGACCTTACTATCGACGGTGAGCTCGAGCGTTCCCTCAAGCACGTATCCCACTTCTTCGCCTTGGTGCGTGATCGTTCCCTTGCTACCGCCGTTTGGCTCTACGACGTGGATTGATCCGTATATGAACTCTCCACCGTCTTCGGGGACGATGCACTCCAACCGGACTGCGCCGCCTGTCGCGGAATCCATCCGGATCACCGATCGCTCCCCTTTCCGAGTGACGATATCGTCGGGAGCAGATCTCTGGGCGAATAGGCCACCTATGGTCAGCCCCAGCTTTTCCACGATCTTGTGGAGCATTTGTAGGGAAGGGCGAGCTTTTTCGTTCTCGATTTTTGAAAGAAGGCTTTCTGAGCAACCAACCTCGTCAGCCAGCTCCTTGAGGCTTAAATTATTAGCCCTTCGAGCCTGCCGTAACCGCTTTCCGATCTGAAGCTCGACCGTCAATGGACGTTCCTCCGAGCGAACTGAATTGGTAGCCATTTTGTTGCTATTGCCTCCCGGGGCAGCCCGCGCTGCAGATGCGACCGGCCGTTTTGAATCCTTTTTTGGATTTCTCACGCGTTTCCCCCGCGAAATGCAGCCCGCCGCAGCTTGGTGAGTGGAAGCGCAACGCCATTGGGTCCGGAGAGAACCCGAAATTTATTGGACGCCACTCGGCCGCCAATTTGGGCGGCGAGCCGAATATTATGATTTTGTCACAAAGACATACATAACCGACCGAGACTCCGCAATCAAATCAGTTTCCAAATATTCAAGTCGTTTGCACAATTTTTACTCATCAGCCGTCTGCAATCCCCACAATCAAAATGGGCTTGGTCTACTCACCTCGAAACCGCACCAGACTAGCTGCGAAAATTCCGCTATTTCCTACAAGTATCACCTCGGTCGCGCACGGCCTTTATTTTGGTACGTCCGCATTGAAGTGAATTGTGAACATGCGCGCCCTAAACTTGATCCTTGCGAGCGGCTAGTCCGCCGACGTCCGCTTTCTCGGCAAAGCTTCATCCTATAGAGCGGGCGAGAAGTCAGCAGTTTTTGTGCTGGGCCGGGCTACCAAATGTAAAGAATGCCATGGAGGCGACGTTCTCGTCGTACTAGTCGGCTAATCCATAAGATTGCGCGACCTTCTCGACGGCATCCACGAGCAAATTGAACTGAGGTCGATCGCCATAAGCAGTGTCGTGCACGTCCTTACCTAGCGCATGACCAAGGATGGCGCGTCGAACAGCTGGGGAGATGCCGAGGCTCTCGGCACGTTGTCGCCACGTGTGGCGGAGTGAATGCAAAGTGACTCGCGGGTCCTTGCTCACGTGCTCCCTGATTATTTTTGAGGCTTCGATCTGAAGTTGATGGGCCGGTCCCTGTTGGCGCCGGGGCAGGCCGGGAAATAGCGGCTCTGTTCCATCCCGGCCATCTGCCAGCCCCCGTAGAACGTTTGAGAACGAGCCGGGCAGAGGAATGAGCCGTCTCGACGCCGCGTTTTTCAGATCGCGAACTTCGTCGTTGATATCAAGATAGCAGTTGCCCTGATGCCAGCGCAGATCGCAGACTCTCAGACCGCAGATTTCCGAGGACCTCGCGCCCGTGACCGCAAGACAGCGGATGATCGTATGAAACGGCTCTCCTTTCTTTTCCGACGCGATCAAAAACGATCGCAATTCCTCGTCGCCGAAGGCACGTTTCTTCTTCGAGAGCTTCTTTTCGTCCTTGGTGAACCGCGCCTTTATTCCAGCGAACGGGTTTGTCGCTAAGCGGCCCTCGGAAATAGCAACGGCGTACAAAGCGGAGAGCTTCGCGAGGTGCTGAGACTGATTGACACCGCTCACACCGGTCTCGCTCATGTGATCCCGCCACCGCGCTGCATCTTGCTGCGAGATATCGGCCGGATCGCAATCCGCCCCCAAAAACGTCGTGAGGCGTCGGACGTAAAGACGCGAGCGATCGAGGCTTTTCGTGCCTTGCGGCTTCGTCTTTTCAGAAAGGTCGACGAGGGATTGTAGGCCTCGCCCTTCAAATTCCGCGCTCCCAAGCAACCTTGCTCGAGACAAGGTTTCGCTCTCGATCGCATTGGCACTCTTCACGAGCTTGAAGCGGGTGAATTCCCAATCCTCTTCCAGCTCCTCAGGCATCGGAATTTCTTCTGATACGCCTTCAAACGCTGGCCCGGACGTCGGCGATTCACCCATAGCTTTCAGACCTGCAATCAACTGTTTATCAAACGCTTGCAGATGCTTAAGCTTTTGAAGGCCTCCTCCGGCGGCAATTTCATTCCGTTCATCTGGTGATAGGCGCTTCAGCCGCGCAACTGTTGCGTCGCATTGGAGGGAGAGGTCGCGCGCGGCCTTCAGCGCATCGGACCAGCTGAGGGTGACGCCGAGATACTTTGACCAGGCAGTCTTACCTACAACTTGGCGCAATTCGCGGGGCACCGATCGGTAATATCGGTACCCGTTTCCGTGCTTGGTTAAATGCGTTTGCGAGCGGCGCGCCATGAGGCAAAAACGGCTCGAAAAGCCGCCGGTGTCAACACGTTTGACAACACATTGTTAACGCGCTCGACGGGGGAAATTCAATGATTTCAGTGGGATGGTGGGCGGTATAGGGATTGAACCTATGACCCCACGCGTGTGAAGCGTGTGCTCTACCGCTGAGCTAACCGCCCGATTTGGGAACGGCCCTTATGCGAGGCGGCGGATCGCGCTGTCAAGCCGCAAACGGGCCGCGATCTGGGCCGGAAAGCCGCGGACGGCGCATCACGGCTTGGTGGCAGGAGCAGGCGTCACCGTGGCGCTGGCGAGGATGGCCTCGATCGTAGCACGGCTGGCGTGACCGTCGGCCAATGCGCTCTTGGGTGCATAAGCCGTGACGATCGCGGCGCGGCCCTCGCCACCAATGACAAGCAGGAACCGTGTCTCCGGCCCTTGCGCGCCCTTGGCATCGGCAGTGACAAACGTATACGCGTCGGTCCGCTTCAAGCCGCCGCCCTCGACATAGGCCGGATCCGTGAAGCCGAGACTTTTCAGATAATCGAGGAACGCAGGCCCCTTGAATTCGTGCAGCGCTTCGGGCGGCAACGGCGACGCCTCGACGGTAATGCCCGACGCGTACTGATGGATTGCCGGTACTTGGCCCGCCACATTCTTGAAGTCGTCAGCCACCTCGACTGAGACCGGGCCGACCGTCGCCGTCTTCGCGAGTGCTTCGGACGCCATGACCAATGACAGCGCCAAAGCCGCGAGCAGAGCAGCAGCAAGGCGAACGAACGGGAATGTCGCGGGCATGTAAAACCTCAAGGCTAGGAACGCCGATCTCGCCGGATCGTTCGGCGGCGCCGACGCTGTCACATACACTGCCGGGCCGTTGCAAGAGAAACTCGACGTACCGCCATGATTCGCTGCGTGGGTGCATCGCTTCTCTCTCGCCAAAGTTGCCAAGTATCGCATTGCACCCTTGAATTTCGGGCATTTCCCTTGGGACGTGAGGCCAAGTGGACCTTGCGTCGAACACCGTCATAGTGCCATGTCTCCCGGCAAAGACGAACGACGCCGGGGGGCGCTGGTGGCGACTTCTCAAATCGAAGTCGCTGGGGAGGATATTTTTTGCAGTCAGCGGAGCCGGAACGCCCGAACCTGATTTCTTTGGGCCTGAATAAGATTGGCCTACTGGGCATCAGGGCGCCGATCATATCGGCAATCATCGTTCTCATTCTAACGGCTGCCGCGGCGGCCGGCATTTCCCGCCTCAGGGTCGACGACAGCCTGTCGGAGCTGTTCCGCACCAACACCCCCGAATTCAAGATCTACGAAGAGATCGACAAGCGCTTCCCATCGAGCGAATACGACGTTCTGGTCGTCGTCGAAGGCAAGAGGCTGCTGACGAAAGAAGGGCTGACGGCCTTTGGTAACGCCGCCGCCGATCTGCAACTCATTGACGGCGTCAGCGGCATCGTGTCGATGCTGTCTGCGCGCGGCAAACCCGACGCGAGCGGATACCCGCCGCCGATCGTGCCCGACGACCTGCCCGACGATCCGGTCGCGTTCGGTAAAATCGTCGACGCCCTGAAAACCAACGACATCGTCAAAGGCAAGTTTCTGTCGAACGATGGTCAGCTCGCGCTGATGGTGCTGGCGCTCGACCGCAAGGTCGTCGAAGAGAAATCCGCGAAAGCCGTCATCGGCGAAATCGAGAAGACCGCAAAGGATGATCTTAATCCTGTCGGGCTGTCGGTGAAGCTCGCCGGCGCGCCGGTCATGCAGCTTGAGATCCGCAACGCCGTCGAGCGTGACCAGATCGTCTATAACGGCCTCGGCCTTCTCTTCGGCGCCGCGATCGCAGCGATCTTCTTCCGCCGCGTATCGCTGATGCTCGTTGCCGCGCTGCCGCCGGTCATTGCGGTGGCCTGGTCGCTGGGTCTGCTCGGCTGGCTCGGGTTCAAGCTCAATCTGTTCCTGAACGTCATGACGCCGCTCATCATGGTGATGGGCTTTGCCGACAGTATGCAGATGGTGTCAGCATTCCGCATCCGGCTGCGCGAAGGCGATACCAAGCTTCAGGCCGTTCGCTTTGCGATCCTCGTTGTCGGTCCCGCGTGCGTGCTGGCGCATGGCGCGGCGTTGCTGTCGTTCCTGGCATTATTGTTCTCGGAGTCGGGCCTCATCCGCACGTTCGGCGAAGCAGGCGCTATGGCAGTCTGCATCTCGTTCTGCGCCGTCATCGTCGTGCTGCCGATCCTGGCGCTGCTGTTCGTGCGCAACGAGAAGACGCTCGCCAAGGACCACACGCCTGCCGACGGCCTTATGGACGCGCTCGGCATTTTCGTCGGCGGCATTGTCGATCGCGTCGTCAAGCATTCGGTCGTCTACACGGCCATCGCCTTTGCGCTGTTTGCCTACTTTGCCTCGCTGCATCTCGCGCTCGAACCGCGCTATCGCCTCGCCGATCAGGTGCCCGACCGAGAGCAGGCTATTGCCGCGACCGGCCGCATCGATTCCAAGCTCACCGGCGCCAACCCGTTCCACGTCATGATCCAGTGGAAGAACGGCGCCAGCCTCTACGATCCCAAGACGCTGAAGGTGATCGAAGAGACTCACGAGGCGCTTGAGAAAGCCGCGGGCCTCGGCAACGTCTGGTCACTCGAAAGCCTGCGTCGCTGGCTGCGCGAAAGCGGCCAGGACAACGTCGAGACGATCAAGAAATACGTCGGCCTTCTGCCGGAGCACCTCGTCCGCCGCTTCATCGCCAAGGACGAGAAAGCCGTGCTCGTGACGGGCCGCCTGCCGGACGTTGACGCCAGCAAGATTCTACCGCTGGTCCATTCGGTCGATAAGGCGCTCGATCCGATCCGCAAGGCGTATCCCGAATATCAGATCTCGGTAACGGGCTTGCCCGCGCTTGCGGCACGCAACAGCTACCGCATGATCTCGCAGCTTGATGAAAGCATTCCGCTCTGCGTGCTCGTTGCAGCCGTATTGCTGGCGCTTGCCTTCCGTTCGGTGTTCGTCGGGTTCATCAGCTTGCTGCCCGGTCTGTTCCCGGTCGTGACGGCTGGTGCGATGCTCTACTTCATGGGCGGCGGCTTGGAATTCTCTTCCGTCGTCGCGCTGATCGTGGTCTTCGGACTGGGCGTCGATGCGCTGATCCACTTCCTGAACCGACTGCGCATGGAAGAGCAGCCCGGCGTCCCGCCCGAGCTTGCCATTCGTCGAGCGCGCGTTCTGGTCGGCCCGGCCATCATCCTGACGACGATCGTGCTGGCCTTCGGCCTCGGCGTGACGATCTTCTCCGACCTGCCGTCGCTGCGGCTGTTCGGCCTCGTCTGCGGCGTGACGCTGATTGCGTCGCTGGTTGCCGACCTTGTGTTCCTCCCGGCCACGATCCTCGTTTACCGCCGTTATATTAGCGGTCACGACGTTTGATGGCTTGAACACGCGTTAAAGGTTGCGGCCGACGCCGGTCGCAGCCTAGTCTCGGCGGCAGTGTCTCCGAGCAGGACGCCAGCCGTGACGCGCAAGCTTATCATCGTATTGGCCAACGCCAGTCCGCACAGTGACGAGTCCATCTGCCCGCCGATCTTTCAAGCCTCCGTCGCAGCGTCGATGGGCTATCAGGTCGAGGTCGTCTGCACGGGCGGCGCCGCCGAAGTTCTGCGCAACGGCGTCGCCGAAGCCGTGCACGTCAAGGCGGCCGAGTGCCGGTCAGTCTATGACTTCATCAAGGAGGCACACGCATCAGGCGTCCGCTTCCATTGCTTCTCAACCGGCCTCGATAGCTGCGCCATGCGCAAGGACGACCTGATCGCCGAATGCAGCGGCGTCATTGGCGCCGCGCATTTCATCGAAGAGATCATGTCGGACGATTGCCGCGTTCTAACCTACTAGCCGTTATGAACTGACCGGCATCCCCGCGAGCTTGCCGATCGCCCCACGCAGTTCGCGGTAATCGTTGATGATGACGTCAGGCCCGAACGACAGCACCGGATCGATGCTGTAGCCGAAGCTCACCGCCACGACCGGCACCTGTGCCGCCTTCGCCGTCCGGATGTCGGTTTCGCTATCGCCGATCATGATGCTCTTGCCCGGTTGTCCGCCGGCCAATGCGATCGTGCCGGTCAGATGCCGAGGATCGGGCTTGTAGGCGCCGAGACTGTCGCGCCCGGTTAGAGCCGAGAAATAACCGTCGAGCTTCAGCGCTTCGAGAACGGCGCGCGCCTGCGCTTCCATCTTGTTGGTACAGACCGCAAGCGTCGCGCCTTCGGCTTTCAGCCCGTCGAGCGCTGCGACGATGTGCGGGTAGGGGACACTGCGATCTGCAATGTGGGCCGAATAATAGGTCAGGAAAACCTCGAATAGATCGTGCAGTTCGCGTTCGGGAAGTTTTCGCCCGTGCGCCTTCACCGCGCCGTCGATCATCGCCAGCGCGCCGTGGCCGACGAAGGGGCGAATTTCCATTTCGTTGATCCGCTCAAGGCCGAGCGTCGAGAGCACGTGATTCGTCGCTTCGGCCAGATCCGGCGCCGTGTCGATCAAGGTGCCGTCCAGATCGAAGACGATCGTCCAACCCTGCATGAAATCTCCTCGTATTTTCATTGGTTGGCGTCGGCGGCGCGCATTCCGCACGCCACCGTCGACGCTGGACCGTAGTCGTCTCGGTCCGCTCTGTCACGGCGTCACGAATGTCTGGTAGATTTGCGTGGCTTGAAAGCGCCGCACCGCCAGCCTAGACAAGGCGCACGGCCCGGCGAGCAGCAGCCGATTTTGGTCTTTGGGGGCAAGATGAGCACTGACGATTGGAAGAGGCAGGCGGCCGAGCAGGCGCTCGGCTATGTCGAAGACGGAATGAAGCTCGGTCTGGGCACCGGTTCGACGGCTGCGAAGTTCGTCGAGCTGTTGGGCGCACGCGTGAGAAGCGGCCTCAAGGTCGTTTGCGTTCCGACGTCGGAAGCGACGCGCGCCCAAGCCGCAGCGCTCGATATTCCGTTGACGACGCTTGATGAGACACCGGCGCTCGACCTCACCGTCGATGGCGCCGACGAACTCGATGAAGACCTGCGCCTCATCAAGGGCGGCGGCGGCGCGCTCCTCCGGGAAAAGATCGTCGCGGTGGCTTCGAACCAAGTCATCATCATTGCCGACAACAGCAAGCTCGTCGAGGTGCTCGGCAAGTTTCCTCTGCCGGTCGAGGTCGTGCCGTTCGGACTGGCGGCAACTGAAAGTCTGATCGCCAAGCTTGCCGACGATCTGGGGCTAGACGGCGAGATCAAGTTGCGCCGTGGTACGGATGGCAAGGCATTCGTAACCGACAATGGCAACCATATTCTCGATTGCGCGTTCGGTTCGATTGACGATCCCGAGGCGCTGGACGACGCTTTGAAGCTCGTTCCCGGCGTCGTCGAGAACGGTCTTTTCCTTGGCATTGCCGATGTCGGCATTATTGCCGGACCAATGGGTGTAGAAGTCATTTCGGCAATTGAAATCGATTTCGAAGAGGATGAATAAAAATGGGCCGCTGGCTGCGAATAATTGCACTGTTTTTCGTCTGTTGTTCGACCGCGGCGCTGGCTGAAGACTCGCCCGCAACGCCACCCGATCCGGCCCGCGTCGCCGCCGCCCGCGATCTGCTTGAAGTCACCGGCGTGACGAAGCAGATGGACGGCATGGTCGAAGCCATGTCGCGCGGCTTCGCCAAAGGCGCCAACGCCGACAATTCCGAAGCCGGCAAAAAGCTCTCGGCGCAATTCGATTCGAGCATGAAAAAGCTGCTCGAATATAAAGACCAGATGATCACCGACTTTGCCAATCTCTACGCCGAGACGTTCACGGCTGAAGAAATGAAAACGGTTGCCGACTTTTATCGTTCGGGGCCGGGTGCAAAGTTTATCGCCAAGACGCCTGAACTGATGAAGAAGGGCGCGGAGATCGGTATGAAATACAGCGCCAAGATCGCCGACGAAATCAAAGCCGGGCAGACGCCGCCCATCCCCACCGATCAGAAGTAAGCCTGCATAGCCAAGCGATGTCAGATTTCGAATACGACCTTTTCGTCATTGGCGCAGGTTCGGGCGGCGTGAGAGCCGCCCGTATTGCGTCGAGCCACGGCGCACGAGTCGCCATTGCCGAGGAATTCCGCGTCGGGGGCACCTGCGTGATCCGCGGGTGTGTTCCAAAAAAGCTGCTCGTCTATGCCAGCCGCTTTAGCGACGAATTCAAGGACGCGGCAGGCTTCGGCTGGACGCTGCCTGAGAGGACATTCGACTGGCCGTCGCTGATTGCCGCCAAGGACAAGGAAATTTCGCGTCTCGAAGCCGCGTATCGTACGACGCTCGACAAATACAAGGTCGAGATTTTTCCCGAACGTGCGATGTGCCTGTCGCCCAACCAGGTGCGCCTGTCAGCGTCCGGCCGGACGATCACGGCGAAGACAATATTGATCGCGACGGGCGGCCACCCGAACGTCGATCGCAAGCTTCCCGGCATCGAGCACGTCATCACCTCGAACGAAGTCTTCAACTTGAAGGAATTTCCGCGCCGCATCGTCATCGCTGGCGGCGGCTATATCGCGACAGAGTTTGCATCGATTTTTCACGGGCTCAGCTCTGACGTCACGCTGATCTATCGCGGCGAGAAAATCCTGCGCGGTTTCGACGACGATCTGCGTGACGGCCTCGTCGAGACGATGAAAGCGCGCGGCATCCGCATCATCAACGAAAAGGTCTTCACCAAGATTGAAAAAACGGCGTCGGGGCTCGTAGGCACGATCACAGGCGGCGAGACGCTCGAAGCCGACCAGATCCTGTTCGCGATTGGCCGTTCGCCGAACGCACGGGGGCTGGGCCTAGAAGCCATCGGTGTCCAGATGGACCCCGAGAACGCAATCGTCGTCGACAACCATTCACAGACGACGGTGCCGTCGATCTATGCCGTCGGCGATGTCACCAATCGCGTGAACTTGACGCCCGTCGCCATTCGCGAAGGCCACGCCTTCGCCGATAGCGTCTTCGGCGACAAGCCGACGCTCGTCGATTATACGACGATCCCCACCGCGGTCTTTACAACGCCTGAGATCGGTACTGTCGGTTTCACCGAGCAGGAAGCGAAAAGCCAGTATGGAGACGTCCATGTTTACAAAGGCGCCTTCCGCACGATGAAGGCGATCCTTGGTGGCCGCGACGAGCGCACGCTTATGAAGCTCGTCGTCGAAGCGGCGACGGATCGCGTCGTGGGCGTCCACATCCTGGGTCCCGATGCGGCCGAGATCGTGCAGACGGCCGCCATTGCCGTGCGCCTGGGCGCAAAAAAATCCGATTTCGATCAAACCATGGCCTTGCATCCATCGGCCGCAGAAGAACTTGTGACTTTGCGCGAGAAATGGATGGCCCCTGGCGAAGCGGCGGCTTGATCGGGGGAGTGCACCGCCGTATGGGTTCGGCCCCCCAATCGACGACGTGAGGTTCACATGGCGCGGCTCAGCGGAAAGATCGCAATGGTAACGGGCTCCGGCGGCGGCATCGGCGCGGCGATCGCGCATCGCTTCGCTGCCGAAGGAGCGCACGTCTGGGTGACCGACATCAACGGCGAGACCGCCGAGCAAACCGTTCGCGATATCAAGGGCAACGGCGGCGCCGCGACGGCGATGGCCGTCGACGTCTCGAAAGGCCAGGATATCACCGCACTGTTCCGCAACATCGAGAACGCGCACGGCTACGTCGACGTCGTCGTCAACAACGCCGGCATCCTCGTTCGTGGCGAAGTCCGCCAGCTCTCCGATTCCGATTGGACGAAGCTGCGCGAGGTGAACCTCGACGCCATCCTCAGAATTTCGCGTGATGCGCTGCCGCTGCTTCGAAAGTCGAAGTCCGCGTCGCTGATCAACATCTCGTCGATCATGGCGAACCGCGGTCTGCGCCCGCTTGCGGCCTATACCGCCACTAAGGGTGCCGTCACGGCGCTGACGAAGGGGCTGGCGGTCGAGTACGCGCCGTTCAACATCCGCGTTAACGCGATCGCGCCAGGCTACGTCGAAACCGCCATTACGGACCGCCTGCTGAAGCTGCCGCCCGTCAAACAGGCCCTGATCGACAAGACCCCCATGGGCCGCCTCGGCCGCCCGGAGGATATGACGGGCGCGGCGGTCTTTTTTGCCTCCGACGACAGCCTATATTGCACGGGATCGGAACTGGCCGTCGATGGCGGCATGGGAGCCGGGCTTTAATCGCAAGGAACGCCGTCCAAGGTGGGCTGGCGCGGGGCGGCGATATCACCTATAAGCGCCCCGAGATAATATGCCACAGAGCAGGGGAAGGCACCGCCTCCGGGCGGGGCCCGATAGCTGCTTTTCAGGAGTTGACGATGGCGTCCAACGCCCAAGCCGAAAAATGGTCGCCAGATACCTGGCGCGGCAAACCCATCATGCAGGTTCCGGAATACCCGGACGCCCAGGCCCTCGCCGACGTGGAAGCACGTCTGGCGTCCTTCCCGCCGCTCGTTTTTGCCGGTGAAGCCCGTGAGCTGAAGAAGCAGCTTGCTGCAATTGCCGGTGGCCGTGGTTTCCTGCTCCAGGGCGGCGACTGCGCCGAGAGCTTCGTTGAGCATCGCGCCGACAACATCCGCGACTTCTTCCGCGTCTTCCTGCAGATGGCCGTCGTGCTGACGTACGCGGGCGGTGAGCCCGTGACGAAAGTCGGCCGCATCGCCGGGCAGTTCGCCAAGCCGCGCTCCTCGCCGACCGAGAAGAAGAACGGCCAAGAGCTGCCGAGCTATCGCGGCGACATCATCAACGGCACCGAGTTCACGGCCGAAGCGCGCATCCCCGATCCGCATCGCCAGCTCGAAGCCTATCGTCAGTCGGCGGCGACGCTGAACCTGATCCGCGCCTTCGCGACCGGCGGTTATGCCGATCTCGAACGCGTGCACCAGTGGAACATGGGCTTCGTCAAGGATAGCCCGCAGGGCCACCGTTATCAGGAGCTGGCGGATCGCATCGCCGAAACGCTGCAGTTCATGCGCGCCTGCGGAATCACGTCCGACAACACCTCGCAGCTGCGCACGACGAGCTTCTACACCAGCCATGAGGCGCTGCTTCTAGGCTACGAAGAGGCATTGACGCGCAAGGATTCGACCAGCGGCGACTGGTACGCCACGAGCGGCCACATGATCTGGATCGGCGACCGCACGCGCCAGCCGGATCACGCCCACGTCGAATACTGCCGCGGCATCAAAAACCCGATCGGCCTCAAATGCGGCCCGTCGATGGATGCGGACGGCCTGCTGCGCCTGATCGACCTTCTGAACCCGAAGGACGAACCGGGCCGCCTGACGTTGATCTGCCGCTTCGGCTACGACAAGGTCGAAACACACCTGCCTAAGCTGATCCGCGCCGTGAAGAAGGCGGGCCGCTCGGTCGTCTGGTCGTGCGATCCGATGCACGGCAACACAATCTCGGCCGTCACCGGCTACAAGACGCGGCCGTTCGACCGCATCCTGAAGGAGAGCCTGTCGTTCTTCGAGGTCCATCGCGCGGAAGGTACGCACGCGGGCGGCATCCACGTCGAGATGACCGGCCAGAACGTGACCGAATGCACCGGTGGCGCGACGGCGATTTCCGAGCAGGATTTGTCGGACCGCTATCACACCCATTGCGACCCGCGCCTCAATGCCGACCAGGCCTTAGAGCTGGCTTTCCTCGTTGCAGAGCAATTGAAGAAAGAGCGGAACGCGGACACGCACCTGGAGCCGAAGTCGCTCATCGCCTAACGGCGGGGCCTTTTGTTTGTGACGTTTGTGTGTATGCTGAACAGCGGCCCCGCTTGGCAGGGCCGCTGTTTTCATGTCGAGGGCCTGCTCACATGGGATTGCATATCTTTGCCGCGTTGGCGGTTTTGACATCCGCAACCGCAGCCATCGCGGCCGACCGCCGCCCGGCGACGTTCAGCGCCGTCAACGACGGCGGCGGCATGTGCTGGGACCCAGACGTGGAGTTCCCCGTCGCCTGCGAAGAAGACGGCGATTAAGCCAGCGGCTTCGGGGTTCTGGACCTGGGTCGCGCCGCGCCCTAAATAGCGGGCATGACATCACCCGCTTCGCTTAAGATCGCCCTCGCTCAGCTCGACCCCGTCGTCGGGGATTTGCAAGGCAACGCCGAACGCGCCGCCCGCGCACACGCCCGCGCCAAGGAGCTGGGCGCGGACGTCGTCGTCTTCTCTGAGCTGTTTCTCAACGGCTACCCACCGGAAGACCTCGTTCTGAAACCCGCCTTTCAGCAGGCGACGAAAGCCAAGCTCGAATGGTTGGCAGCCGCCTGCGCCGATGGACCCGCCATCCTGATTGGAACGATCTGGGCCGAAGGCCGAAAGGTGCATAACGCCGTCGCGCTGCTCGATGGCGGCCGCATCCAGGCGACGACGCTGAAGGTCGATCTGCCCAACTACGGCGTCTTCGACGAAAAGCGCGTGTTCGCACCGGGACCACAACCCGGTCCGCTGAATGTCCGCGGCGTACGCATCGGTGTGCCCATCTGCGAAGACATCTGGAGCACCGAAGTCGTCGAGACGCTGACCGAGACGGGCGCAGAAATTCTCGTTTCGCCGAACGGCTCGCCGTTCGATTGGCCGAAGCCCGACGCCCGCATGAATGTCGCCGTCGCGCGCGTCACCGAAAGCAACCTGCCGCTCGTCTATCTCAATCAGGTCGGCGGCCAAGATGAGCTGGTGTTCGACGGCGCGTCGTTCGTGTTGAATGCCGACCGCAGCCTTGCCGTGCAGCTTCCGGCTTGGCGCGAAGACGTGTCCGTAACGGAATGGACCCGCACGCCGTCGGGCTGGGTCTGCCGGAAGGATAAGGTCGCGAAGCTCACCGAAGGCAAAGCCGCCGCTTACCACGCCTGCGTTCTGGGTCTCAAAGATTATGTCGAGAAGAACGGCTTTCCGAGCGTCGTGCTCGGTCTGTCTGGCGGCATCGACTCCGCGCTTGTCGCGGCGATAGCCGTTGATGCGCTGGGACCGGAGCGCGTTCACGCCGTGATGCTGCCGTCGAAGTACACCTCCGACGAGAGCCTCGAAGACGCCGCCGCCTGCGCCAATGCGCTCGGCATTCGCTACGACAAAGTTTCGATCGAGCCCACCGTCGCCGGTTTGACCTGGAGCCTGAAGGATCTCTTCACAGGGACCAACGCCGACATCACCGAAGAAAATCTGCAAAGCCGCGTGCGCGGCACGATCCTGATGGCGGTGTCGAACAAGTTCGGCGGCATGGTCGTGACCACCGGCAACAAGAGCGAGATGTCCGTCGGCTACGCCACGCTTTACGGCGACATGAACGGCGGCTTCAATCCGATTAAAGACCTCTACAAGACAGAGGTCTACGAGCTGGCGCACTGGCGCAACGCACACGTGCCGGAAGAAGCGAAAGGACCGGCGGGCATCGTCATCCCAGAGCGCATCTTGACGAAAGCACCGACGGCGGAGCTTCGCGCCAACCAGACCGATCAGGATTCGCTGCCGCCTTATGCAGAACTGGACGACATTCTGAATTGCCTCGTCGAAAAGGAAATGCCGCTCGCAGACGTCGTCGCGCGCGGCCATTCGGTCGAGACGGTGAAGAAGATCGAGCGGCTGCTGTATCTAGCCGAGTACAAGCGCCGCCAAGCCGCGCCCGGCGTCAAGATTTCCTCGCGTAACTTCGGCCGCGATCGCCGTTATCCGATCACGAACAAATTTCGTGAGGATGTGATGCAGGCGGACCAGAAAGCGCCTCCAGTCCCAAAACCTCCAATAGTTGCCAAAGGCGCCTGACGCCAAACCATCGCTCCGTCATGCCGACGGAGGTCGGCACCCCAGACAATCGCTCAATGTCGAAATTGTCTGGATCCCGGCCTGCGCCGGGATGACGGCAAGAATCAAGCGCCTCGCCGCCGCCTTACGAGGACGACGAACAGAACTTGCGTTCGACGGTGCGCACGCTAGGTTGCGCGCAAATCCGATCATCAATCGAGCTTTTCATGAAACCACGCGTCCGCTTTGCTCCGAGCCCCACGGGCCGCATCCATATCGGCAACATCCGGACGGCGGTGCTCAATTGGCTTCTCGCCAGAAAGTACGGCGGCACATTTCTGCTCCGGCTCGACGATACCGACACCGTGCGCTCGACACAGGAATATGCGGAAGCGATCTGTGATGATCTTAAATGGCTCGGCCTCAACTGGGACGAGTTCGCGCGACAGCAGGATCGCACGGGCCTGTACGACGAAGCAGCTGAAGCTCTGAAAGCCAGTGGCGCGCTCTATCCATGCTTCGAAACGGAAGAAGAATTGGACCGCCGCCGCAAGCGCCAGCTCGCGATGCACAAGCCGCCGATCTACGACCGTGCAGCGTTGAAGTTGTCCGACGACGAAATCGCAACCCGCATCGGTCGTGGCGACAAACCGCATTGGCGCTTCCGACTTCCGAACACGGAAGAGGAGCGCGGTCTCGCGCCGCAGCCCACGCTCGTGTCGTGGAACGACTTGATCCGCGGCGACCAGACGGTCGATCTTGGTTCGCTATCCGACCCGGTGCTGATCCGTGAGGACGGCACGTATCTCTACACCTTTACCAGCGTCGTCGATGACGTGGCGTTCGGCATCACGCACATCGTGCGCGGCGAAGATCATGTGACGAATACCGGCGTGCAGATGGCGATCTTCGAGGCGATGGGCGCAACCCCGCCGGAATTCGGCCATCACTCGTTGCTCATCGGTGCGGATGGGCAGGCGCTGTCGAAACGTCTCGGCGCACTGTCCGTGCAAAGCTTCCGCGACGATGGGCTGGAGCCGATGGCGGTGCTCTGTCACGCCGCGCTCGTCGGCACCTCTGATGCGATCGAGCCATTCAAGTCGCGCGATGAGCTGGCCGCCAAACTTGACTTCGCAAAAATCTCGACCGCGCCAGGACGCTTCGACGTCGCCGAACTGAAGACGCTCAACAGCAAGCTGCTGCACATGCTCGACTACGCCGACGTTGCGGATCGCTTGCGCGCGCTCGGCATCGAAGGTCGCGAAGACTTCTGGAACGCCGTGCGCGGCAACCTCGAACTCTTCGCCGATACGCAGGACTGGTGGACGGTTGTGGCGGGAGACATCGATCCGATCATCGAGGATTCGAAAGTGACCGTCGCGGGCGCGTCGCTGCTGCCGCCTGAGCCGTGGAGCGAAGCGACTTGGTCGGAATGGACCGGCGCGATCAAAGCCAAAACCGGCGCAAAGGGCAAAGCGCTCTTTCACCCCCTGCGCCTCGCGCTGACGGCACGTGAAGCCGGACCCGAGCTGAAGTTCCTGCTGCCGCTGATGGGCCGCGACCGCGTCCTTGCCCGCCTGGAAGGTAAGAGAGCTTAGCGGATCGCCATCGTCATCCCCGACTCTCGACGCGGCTACGGCCGCGCTCGGCCGAGGATGACGAAAGTTACTGCTGCGGCTGGGCTTCAGTCTGCCAGCCGCCGGCGCCGATGGACGGAGCGGTTTGCGGCTGCGTCTGCGGTTGGGCGGTTGCGTCGGGTAGCGTTTCCGTTTGCACGGATGTCGCGCCGGTCGTCATCGGCTGTTGCGGCGCGGCGGCATCGGCCCGGTGCTGTCCTTGAAGAGTCTGCAGGGCGCCTTCAACCCTCTTGTCGCCATCGGCAGGGGTATAGTCAGCCGCCTTGCACGAGCAGCCGTTGACGTATTCCTTGCGATACCGGAACGCGAACTTGAGCTTCGTGTACGGCTCCTGATCTTTCATTGCGACCGCTTGCTCGACGGTCCCGCCGGGATTGGGATAATAGAACAGCTCCGACGGCGCCGCGCAGTGCGACGAGCAGACGTCCGCGTCATGATCGAAATGGCTGGGCAGCGTCGAGAAGCTCACCGGGAAATAGAAGCCGTCGCATAGACGGACGCACAGCGTACGATAGGTCTGCGCACCGTTCGCAGCGCGCGGATTCCAGGTATTGCCGCCGCTTGACTCTTCGTCTTCCCACATGCCGCCGGTGTTGCCGTCTTCGCGCCGGGCCATCGCAGAGTAATTTGCGCCGCAGTTGTTGCGCGCAAGTTCGCGGATGATGTCGTCCTGATACGACCGGCCCGACGAGCCGAGGATATCCTGCCGCTGCGCATCGAGATCGGAGAGCCGCCGCTTCGAATTGTCGACCTGCCGGGCAAGGTCCTTACACTGCGGGATGTTCTTCAGCGACTTCGTGAACAGGAAGTATTCGTAGCAGCCACGATCGAGCCGCGCTTGCGTCTGGTCGACGGTGGTTTCGAGCTGGCGAATTTCGCCTTCGATGCGAGGCAGATCGGCCTGCGACTGGCCGTTTTTCTTGTTCTCCTGCACAAGCCGCTGCTCAAGCTGCAGACAGATCGGGTTGCGATAGCTCGATGCAGACGATTGCGGCGGCGCGCTGGGCTGCACGGGAACGCCGGCCTGGGGCGGGGCGGCCGGATAGCCGGGTTGCGGCGGAGCCGACGGATACGCGGCAGGAGGCTGCCCTTGCGGCGGAGGCATGGGGGCCGGCGGAGGTTCCCGGTAGACAGGCTCCTGCGGTACGGGCGGACGGTCGCCGCCGTCCTGACGGTCGTCACCGCCGCCGCCGAACGGCCACCAGCTTTGCGCCGAGGCCACCTCCGAGACGAAAAGCAAGGCAATTGCCGCGGCGGCAAGTGCAAGCGCCAGCCGGCGAACGGTCGTGTTGATTGGACTTCCTTGGCTCACGCCTGCTCCCAACGTCCCCTAGACGGTATGCGCGCGCAACGCTCGAAGGCGCTCAAAAATCACGCATTCCGGACCCTAAGCAGCGATTTGCTAGCGGGTCAATTGGGAGCAATTGAGACATTCCACGTTTTACAAGCGGTTTCAGCAGCTTGACGGATGTGGAAAGGAGCGGATAAGGCCCGGCGGCAGACTTATCCCCGCGCCGTGCAGCTATGGCATACTGCGGAAATCATGAATGACGATGGACGAGGTCCGGCTTTGGCGCTGAAACTTTACAACACGTTGACCCGGCAGAAGGCCGCCTTTGAGCCGATTGATCCAAATAACGTCCGTATGTACGTCTGCGGCCCGACGGTCTACGACTATGCCCACATCGGCAATGCCCGTCCGGTCATCGTGTTCGACCTGCTGTTCCGGCTGCTCCGTTATATCTTCGGGCCGGGTCACGTGACCTACGTCCGCAACATCACCGACGTCGACGACAAGATCAACGCCCGCGCTGCGCGCGACTATCCCGACCTGCCGCTGAATGAGGCAATCCGCAAAGTCACACAGGCGACGGAAGATCAGTTTCACAAGGATATCGACGCACTCGGCGTTTTGCCGCCGACGTACGAACCGCGCGCGACCGAATACATCCGCCGTCCCGAAGGCGGCGAGGACATGGTCTCGATCATCGAGACACTGGTGAAGAACGGCCACGCCTACGTCGCCGAAGATCATGTGCTGTTCGATGTCGCCTCGATGCCGGACTACGGCCGCCTCTCGAACCGTTCGCTCGACGAGATGGAGGCCGGCGCCCGCGTCGAGGTCGCGCCCTACAAGAAAGGGCCGATGGACTTTGTGCTCTGGAAGCCGTCGAAGCCCGGCGAACCGGCATGGCCGTCGCCCGCCGGTATCAAAACGCCGGGGCGCCCAGGCTGGCATATCGAATGCTCGGCGATGTCGGGCGCGTTGCTCGGGCCTGTATTCGACATCCACGGCGGCGGCATCGACCTGACGTTCCCGCACCACGAAAACGAAATCGCACAGTCGCGATGCGCACACGGCACGCCGGTAATGGCGAACGTCTGGATGCACAACGGCTTTCTACAGGTCGAAGGCGAGAAGATGTCGAAAAGCCTCGGCAACTTCATCACCATTCGCGAGCTGTTGAATGACGGCTGGCCGGGCGAAGTGTTGCGGCTCAATATGCTGCGCACCCACTATCGCCAGCCGATCGACTGGACGAAGAAGGGCATGGAAGAGAGCCAGAAAATTCTCACCGGTTGGTTCGCGCTCGACGGCATCGACACCGGCAATCGCGATGCAATTCCGGCTGCCGTTCTGGAAGCGCTCGAAGACGATCTCAACACGCCGAAGGCCATTGCAGAACTGCACGGGCTGGCCGCCGCCAATGATGTAAAGGGGCTCGGCGCTGCGCTGGGGCTCTTGGGTTTCGACGGGGCATCTTTGAAGGCCGCTGACGTGCGCGCAGCAGAAAGCGCCCAGGCCGTCGCGGCGACCATCGAGCCGCTGATCGTGGCGCGCCTCGAAGCCCGCAAGCGTAAGGACTTCAAGGAATCGGACCGTATCCGCGATGAACTCGCGGCGATGGGCATCACGCTGAAAGACGTGAAAAACAAGGACACCGGCGAGATCGAAACCACCTGGGAAGTTGCTCGGTAGGTGACTGCACCCGAATCAAATCATCGACATTGGCTATCGCGATGACTGTCAATAGCTTCGGGCCGATCATGCACGGTTGCTATGAGTTGACCACCAAATGTGGATGGCAGGCATAGGCCATTTGACATAGCTCTCTCGCTGCCTCAGCCTTGAATGGTTGGGGGGCCCGATGATCAAACGCGCTTTCTTGCATATCGGTGGAGAGAAGACCGGCTCCACGACACTGCAGCGTTTTTTGACACGGAATGCCGAGCTTTTGAAACAAGCGGGCTTCTATTACCCTTGTGCGTCAAATGACATCTGCTTCGAGCACGATGCGCATTTTCCCGTTGCTGGCGCTCTCATTGACGGTGAGGTCGAGTTCGTCTCTGCGAAGCGGCAACCCATGCTACCGTCGGTATTGGCGCATCTAACGCAAAGCGCACGCGCGGCGGACGGCAATCTTATCCTATCGTGCGAGCATTTCTCATCGCGTATCACGCGGCTGTGTCAGCTTCAAAAGCTGCGCGACGCACTACCGACAGATGACATCAAGATTGTTTTTTACGCTCGCGAGCCGTCGGAGCTGGCTTTGGCGTCATGGTCCGAGAGCATTCGGAACGGGAGTCATCACAGATTCAGCGCCGATCAGATTTTGCCTAAGGCTCGTTTCTTCAACCATTTGCAGACACTCGATTTATGGGCGGAAGCGTTCGGCAGAAGCAACTTGATCGTGCGAGAGTACGACCGCACTCAAATGGCAGACGGCGATATTCGGCGGGATTTCTGCGAGCAACTCGGCGTGGAGATCAGAGATCCGCTGCTCGATGACGACCGCAATATCTCACTCGATTTGCAGCGCCTCGAAGTTCTCCGCCACATTAATGAGGCCCTGCCGAAGTTCGGCGAGTGCGCAGACGGTTGGCGGCGTGCCCAATGCATTCGAGGCCTGGTCACGGAATTTATCCCTGAAGGCGAGCCGCTTGGGCGGCTGTTGAGCAAACACGAATCTGACGCGATCAAAGCGAGGTTCAGCGAGGTTACGCAAGAACTCGATAAGCGATATTTCGACGGTCGGCTGTCACGCAAATGGTTTCCCGAGAACGTTCCAGCAGATCCCGAGCCAAATAGCTTCACGGCCCTACAAGAGGCAGAGCTGATCCAGGCTTTGGTCGCTACGATCACGCGCATGGCGGAAAGAACGTCTGAGGATGGGACCTCGCATGCGGTCGGGGGGGCTCGAGCGTACCGGAAAAGGCGGCTTCGCAACACTCGGCGGAAGTTGAAACAGGCTCTTCAGGTAACGAAACAACGACTGTTAGCACCGTTCGAAGCCCGCGGCGCTTAATTGAAGATGAGCCGAACGGTCGCTCCGAATTGGGCCGACGATTGTCGCTGATCCAGAAGGGCGAATAAGGCTTTGCGGACCGGCCCCGCTGAGTGGCCGAGGGGCGTGTCTTCAGCACGCCCGACGACAAAGAGAAACTTTCTCAGCCTGTGAAATACCCCGGTTGGCCAATGTCGGCGATGAGCCCGATCTCTTTGGGCGTCCACCCGAGCCGCTGCTGAGTCAAAGCACTGGATGCCGGCATGTCGAGACCGGCGAACATCGCGAGCGGACCGAAATATTCGCCAGCTTCCTCTTTTTTGATCGAGACCACGGGGACGCCGACGGCGTGCGCGATAATCTCCGTCGTTTGGGACATCGGCACGCCTTCCTCGCCGACGGCATGATAGACGCCGTCCGCCATCCCTTTCTCCAACGCAAGCTTATAGACGCGGGCCACATCCAAAACGTGCGCCGCCGCCCAGCGTTCGCTGCCATCGCCGGCATAAGCAGCCACGCCTTTCTTGCGCGCGGCTTCAACGAGATAAGAAATCAGACCGGCCTTGCCTTTCTTGCCATGCACTTGTGGAAGGCGGATTGCCATCGCACGCACGCCGCGCGATGCATAAGCCAGCCCGACCTGCTCCGAGACGCGGGGAACATGCGGATTGGTGGACCGCATGTCCTCGGTGACGACCGTTCCTGGTGCGACGAGTCCCGTTCCCGATGTGACGATGAAAGGCTTGTTCGTGCCTTCGAGTGCGTCCCCCATCGCTTCGATGGCGCGCTTGTCGATCTGTCCATTCTCGGCGAATTTCGCGAAATCGTGGATGAATGCGCAGTGGATTGTCCCATCGGTCTCGCGAGCACCGTCTTTAAGGCTATCGAGATCTTGCAGGTCGCCACGGTGCACGTTGGCGCCCGCCGCCGTCAGGGCCGCCGCACCCGTGTCGGAGCGTGCCAAGCCCAGCACCTGGTGTCCGGCGCCAAGCAATTCATCGACGACAGCGGAGCCGATAAAGCCCGTCGCGCCGGTCACAAAAACACGCATGATATCCTCCTCAGTTACGTCGGAGGCTATCTCGTGCTAGCGTCTATGCTGGTAAAGACGTGAGTTTATACGGGTATAATCACTAATACGATGAGTTTGTCGGACACCAAAGAAAGCGCGCTCGGCGCTTACCTGAGAGATCGCCGGACGAAGCTCGATCCCGCATCGTTCGGCTTGCCGCTGGTACGCAGGCGCACGCCAGGACTCAGGCGCGAGGAGGTGGCACAGCGCGCCAACGTCAGCGCCACTTGGTACACGTGGCTGGAGCAGGGGCGCGGCGGTGCGCCATCCGCCGACGTGCTCGACCGTATCGCGCGTGCGCTGATGCTGACGGATGCCGAGCGCGAGCATCTGTTCATTCTGGGTCTTGGCCGCCCGCCGGAGGTGCATATCAAGGAAGACGAAAGCATCACGCCGCGCCTGCAGCGTGTGGTCGACGCTTTCGAGCTCAGTCCCGCGATGATCAAAAACGCGATGTGGGATGTCGTTGCTTGGAACCGCGCGTTCGCAACCGTCCTGACCGACTATGGCAAGCTACCGCCGGAGAAGCGCAACATCTTGCGCGTCGTCTTTGGCGATCCTCACGTTCGCTCGGTGCAGTACGATTGGGAGAGCGTTGCGCGGTTCATCGTGGGCGTTTTCAGGGCGGACGTGGCGCGGATAGGCGCGACTGCGCGCGTGAGCGCACTGGTCGATGAGCTTTGCCAGTCGAGCCCGGATTTCGCACGGCTGTGGCGCGACAACGATGTCCGCAACTACGGGGGCGGAATGAAGAAGCTCCGGCATCCGGTTCTCGGCACCGTCACTTTCGAATATTCGGCATTTGCCGTCGATTGCCGCCCTGATCTTGGAATGATCGTATACAACCCCGCGACACCCGAAGACGCCGAGCGGGTAAAGTCTTTGATCCGTTCGGCAGGCGGTTGAGCCGCAAAGCTTGCCTGCCTTTCGCCGGCGACCGACGGCGATCTACGAGCGGCCTTCGTGTTGCGGCACGCCGTCAATCAGCCGGAAAAATGCCGTGAGGCGGGCAGCGTCATGAAACTGCTCCATCCGCGAGATCTGCATGCCGCGAAACATCACGATCTGACGATATGTGCCGGAGTGGCATTGTCCCGTTTCTCTATCTTTCAGGAAATAGGAGACGCGCGCTCGTCCTATACCGGCGTGAAATTGAAAAGCGTCCACCACCGCCATGCCGGTTGCCTTCGCGTTGATGTCTCTCAGGAAAACGCCCATGGCGTCCCTGCCCTGGATGACCAGAGGAGGAGATGTGCTGTCGACTGCATTGCGCTGAAACCATATATCATCGGCATAGGTGCGGAGGACACCCTCGATATCGCCGGCGCTCCAGGCGCGGTGCGCCTCATCGATGATGGCTTTTGCCGTTGCGAAGTTCAGCGACATTCGTCGGTCTGTTCAAAGGTCCGCTGTGTGCACGGTTAATCCGTACTGGCAGTTTCGGACAGGGATTGGGCAACGTCAAAGGAATTGCGGCGGCGATTTTTAGTTATTCTGAGGGTAATGGCTCAGGGAGGAGCGAAAAATATGGCACCGAAGGAGGTCAACAGGGGGCTTGCATCGGCCCCCGCATGGGGGTAGGCCCATCGCAGCATCCCATAAGCCCTGGCGACACCAGAGAAGGCCGGTTAACGCCGGTCCGCGCCGGTTTGTTTAGCCCAGACGTTTACCCTCAGACGCAGCCATGTCCAACGAATATCCGCTCCGCCCCTTTCTGCCCGCCGACGCGATGGCGCTGCGCGATCTTTTCGCCCAGTCCATCGACGAGCTGACGGTCGATGACTATGACGAAGATCAGAGGCTCGCTTGGGCCGCAAGCGCGGAAGACGCTGCCGAATTCCGTGCCCACTTGGCGGCAGCCTTGACGCTCGTCGTGCAGCTCGACGGTGAATATCTGGGTTTCGGGTCCCTTAAGGACAATAAAACCATCGACATGCTCTACGTGCATCCCGACTACGCAGGCGAGGGGGTCGGCACCGCGCTGGCCGATGCGCTGGAGAAGATCGCAGGTGCCAGGGGCACCGAGGCTGTCACGGTCGACGCAAGCGACACGGCCGTGCCGTTCTTTGAAAGCCGAGGCTACGTCGCGACGCAGCGCAATTCTGTTCCGCGCGACGATCAGTGGCTTTCCAACACGACCATGATAAAGCGGCTCGCCGAGAGCCAAACGAAGAAAACGACCGAACCGTCATGAGCAAGGAACGCCTTTATCTTTTCGATACGACGCTGCGTGACGGCGCGCAGACGACGGGCGTCGACTTCTCGCTCGAAGACAAGCGCCGGCTGATGCGCGTGCTCGATGACCTCGGCATCGATTATATCGAAGGCGGCTATCCCGGCGCCAACACAACAGATACGGACCTGTTCGCATCCCGTCCGAATTTCAAGTCAGCGCGCTTCACCGCGTTCGGCATGACGAAGCGGGCAGGGCGGTCGGTCTCGAACGATCCGGGCTTCCAGGCAGTCTTGCAGTCGGCAGCTGACAGCATCTGCCTCGTCGCCAAATCGTCGGACTATCAGGTCCGCGTCGCGCTCGGCATCACGAACGAGGAAAATCTCGAAGCCGTCGATCAATCGGTGCGCGCCGTCGTCGAGACGCAGCGCGAAGCCATGATCGACTGCGAGCATTTTTTCGACGGCTACAAGTCGAACAGCGACTACGCCATCGCCGTCGCCAAAACCGCGTACGATGCCGGTGCGCGCTGGGTCGTGCTGTGCGATACCAACGGCGGCACGCTCCCGCATGAGATCGAACGCATCGTCGCCGATGTCGCCAAGCACGTGCCGGGTTCGCATCTTGGCATCCACACGCATAACGATACGGAAAACGCCGTCGCCAACACGCTGATGGCGGTCCGCGCAGGCTGCCGTCAGATCCAGGGCACGTTGAACGGCCTCGGCGAGCGCTGCGGCAATGCCAACTTGACGTCGATCATTCCGACGTTGCTTCTGAAAAGCGAGTTCGCAGAATACTTCGAAACCGGCGTCACGCCGGAGAAGCTGCGCACGCTGACGCATGCGAGCCGTGTTCTCGACGAGCTTTTGAACGAAGCGCCGAACCGCCATGCGCCCTATGTCGGCGAAAGCGCCTTCGCGACCAAGGCCGGCATTCACGCGTCTGCGCTTCTGAAAGCACCAGAGACCTATGAGCATGTTCCGCCCGAGAGCGTCGGCAACGAACGGCGCATCCTCGTCTCGAAGCAAGGCGGGCGCTCGTCGTTGACGTCGGCGCTTGAACGCCTCGGCCTGCCCTCCGATAAGGACGACACGCGCGTGCAGGCGCTGCTGGACGAGGTGAAGGCGCGCGAGGATCAGGGCTATTCCTATGAGGCCGCCGAAGCCTCGTTCGAGCTTCTAGCCCGGCGCGCGCTCGCGACCGTGCCTCGCTATTTCTCGGTCGACAATTTCCGCGTAACGGTCGAGCGCAAGGAAGAGCGCTCCAAAGCCCGCAACGGCAACGGCACCGTTTCGCAGGCTGTGGTCACCGTTTCGATTGCAGGCGACGACGCAGCGCTGGTGTCGGTCGGCGAGGGGAATGGTCCGGTGAACGCGCTCGACAAGGCGCTGCGCAACGACCTGGGTCGCTATCAGAAGCACATCGAGAACGTCGAGCTTGTCGATTACAAGGTTCGCATCCTGACGCAGACGCGTGACGGTGGCACGGCGTCCGTCACGCGCGTTCTCGTCGAAAGCCTAGACATGGAAACCGGCGAGCGCTGGACCACCGTCGGCGTCTCGCCCAACATCATCGACGCCAGCTTCGAAGCACTGCTCGATAGCATCAACTACAAACTCCTGCGCGACAATGCCGCTGCAGGATGACGGCCTTCACTGCAAGCGCTGTCACCTAGACTGACGAAAGCGCTTGCGTGAGATCGGCAATGAGATCGTCAGGATGCTCAATCCCGATTGAAAGCCGGATCGTTCCTTCAGAGACGCCGATGGCTGCGCGAACGTCGGCCGGAACGCCTGAGTGGGTCGTCGAAGCGGGATGGCACGCCAGCG
Source organism: Hyphomicrobium sp. MC1 (assembly GCF_000253295.1). Classification (NCBI taxonomy): domain Bacteria; kingdom Pseudomonadati; phylum Pseudomonadota; class Alphaproteobacteria; order Hyphomicrobiales; family Hyphomicrobiaceae; genus Hyphomicrobium; species Hyphomicrobium sp. MC1. The sequence continues at coordinate 2,081,523 of NC_015717.1, read as the reverse complement.
ATTCCGTGCCGCCCAAGCTGACCGCGAGCTTGAAAATTTCCAGCCGATTCAAAAACTGAAAGGCCTGGCGCTCGCCGCCGGCAATGTCGAATGAGAATGTCGAGCCTGCGGCTTTGCATTGTGTTTTGAAGACGCGATGCTGCTTCGTTCGGGGTTCGAGGAAAGCCAGATAGTGGACTTCGGTAACCGCCGGATGATCGCGCAGAAACTTGGCGACGGCCGTCGCATTTTTGTTGGAACGCTCCATGCGAAGTTCCAGCGTTTCGAGCGAACGGCCAAGCATCCAGCAGGAATGCGGATCGAGTTGCGTTCCGATCGCGCCGCGCAAAAGTTTTACGGGGCGGGTTAGGTCCGTGCTTCCCAATACGGCTCCGGCAATGAGATCGGAATGGCCACCGACGTACTTCGTCAGAGAGTAGATCGACAGGTCCGCTCCGAGCGCCAAGGGCCTTTGAAATAGTGGTCCCAGGAGCGTGTTGTCGCAAATGAGAATGGCGCGATGCCCTTGCTGCTTTGACGTTTCCTCCGCAATGCGCTTGACGAGTGCGATATCGACCAGCGTATTCAGCGGATTTGACGGCGTCTCGATCAGGAAGAGCGCAATGCGCCCCTTCGTTTGCGCAAGCGCAACGGCCGCGCGCACGCTTTCTTCGTCCACGCCATTGGCAAAGCCGACCGCACGAATGCCCAAGGGTTCAAGCGTCCGCGACAGAAGCGTTTCTGTCCCACCATAGAGCGGCTGCGAGTGGACGATCACGTCGCCGGGCCGCGCAAAGGTCAGCACCGTGGTCGAGATGGCGGACATTCCCGACGAGAACAAGATACACGCGTCCGCTTCCTCATAGACCGCGAGGCGTTCCTCCACGATCTCGCTGTTGGGATGATTGAAGCGCGAATAGACGAGGCCCGCCGACGTCCCTTTTGGCGGCTGCTTTCGCCCCGCAACGTAATGAAAGAAATCGCGGCCTTCTTCCGCCGATTTGAACACGAACGTCGAGGTCAGGAACACCGGCGGCTTGACCGCGCCTTCCGACAGAAGCGGGTCGTAACCGTAGCCAAGCATCAATGTTTCGGGGTGAAGTTTGTGCTTGCCGATATGGGTTTTAGACGGGCGCGGAGGAGCCATGACGTGCGGCCTCGGGTTGGCGGCCGGGATCGCAAGGCGCTTAAGATTCGCAATCCGAGACGCGATTCAACGGAAAGACAGTATGTTTGTCTTTGAGCGCGGCGGAGTCAAACGAGGCGCGATGTTTTGGAATTGCCGGTCTGCCTAAAGCGCGCGCGACAAGGCTACATCCAGCTCTTGCCGTCTTCCGCCTGGCATCCCGCGGGTGGCAGGGCGTTGGGAAAGTTCGCGTGCAGCTTATCGCAACCCCATTTGCGGATCGGCGTGGGGAGTGCGCTGTTGATCTGAATGCCCGTCTCATCATACGGGCTCGTCTTGTTCGTTACGTAACTATACCAGCGCTGACCGAAGAAAATAACGAACGCCACGATAGTGATGATGACGATACGGAGTGCTCTGCGCATGGGGGAATCCTAATTCATCTGCGAACGCCCCCGCCATGCCGCGCGAATGTGTCGAGGTCGCGACGCGGCGACGGTTGTCAGCTAAGAACGAAGCAACTCGGCCGTGCCCGGCGGTCAGCTCCCGGCGGGGAGGCGGCGCACCGACAAAAAGCTTATCCCCCCGCAATCGCGCCGACGATGAGGAACGGCTGCGTGCCGCGCACGACGTCGTCGGGCAGCGGCGTATCCGGCGCGTCGTGCGAGAGATCGCGCTGACACGCGAAGAAGCGCAGGAACGGCCGCCGTTTTTGCGTGCCCTGATCGCGGATTGTACCGCGCAGCACCGGATACGTTTTCTCCAAGGCATCGAGCAGCGACCGCTGCGTCACCGGCGCGTCGACGTCAACCGTGACTTCACCGTTGATGCTGGCGTGCTTCTTGAGATGCGACGGCAGGACGACACGGATCATGTTAGCGTTTGCACCTCGACCGAAAGCACTGGCGGCAGATCGCGCACGATGGCGCTCCACGTATCGCCGGCGTCGGCAGAACCGTAAACTTGTCCGCCCGTCGTTCCGAAATAGACGCCGCACTGATCAAGCCCATCGACGCACATCGCGTCGCGCAGCACGTTCACGTAGCAATTGGACTGCGGCAGACCGTTGGTCAGCGCTTCCCAGTCATTGCCGCCCTTACGGCTCCGCCAGACCTGCAACTGGCCATCGACCGGAAAATGTTCCGCGTCGCTCTTGATAGGCACCACGTAGATCGTCTCGGGTTCGTGCGCGTGAACATCGATGACGAAACCGAAATCAGTTGGCAGGTTGCCGCTGACCTCGCGCCACGAATTGCCCGCATCATCGGAACGCATCACGTCCCAATGCTTCTGCATATAGAGCACTTCGGGCCGCGACGGATGCATGGCGATGCGATGGACGCAATGTCCGACTTCCGCTGTCGGATCGGGCATGAATTCCGATTTCAAGCCTCGATTGATCGGCCGCCACGTCGCGCCGCCGTCATCGGTTCGAAACGCGCCCGCCGCCGAGATGGCGATGAACATGCGCTGCGGATCTTTCGGATCGAGCAGAATGGTATGCAGGCACATGCCGCCCGCACCGGGCTGCCAATGCGGACCCGAGCCGTGGCCGCGCAGGCCGGAAAGCTCCGCCCACGATTTGCCGCCATCCTTCGACTGAAACAGAGCCGCATCCTCGACGCCGGCATAAACCGTGTCGGGGTCGGAGAGTGACGGCTCGATGTGCCAGACCCGCTTGAACTCCCACGGATGCGGTGTCCCGTCATACCATTGGTGCGTGCCGGGAACGCCGTTGTAGGCGAACGAATTATCGACGGCTTCCCACGTCTTGCCGCCGTCGTCGGATCGCTGGATTTGCTGTCCGAACCAGCCGCTCGATTGCGACGCATAGATGCGGTTCGGATCGGCAGGCGAGCCTTTGAGATGGTAGATTTCCCAGCCCGCGAAATGTGGCCCGCTGACGTCCCAATTCTTGCGCGCGCCATCGGCCGTCAGAACGAATGCCCCTTTCCGCGTGCCAACCAGCAATCGAACGCTCGTCATGTCGCCTCCCGTTCTCGTTGTCCGGCGATCCGCTTTGTGGCCCCGACTGAAGGCCTTTTTCCGGTCGCCGTCCACTTCAAGACGAACGGCTGCCGTCCATTCCGACAGGGCATCGCAAAAAAGAATTGAACGACTTTTGTGATTGTCGTCTTCGGAACAGGCCCGAGCACACTGGGCGTCTTATCAGATGACGGGTGAGCAAAAAGCCCCACCGTCATCCGGCGAAGGCCGGGATCCAGACAGACCGCAGCATGCCGGATGGGGAGGCTCGACTGGGGTGCCGACCTTCGTCGGCATGACGGAAGATTTCAGTACCCCCGGCGGCCGCGCGCGGCAGGCGGGTCGCCGGGCACCAGTCAAGAAAGCGTCACCGGCGCGGTCGCCGAGACCGCAACGCCTTCGTCGTCGATCCAGGTGATCTCGATCGTGCCGGGACCGGGAACGCGCAATTGAAACGCCAGATACGGATTGGCCGAAATGCCCGGCCCGAACTCGGCGCGGAAAACCTGTTGGCCGTCGAATTTCGCAATGAACGTATTGATGATATCGCGCGGGATCGGCTTGCCGTTCTTGTCGTGTCGGTTGCCCGTTTCCATGATATGGCGGATGAGCGTCTTCACCTCAATGACATCACCGGCCTTGATGGTATCGGGCAGCTTGATGCGGGGACCTGTGGCAGCCATCCGATCGCTCCCCTAAATCCCGCAGCCGCCGATAAGCACTTTTACGCGCGTCGTCGACACCAGCATGTCACCGCTCGAAAGCTCAGCCAGCACGATCACCTCCTGCGTCTTCGCAAGCCGCATGCGGCTCTGCACAAGCGCGACGGCATTTACTGGCGACAGACGGAACGTCGCGACATGCGCATGCGGGTTCGCGGTCGAAAGAATGTGAATGGCTTTGACGTGATCGGCTTCCGTCATCGGGCTGTCGACCACAATGGTAATCGGCACGAAATTGCCGTTGTCCGCCGTCTCGGGAAGATCGACGCTGATCTTGCCGTCGATTGGCTTCGCATTGCCAACGATGCGCGCGAAATCGTCCTTGAAGTCCTGGCTAGGCACGAATGCGTCTGACGCGCTGGCGTCGGCATTCGCGCGCGCGATGAACGGCGCCAGACCAGCCGCCGCCACGCCGGCGATGAGGAACGTCCGGCGGCTCAGGACGGCAATGTCGATCCGGTCATGCACGCGAGCCTGCCTCACATCGCAGCGATTGCTGTTTTATATATAGGAATGGCGTTCGCCGACCGGTCGCGCAACCTTACGATTTATTTTCCTGACATGCGCGGCTGCCCGTGGCAAAGCTCGGTCAAAACGGCCGTTAAGAACGAAAAGAGGGCGCATGACAGCGCACCAGCATCGGGCCAAGACACGGATTAAGTCTGGGGGCGGGGAATGACCGGTATTACACGCCGTGAATTCAATGCATTGGCGGCGGGCGTCGGTGTTGCCGCCTTGACCGAGCTGCCGCGTCCCGCGTTGGCGGCAGGTTCTGCGAAGATCGTCGTCATCGGCGGTGGACCTGGCGGCGCGGCGGTCGCCAATCGCCTCAAATCGGCCGACGCCACGCTCGATATCACGCTGATCGAGCCGAAGGTAAAATATACAACCTGTTTCTATTCGAACCTGTATCTCGGCGGCTTCCGCACTTTCAAATCCATCACGCACGATTATGAGGGCGTGAAAAAGCGCGGCATCACGGTTCTGACCGACACCGCGACGGGCATCGACACGACGGCGAAAAAGGTGACGCTCGCCAAGGGCCCGACGCTGACGTATGACCGCCTCGTCGTCGCGCCGGGCATCGATTTCAAATGGGATGCTATCGAAGGCTATTCGCCGGAAGCCGCCAAAATCATGCCCCACGCGTGGCAGGGCGGCCCGCAGACGTGGCTTCTGAAGGAAAAGCTGCTCGCGCTGCCTGACGGCGGCCTCGTCGTCATGGCCGTGCCGCAGAACCCTTACCGCTGTCCGCCGGGGCCTTATGAGCGCGCCTGCATGATCGCGCATTTCCTGAAAACGAAGAAGCCGAAAGCTCGGCTCGTGCTTTTCGATGCCAAGAAAACCTATTCCAAGCAAGCCGTGTTCGAGGAAGCCTTCAACGAGTATTACAAGGACATCGTCGAGATCAATCTGACCAACGAGATTGACGATTTCTCGGTCATCAAGGTCGATGCGAAGACAGGCGTCGTCACCACGAAAGCCGGGCGGACCGAACGCGCCGCGCTCGCCAATATCATCCCGCCGCAGAAGGCGGGCGCCATCGCTGCGAGCGCCGGCTTGACCGAGGGCGACTGGTGCCCGGTCAATCCGGAGAATTTCACGTCGACCAAGGCGAAAGATGTCTACGTGCTCGGCGATGCTGCAATTGCGAACGAAATGCCAAAATCAGCCTATTCCGCCGTTAGCCAGGCGGGCGTCGTCGTCAACGACATGATCGCCGACCTGCAGGGCAAGCCGCGTACGCCAGGCCGCTACCGCAACACCTGCTGGTCAATGCTCGCGCCCGATAACAGCGCCAAGATCGGCGGCGACTATGTGCCTGCAACCAAAGACGGAAAAGCATACCTGGAGATCAAGGACGGCTTCATCTCGAAGCCGGACGACAACGCCGAACTCCGCCGCCAGGTGAACGAGGAAAGCGCCGACTGGTATCAAACCATCGTCGAAGACCTGTTCGATGAACCGTCCCAGCAGGTGACGCTTCCCAACTTCCGCAATCCTTAAGCTTTATCGCGCAGCATCTGGCCGGGCCGAAGGGAAGGCCTATGTATCTGCAAGATTAGCGACTGCCGTACAAACGTGATTAATTAGGCTCAGAATAGACCCTGGAAGCCTTCGCGCTGGACATCTGGCGGCGGGCAACCCAAGTTGACGTATACGTCAACGGATGATAGGGCGCGCTGAGACTGATCGCCTAGCGGCAGCCCTGTTCGGGAGGCACGGAAATGGCACCCATTGTTCTGATCCTGGTGGCTTTTGCCGCTGTTCTGGCGCTGGGAATGGTACGGGCGCCCCTGTGGGGCTGGGCGGCCGCCGTCGGCGCCTGGACGCTGCTGGCGACGGACGGCCATATCGGTCTCGTCTCTTGGATCGCGTGGCTGCCGTTCGTGGCGCTGGCCGTGCTGTCGATCCCGGCCGTGCGCCGCAGCCTCATCATCGCGCCGGTCTTCGCCCAGATCCGAAAAATTCTGCCGCGCGTCTCCGACACCGAAGCGCAGGCCCTCGAAGCAGGAACCGTCGGCTTCGACGCCGAACTTTTTTCCGGCACCCCCGACTGGGACAAGCTCAAATCCGTGCCGTCGATCGAGCTAACGCCCGAAGAGCGCGCTTTCCTCAACGGCCCGACCGAAGACCTCTGCCGCATGATCGACGACTGGCAGGTGCGCCACGCGTTGCACGACGTGCCGGACGAGATCTGGGACTTTGTGAAGAAAAACGGCTTCCTCGGCATGCTGATCTCGAAAGAGCACGGCGGCCTCGGCTTCTCGGCGCAGGCGCAATCGCTGATCCTCGGCAAGATCGCGTCGCGCTCTCCCGATGTCGTAACGATCGTCATGGTTCCGAACTCGCTCGGACCGGGCGAGCTGATCGAAAAATACGGTACCGACGAACAGAAGCACTATTATTTGCCGCGTCTCGCCAAGGGCGAAGAAGTGCCGTGCTTCTCGCTGACTGGACCGACGTCCGGCTCCGATGCCGCCACCATGCGCGACGTGGGCTACGTCACGCGCGGCACTCACAAAGGCCAGGAGACACTCGGCATCCGCCTGTCGTGGGACAAGCGCTACATCACGCTCGGACCCAAGGCGACGCTCGTCGGTCTCGCATTCCGACTGTTCGACAAGGACAACCTGCTCGGCAAGGGCGAGGACGTCGGCATCACGCTGGCGCTGATCCCAGCCGATCATCCCGGCATCAACATTGGCCGCCGCCATCTGCCGTCCGGCGCGGCGTTCCCGAACGGCCCCAACTGGGGCAACGATGTTTTCATCCCGATGGATTGGGTCATCGGCGGCGACAAGATGGCTGGCAACGGCTGGCGTATGCTGATGGAATGCCTGTCGGCCGGACGCGCCATTTCGCTGCCGTCGTCGGGCACCGCCGGCGCCAAGATGATGCTGCGCGTGACGTCGGCTTATGCCCGTATCCGCAAGCAGTTTGGGCTTCCTGTTTCGCGCATGGAAGGCATCGAGGAAGCGCTCGTCCGCATGATCGAGACGGCTTACGTCAATGAGGCCGGTCGCGCCATGACGGCCGCGATGGTCTCACGCGGCGAGAAGCCGTCGGTCATCTCCGCGATGATGAAATATCAGACGACGGAGAAGCTCCGCCGCGCCGTCAACGACGCGATGGATATTCACGGTGGCCGCGGTATCTGCGACGGCCCCGCGAACTATCTGCAATCGGCATACCAGATGGTGCCGGTCGGCATCACCGTCGAAGGCGCGAACATTCTCACGCGTACGCTCATCACCTTTGCGCAAGGCGCGCTGCGCTCGCACCCGTATCTCTATAAGGAAGTGCAGGCGGCCCAGAACCCCGACAAGAAACGTGGGCTCGACGATTTCGAAAACGCCTTCAACAATCACATCGCCTTTTCGCTATCGAACGCGACGGGCGCGTTCGTGCACAACGTCACCGGCGGCGCTTTCGTAAAGGCGCCGGATCACGCGCTGCGCATGTCCGACTGGTATCGCCAGCTTGGCCGCGCCAGCCGCTCCTATGCCTTCGTCGCGGATCTGACGGTCGCGCTTCTGGGCGGCGGTCTGAAGATCAAGCAGAAGATCACCGGCCGCATGGCCGACGCGCTCTCCGAGCTTTACCTGCTGTCCGCCACTTTGAAGCGCTACGAAGACGACGGCCGTCCGGAAGGTGACGAGTTGGTCGTCCAGCTGGCCGCCGAAAATGCGCTCCATCGCTTCCAGGAAGCCATGAGCGGCGTGATCGACAATTTCCCGGTTCGCTGGGCGCGGCCGCTGATGCGCGCTGTCGTCTTCCCGCTCGGCCGCCGTCGTAAGCCCGCCTCCGATACGCTGGGGCATCGGGTTGCGCGCCATGCCCTGCAGCCGGGCGAAGTCCGCGATCGCCTGACGCGCGATATCTACGTCTCGAAGGACGTCAACGACCCCACCGGTATCCTGGAAGTGACACTGGAAAAGGTGATCGCCGCCGAGCCTATCGAGAAAAAGCTCGAAAAAGCCATCCGCGACGGCGTCGTGCGCCGCTATCATGGCAACGACTGGTTTGCCGAAGCGGTCGCCAAGACTGTGATCACCGAGACGGAAGCCGAACAGCTTCGCGAGGTCGAACGGCTTGTCGCGCGTGTCATCGCGGTCGATCATTTCGATCCGGCGGAAGTAAAACCGAATTACGTGACGCTCGGCCACAACGTTCGTGGCGCCGAGAGCCTGGCAGCGGAATGACCGCTACCGCATCCTATTTGTGTTGAGGGGACGAACGATGACGGAATTTGCGGCTGAGCCGAGCATTCTCGATCTCAAGGACTGGCGTTACTGGGGCGACGGCGAGGACATTGCCTGGGCCATTTTCGATCGCGAAGGCGAAAGCATGAATTCGCTCGGCCGCCGTCCGATCGAAGAACTGGCGACGATCATCACGCGGGCTGAAGCCGATGCCGTGTCCAAGAAAATCCGCGGCCTCGTCATCATGTCGGGCAAGGATCGCGGCTTCGTCGTCGGCGCCGACATCCGCGAGTTCGAAACCTTCACCAGCGAGCAGGACGTGATCTCGGCGTTGAAGCCCGTCAACGAACTGTTTGAGCGCATCGAGAAGCTGCCTGTCCCAGTTGTCGCCGCGATCCACGGCGTTTGCGTCGGCGGCGGCCTGGAACTGATCCTCGCCTGCCACTACCGCATCGCCACCCGCGATGATGCAACTCGCGTCGGCTTCCCTGAAGTGAAGCTCGGCATCTTCCCCGGCTTCAACGGCACGGCGCGGTCGATCAAGCAAGCCGGCCCGATGGCCGCGATGCAGGCGATGCTGACGGGCGGCATGATCCGCGCGACCGTCGCGAAGGCGCAGGGCTTCCTCGATCAGCTTGTTGGCAGCCCCGGTGAATTGCACTGGGCGGCACGCAAGGCCGTTCTTCAAAACCGTAAGTCGAAATCCGCGGGCGCTGCGAAGGCGCTGCTGGCGAAATGGCCGGCGCGCGGCTTCCTCGCCGGCAAGATGCGTCAGGAGACGGCAAAGAAAGTCCGCGAGGATCACTATCCCGCGCCGTTCCGCCTGATCGACCTGTTCGAAAAATACGGCGGCGACCTCCAGACCATGAAGCGCGAAGAAACGAAAGCCTTCGCGCCGCTGATGATGTCGGACACATCGAAAAACCTTCGCCGTGTCTTCCGCCTGACCGAACTTCTGAAAGGCCAGGCCCCGCGCGGCCTGAAGTGGCGTCCGAGCCGCGTCCACGTTATCGGCGCGGGCACGATGGGCGCAGACATTGCAGGCGTTTGCGTCGCTTCCGGCATGGAAGTGACGCTGCAGGATATTTCGCCGGATCAGCTCGAAAAGGGTATCAAGGCGCAGGGCAAGCTGTTTGCAAAGAAGTTCAAGACCAAGGCGACGCGCGACGCCGCCAAGGCTCGCCTTATTGCCGATCCGGAAGGCAAGGGCGTCGCCCACGCCGACGTGATCATCGAAGCCATCATCGAGCGGCTCGACATCAAGCAGAAGCTGTTTGCCGATCTCCAAACCAGGATCAAGCCGGGCGCCGTGCTCGCAACGAACACGTCGTCGCTGAAGCTCGAAGACATCGCCGCGCCTCTCAAAGATCCCGGCCGCCTCATCGGCCTGCACTTCTTCTCGCCTGTCGCGCAAATGCCGCTGGTCGAAGTCGTGCGCGGAACGAATACGCGCGACGATGAAGTGAAGAAGGGCGCAGCCTTCGTCACAGCCATCGACAAGTTCCCGCTGATAACGAAAGACGTGCCGGGCTTCCTCGTCAACAAGGTGCTGACGCCGTACATGTTCGCCGCGATGACGCGACTGGAGCAGGGCGAGGACAAGGAGAAGATCGACGAAGCCGCACGCACCTTCGGCATGCCGATGGGACCGATTGAGTTGGCCGATAACGTCGGCCTCGATATCTGCGCCCATGTCGCGAAAATTCTTGGCCAGTCGAGCGAAGGCTCGCGCCTCGATCGCCTCGTGGCGTCCGGCCGTCTCGGCAAAAAAACGGGCGAGGGCTTCTACGTCTGGAAGGACGGCAAACCCGTCAAATCCGACAAGAAATACACCAAAGCCGAACTCGACGCGTTGGGCCGCGAACTCGTCGCGCCGATGATCGACGAAGCCCAGAAGTCGCTTGACGAGGGCGTGGTCGAAAGCGCCGATCTCGTCGATGCCGGCATGATTTTCGGCACCGGCTTCGCGCCCTTCCGCGGCGGCCCGCTGCACTACAAGAAAAACCTCGCCGCAAAAAGCCCGTCGCCCGCGACGCAAGCCGCCGCTGCTGAGTAACGAATTTCCCCACTTGACCCCTCCCACTTGCGGGGAGGGGGGCTGGGGTGGGGGTACCCGACGAACCGCGATACCTCATTCATCGCGAAAATTATCACCCCACCTCTAACCCCTCCCCGTCGAGGGGAGGGGGATTGACGGAGACACTGATGGCAAGAGAACTTCGGCGCGTTGCGGTGATCGGCGGTACTCGCATTCCGTTCTGCCGTTCGAACACGTTTTACGCCGACCAGTCGAACCTCGACATGATGGCGGGCGCATTGAACGGATTGGTCGACCGCTATGGCCTCAAGGGCCAGCACATCGACGAAGTCGTCGGCGGCGCGGTCGTCACGCACTCGAAGGATTTCAACCTCGCGCGCGAAGCGGTGCTCTCGACTAAGCTCGCTCCTTCGACACCTGGCGTCACGCTGATCCAGGCGTGCGGAACGTCGCTGCAATCGGCGCTGATGTCGGCGGCCAAGATCGCAACCGGCGAAATCGAAAGCGCTATTTCCGTCGGCTCCGACACGACGTCGGACGCACCGATCGTCTTCACGAAGAAATTTTCCAAACGCCTCATCGAAGCCCAGCAGGGTAAGTCGGCAATGGACAAGCTCAAGGCCTTCAAAGGCCTGGCGCCTGCCGAGCTTGCGCCGCAGCCACCCGCCGTCTCCGAGCCCCGTACGGGCTTGTCGATGGGTCAGCATTGCGAACTGATGGCGCAGGAATGGCATATTCCGCGCGCCGACCAGGATCAGCTCGCGTTCGAAAGCCACCGGAAGGGCGCCGCCGCCTACGACGAAGGCTACATGGATGACCTCGTCATTCCCTTCGCGGGCGTCTATCGCGACAATAACCTGCGCCCGGACATCACACTCGAAAAGCTCGCATCGCTGAAAAACGCCTTCGAGAAATCGGATCGCGGCACGCTGACGGCCGGTAACTCGACACCGCTGACAGACGGCGCGGCAAGCGTTCTGCTCGCGTCCGAAGAATGGGCGAAAGCGCGCAATCTGCCGATCCAGGCCTACATCACCTACGGGCAGCATGTCGCGAATAATTTCGTCGGCGGCGACGGCCTGCTCATGGCGCCGACCATTGCGGTCTCGAAGATGCTCGACCGGGCAGGCCTCACACTTCAAGATTTCGACTTCTACGAACTGCACGAAGCCTTCGCCGCGCAGGTGCTGTGCACGCTGAAGGCGTGGGAAGATCCCGTTTACTGCAAGCAGCATATGGGCAAGGACGCGCCGCTCGGCTCGATCGACCGCTCGAAGCTCAACGTCAAAGGTTCGTCGCTCGCATTTGGCCACCCGTTCGCCGCGACCGGCGCCCGGATCGTGGCCAACCTCGCTAAGCTGTTGTCGACCAAAGGCGGCCGCGGGCTCATTTCGGTCTGCACGGCTGGCGGCATGGGCGTGACGGCGATCATGGAATCCCCAATGACCATCGAGGCTCAGGCCGCCTGAGGCCCTGAACAGGACGAGTCGGGAAGACTCTCGCGCCCCGATGCGCTATGTCCCTCGCGGTTACTGGCGGCGAGGGAAGGGACGTATGGGCGCGAAAGACGATAGGCAACTCGAAGCGGCGCGCGCGCTCGTTCGCAGTCTGGCGGAGCGTCTGGACGTCGATGGCTGGGTGCGGCTGTGGGACGGCACGCGCCTGCCGCTCAGCAAAGCGCCGCAATCGAACTTCGAAATCTCGATCCGCGACCCTGGCGTGATCGGCGCGATCCTGCGCCGCCCATCGCTCGATTCCATCATTCGCCAATACGTCGAGAAGGGCATCGACTTTTCCGGCGGCACGCTCGTCGATTTCGGCAAGGGCCTACAGGACGGCCGCAAGGGCGTGAAGCTGAAGCCCGGCGAGATCGCGAGCCTCGCACTGAAACTCTCGCCGTTCCTGTTCGCGAAACCATCGGAGGCACGTGACGCACACGGCTTTGAGGGCGAAATTACCGGCAAGAACCGCAAGACCGCCGACAACAAGGCCTACATTCAATTTCACTACGACCTGTCGAACGATTTCTACGCGCTCTTTCTCGATCCCGAGATGGTCTACTCGTGCGCCTACTATACGGATTGGTCGAACGACATCGCACAGGCCCAGCACGACAAGCTGGAGATGATCTGCCGGAAGCTGCGTCTGAAGCCCGGCGACAGAATGCTCGACATCGGCGCGGGCTGGGGTGGCCTGCTGTGTCATGCCGTGCAGAACTTCGGCGTCACCGCACATGGCGTGACGCTTTCGGAAGAGCAGCTTGCGTTCGCACGTGACAAGGCCAAGCGTCTCGGCATTGCCGACCGCGTGACGTTCGAACTGTCGGACTATTCGAAGCTGACCGGCAAGTTCGACAAGATCGCCTCCATCGGCATGTACGAGCATATCGGACTTAAGAACATCCCGACGTATATGCAGAAGGTGCGCTCGCTTTTGAGCGACGACGGCCTGTTCCTCAATCATGCCATTTCGCGCCGTGCGCCGAAGCACAAGCCGGGCTTCTTCAAAGGTCGCATGCGACCGGAGAAGAAGGCCATCGCCAAATACATCTTTCCCGGCGGCGAACTGGACGACATCGGCCACTCGATCTCCGCCATGGAGCGCGCGGGCTTCGAAGTGCACGACGTCGAAGGCTGGCGGCTGCATTACGCGCGCACGTGCCAGCTCTGGTGCGAGCGCCTGACGGAAAACAAGGACCAGGCGATTCAGTACGTGGGTGAAGAGAAGTATCGTATCTGGGTCGCGTATCTCGCAGGCGTCAGCCTCGCGTTTTCGCGCGGCACGCTGCGGCTGTTCCAGACGCTCGCGTCGAAGTCAGCGAAACGCACGCCCATGCTCCCGCCAACCCGTGCGGACCTTTATCGCTAGCGCCGCGGGCTCGGTAGCTCCGCAACCAATCCATCGGGCATCCGCACGAGCGTCGGAATGCATCATCGGCCTAAACCAGGCCACCCGCGACAACGAGAATCTAACGCTCGCGCGCTTTCAGGTGCGCATCGCAACGCGCGCGGATTTCGTTGAGATCGGCCAGCGACCGCTCGATGTCGCGCCGTTTTGTCTCAAGATCGTCGATCGCGGCCGTCACCTTGTCGAGCAGCAATCGCGTCTGCGCCAATTGCGCAGGATCGGAATCGTAAAGCGACAGATATTCGCTGACGTCTTCAACAGTGAACCCGAGGTTTCGACCGCGCAGGATAAGAATAAGCCGCGCCCGGTCGCGCTTGGAATATTTCCGCGTCGTGCCGATCCGCTGCGGTGAGATCAAGCCGCGGCTCTCGTAAAAGCGGATGGTGCGCGTCGTGATTCCGAATTCCTTCGCCAGCGCCGAAATCGAATAGGCCGTGGCATCGCGCGGCTTCTCGCGTTGGGGCGCTTCGGGGCGCGCGAGCGGAGCGGTTTTGACCGTCATGCCGATTTGCCGCGCTGGGCTTCCTCGGCGGTCAACTCTTTCTTGGACAGCTTGCCGATCATGGTCTTCGGCAGGCTGTCGCGGAACTCAATAGCCGCTGGCATTTCGATCTTCGAGATTTTGGCTTTCAGGAATTCGAGCATCTCCGGTGCCGTCGCCGTCATACCGGCCTTCAATTTGACGAACGCCTTCGGCGCTTCGCCGCGGTAGGGGTCGGGAACGCCGATGACGGTCACTTCTTCGACGGCCGGGTGCGCATAAATCGCCTCCTCCACGCGCCGCGGATAAACGTTGAAGCCCGAGCAGATGATGAGATCCTTGATGCGGTCGACGATGGCGAAATAGCCGTTCTCGTCCATCACCGCGACGTCGCCGGTTCGCAAAAAGTCGCCGACGAACTGCTTCGCGGTTTCCTCCGGGCGCTTCCAGTAGCCCTTCATGACCTGCGGCCCTTTGGCGCAAAGTTCGCCGCGCTCGCCCTGCGCAACCTCTTTCGTCGGGTCATCCAGACTTCGCAGCGAAATCATGGTGCCTGGAAGCGGCATGCCGATGGAGCCCGAAACCGGCTCGCCGTCCAGCGGATTGGCCGTCAGGACCGGCGACGTCTCGGAAAGCCCGTAGCCTTCCACGACCTTTGTCGAGCCGGCCGCCATCGCCTCGAATTTGAGTTTCGTCTCAAGCGGCAGCGGTGCGCCGCCCGAAAGGCAGAATTTGAGCGACGAAAGATTGTACGATTTGATGTGCTCGAAATTGAGCATCGCCGTCAGAATCGTCGGCACGACTGGCATCATCGTCGGCTTTTCGCTGTTGATCAGCTTCAGCGTCTCGATCAGCTGGAAGCGGGGAATGAGCACGATTTTCGCTGCCAGCTCGATGCCGACCGTCATGACGACCGTCATGGCGAACACGTGAAACAGCGGCAGGGCGCCCAGCACGCACTCCTCGCCGGGCTTCAGGACCGTGCCCCAGGCCACGACCTGCTTCGTATTGGCGACGATGTTGGCGTGCGTGAGCATGGCGCCCTTGGGCGTGCCGGTCGTGCCGCCGGTGTACTGCAGAACGGCGATATCATTGTCGGGATCGATGGCAACCGACGAAAACGGAGTTCGCGTCGCGGCCAGCTCGAGGCCATCGACCACCCGCGCCGCACTTGGCGAGCGTGTGACGTTGGCGATGTCCTTGCGCTTGAAAATCCGGAACAGCACAGATTTCAGCGGCGAAAGCACGCTGGCGAACGGCACGACGACGGCGCGCGAAATGACGCTCGCCTGCAGCAAAGCCTCGATCTTGGTGAACAGCAGAGCCAGATCATGGGTAACCATGATCTCCGTCTCGCTGTCCCTGGCCTGGAACGTCAGCTCTTCGACAGTATAAAGAGGATTGAAGTTGACGACGGTTCCACCCGCTTTGAGTATCCCAAAATAATACACAATAAAAGTCGGGGTATTTGGCAGAAAAAGCCCGACTTTGGTGCCCCGTTTTACTCCGATCCGTTGCAAGCCGGCAGCCACACGGTCGACCTCGGCCGCTAGATCCGAATAGGACGTGGAGCGGCCCAGAAAGCCGATAGCGGGGTTTTGCGGATAGCGGGCAGCAGCCTCGTCCAGCAGTCCGGGCACGGTCCCCTTGGGGATTGGCATGCGCCAATCGATGCCTGCCGGGTAATGATCGACCCACCGGGGCGACATCTGGGACACAGGTGAGGTGGCTTCTGCTGTCATGGTCTGTCCGGTCACTCGATTTTATTTTATCCGGATCGCGTTGACCTTCGCTGAAGATGTCTTAAACCGTGCAGTAACCAGCAAGGGACGCGCGAATATTAGACAATTTTCGGCGGCCAACGCTAGCGCTTGATCGCTCATGTAAACACCTGTCGATGAGGCAGCGAGCGGTCGAGGTCGGCGACGAGGGGGCAAGCGCGACGGTCCGTACCTAGACTTCGCGGTTGTTTAAGGATAAGTGACCCCCCCGCTTGCTGATCAAGGGCTCTTGATTTAGTAGATGCCAAGCAAAACTGGCCCGTCGCAGGGATTGCGAGGGTGGGAGAGGCCGATGGACGAAGTCGCGACTAAGGTTATTGAAATCCTCAAGAAGCATATGAAGGAGCCGCGCGACGATATCTCGCTCGACACCCAGCTTACAGATCTCAAGATCGAGTCACTTGATCTTGCTATGATCGTTTTCGACATTGAAGATGGCTTCGGGATTGAGATCCCATACAACGCCAATGAAGAAGTCGAAGCGTTCAAGACTGTCGGCTCAGTCGTTGATCGCGTGAAGTCGTTGATTGCCGAAAAGCAGGCTTCCGCAGCCAAGGCTTGATGGCCGCGAGCGATCTTCTG
Organism: Hyphomicrobium sp. MC1; assembly: GCF_000253295.1. Taxonomy (NCBI): domain Bacteria; kingdom Pseudomonadati; phylum Pseudomonadota; class Alphaproteobacteria; order Hyphomicrobiales; family Hyphomicrobiaceae; genus Hyphomicrobium; species Hyphomicrobium sp. MC1. Next base: position 2,065,215 of record NC_015717.1, on the reverse strand, counting down.
TCGAAATTAAATATGTGAAGGCCGGAACCCCCTACCGGGGGTTTCCGCGCATTCGCTAGGCAAGAAAGATTGATGATGTCGAATAGTAAGCCGGGACGCCGTGTCGTCGTCACGGGTCTCGGAGTCGTAACTCCGATCGGGCAGAACGTTCCCGATTTCTGGGCTGGCATTAAGGCCGGCAAATCGGGTGTCAGTGAACTGGAAGGCTTTCCAGTCGACGATCTCAAAATTCTGATCGCCGCTCAGATCAAAGGATTCGATCCCAAGCAGCGCCTGAAGCACTTCAAGCGCGACCGGATCATCACCCTCGCTGACCGCTATTCCTGGTTCGCCGCCGCTGCTGCGGATGAAGCCGTGAAGATGGCAGGCCTCGAAATGCCGCTCGTCGATCCGTATCGCGCGGCGTGCATCATCGGTTCGGGCGCCGGCGGTCTGACGACGTTTGAGACCGCCTATCGCGATCTCTTCATTCATAACAAGCGCGCAACGCATCCGCTGACGCTTCTGCGTATCATCGGTTCGTCGGCTGCGGCCCACGTTGGCATCGAATTCGGCGTCAAAGGTCCGACATTCGCAACCTGCTCGGCCTGCTCGACGGCGACGCACGCGATCGGCATCGGTCGCGATTACATTCGTGACGGCATGGTCGACGTCGCACTCGTCGGAGCATCGGAATCCGTCATCAACTACGGCACGATGAAAGCCTGGCAGGCGCTGCACGTGCTCTCCCCCGAAGGCTGCTTCCCGTTCGCGAAGAAGCGTAACGGTACGGTTCTCGCCGATGGCGCGGGCGTTCTCGTGCTCGAAAGCCTCGAACATGCCCAGGCCCGCGGCGCGACGATCCTCGCCGAACTCTGCGGCTATGGCATGGCGTCCGACAGCCAGGACATGGTGAAGCCGACCGTCGAAGGCCCGAGCGTTGCCATGAAGGATGCGCTCGCAGATGCCGGCATCACGCCCGAGCAGATTGACTATCTGAACGCGCACGGCACAGCGACCGCCGACAACGATCTCAACGAGACGAAGGCGATCAAGAACGTCTTCGGCGATTACGCCTACAAGCTCGCCATTTCGTCGACGAAGTCGATGCACGGCCATCCGCTCGGTGCGGGCGGCGGTATCGAAGCCGTCGCGACGATCATGGCGATGCGCGAAAACTGGGCGCCGCCGACTATTGGTCTCGATGAGCCCGGCGAAGGCTGCGATCTCGACTATATCCCGAACGTCGGCCGCGAAATGAAGCTCGGCTATACGATGTCGAACTCGCTCGCGTTCGGCGGCTTGAACACCTCGCTGGTGTTCGGACCCGCGCCGAAGTGATCGCATTGCAATTCGGCCGTTGCCAAATGACGTCAGGCGCGGCCGTCTTTCGCAATCGCAATAACCACATTGCGCTGCGCAAACGGCAAATCCTGCGCGATTTTCATGCGCGCAGGACATTATGTTCGCTTTCGAGACCCGTAAAAAGCTTGATGGCGACGGTTCTCGATGAGAGACTTCCCCATTGCGGCCGTATTCTCGTCCCGGTCGCGAAGCGCTGATCGGGATTTGTGCGGTATGCGAAAGATCGTGATCCGGGCCGGGAGTGTTGCCATTCGCGCAAGGCTGCTCGACACGCCCACCGCCGAACGGATATGGGCCGCACTGCCCATCGAGTCTGCGGCGCGGACTTGGGGCGGCGAAATCTATTTCGACGCTCCGGTCAGTTCAGCAGCCGAGCCTGATGCCCGTGTCACCGTCAAAGCCGGTGACATTGTTTTTTGGCCGGAAGGCGACGCAATTTCTATCGGCTTCGGTCCAACGCCGCTATCGCGGACACGCGGTGAAATCCGTTTAGCCGGACCCTGCAATGTCTGGGCGGAAGCGCTTGATGATGTCCGTCAGCTTAAGTCGGTACATTCCGGCGTCGTCATCTCCGTCAGCGAAGCCGAATGCTGACGCCGCTATTCCTCGTGAGTTGCTGACGTGCTCCGGTCTGGTTCCGCGATTTTGCGATCGGTTGCCTGCATCGACGATCTCCGGCGCTTGGCGCACCAGCGCGTTCCGAGCGACTTCATGGGTTATTACGAATCGGGCTCGTATTCCGAAACGACGCTCGCCGCTAATCTTCGCGATCTTCAGAACATCAAGATCCGCCAGCGCGTCTTGGCGGGCGCTGCCAATCGCAATCAAATCCAGACGGTGCTCGGTGAGACGCAGCCTTTGCCGCTCGTGTTGGGGCCGGTTGGCCTCAGCGGCATGGCCTATCGTGACGGCGAGATCGCTGCGGCACGGGCCGCCGAGAAGGCTGGTATTCCCTACACGCTGAGCACGCTCTCGATCTGCTCCATTGAAGACGTGGCCGAAGCCGTGTCGAAGCCGTTCTGGTTTCAGCTCTACTTCATGAAGGATCGCGGCTTCGTCGCCGATCTCATTGCGCGTGCGCGTAAGGCGAATTGCAGCGCATTGGTTTTGACGGTCGATCTTCAGGTGCTCGGCCAACGTCATCGCGACGTGCGCAGCGGCATGACCGTTCCACCACGCATCAAGCTCAGCACGATTGGTCGCATCGCGTCGAAACCCGCCTGGATCGCGAACGTGCTGATGGGCAAGCGCAAGACCTTCGGCAACGTCGCCGGGCGCATTCCCGGCACCGAAAATCTTCTCTCCTACATGGACTGGATCAACAGCCAGTTCGACCAAGCGCTGTCGTGGGACGACGTCGCCTGGATTCGTGAGCAATGGCCCGGCAAGCTCATCATCAAAAGCATCATGGACGCCGACGATGCGCGGATGGCCGTCAAAAGCGGTGCGTCGGCGATCGTCGTTTCCAACCACGGTGGCCGCCAGCTCGATGGCGCGGCCTCGTCGATCTCGATGTTGCCGCGCATCATCGATGCCGTCGGCGACGACGTGGAAGTGCATTTCGATGGCGGCATTCGCTCCGGCCAGGACGTGTTCCGCGCCCTCGCTCTTGGTGCTCGCGCATGTTGGCTGGGCCGCAGCTATCTTTATGGGCTTTGCGCGGCAGGCGAAACAGGTGTGACCAAAGCTATTGATCTCATCGCCAAGGAACTCGATGTCACGATGGCGCTTGCGGGTGTTCGCACCATCGACCAGATCTCGCGTGATTGTCTCGAAAACTGATTGACCGTCATTCCAGGCGCTGCAGGTTGCGCAGCACGGGAAAGAGCTTCATCCAGACCAGCGCCACCGCAATCGTACCGAGCCCGCCGAGAACGGCCGCGGGGACCGCGCCGAGCAAAGCCGCCGTCATTCCGCTCTCGAATTCACCCAGCTGGTTCGAGGCGTTGATGAACAGGAAGTTTACCGCACCCACGCGCCCGCGCATGTCGTCGGGTGTTGCCAGCTGCACCAGCGACACGCGAATGACGACGCTGATCGTATCGGCCGCACCCATCACGGCGAGGGCGAGAACCGATAGCCAAACCTCCTTCGAAAGCGCGAACACGACGGTCGCAATCCCGAACACGATCACAGCTTGGAACATGCGCATACCGACGTGCTTTGTAATCGCATAGTGCGCCAGAATGCCGGTCATCATTAATGCGCCGACGGCCTGCGCACCGCGCAGCATGCCGAGGCCCCACGGTCCGGTGTGCAGGATGTCGCGCGCATAAATCGGCAGCAATGCCGACGCGCCGCCCAGTAACACCGCGAAGAGATCGAGCGAGATCGTGCCAAGGATCGCCGGATTGTTTCTGACGAAATGCGCCCCAGCAAACAGCGCGCCGGCGGTCGGCGATTCGCGCGGCGCGACCGGCCGGTCGAGTACGATGGCGCCATTAAGCACTGACGCAACAATCCAGAACACGGTCATGATGACGTAAGGCACGGCAGGCGAAATGCCATAGGCGAGGCCGCCGATTGCGGGGCCGCTGATCGCCGCGAACTGAAAAACGCCGGTCGAGAGCGCCGTCGCCTTCTGCAGTAAGCCGTTCGGCGCAACGCCCGGAAGCAGCGCCGCCGTCGCTGGACTTTCGAATGCGCCCGCGACGCCGAACACGGCGACAGCCACGAAGATCTGCGGCACCGTAATCCAGCCCTGGTAGCTGCCCCAAGCCAGAAAAACCGCCGCCGTCGCCTCGACGATCTGGCAAAGCTGAATGACGCGCTTGCGGTCGTACCGGTCGGAAGCGTGCCCGGCCACGAACACCAGAATGGCCGTCGGCAGGAACTGCACGAGGCCGACCATGCCGAGGTCGAATGCGCTGCTCGTCAGCGCATAGACCTGCCAGCCGACCGCAACGGTCAAAATCTGCGAAGCGAATTTCGAAAAACCGCGCCCCCACAGGAAGTACTGCAGCGGCGAATGGCGCCAAAGCGTTTGCGGTTCGGTTTGCGAGGATTGCGTGTCCATCAGGCGGCGGGTGCCGTCTCCTTAAAGCGGATTGCCGCTGTTTGCCCAAACCGAAACGCGCGAGCCATCGCCGACGTTTCGGAGCCGCTTCTGGAAGGCAAATACGGCCGATTTGTTGAGGTATCAAATGGGCGTGGGCGGATTGTATTTATCCAAATCTTCTATGGGCTTGCGTGGCGAACATGCACCAAAGACTCAATAATCCACAGTCTCCCGCACCGAGCCTTAGAGCAATGTGCCGAATCGGCTAACTGAACATAGGTCAGGAGCGTCTGGACGTCGATGCGCCCGACAATTGGAATACCGAAATTGGAATGATGACGCAGATGGCAGATCGGACAAGTGGCGCCTCTTTCTCTCGGACGCCGCGCCTGCCGCGGTCCCTGTCACTCCCCGCTGCCGCAGTTGTGCCCTTCCTCACGCTGGCAATGCTGCCCGCGACTGCTTCTGCGCAGAACCTCATCCAAAACCCAGGCTTCGAAGACCTCGCGTCTCCACCGTATATGGTTCCTTCTCCATGGGTGGTCGAAAGCGGCCTCGTCGATATTTGGCCTGACGGCCAGGATGGTATCCGGGCTCACAGCGGCAGCTATTTCGCCAATCCTTGGAGCGGTGGCGGCGTCCTCACGCAGGATGTCTCCCTGACCAAAAGCGGCAAATACCAGTTCCAGTTCTATTATGCGGTCCAGGCGGGCCAGACGTGGGCACTGACAGCCAAGGTTGACGGTATTACGGTCTTCACAAAATCGGACATCACCAACACGACGATGGAAAGCGCGACGTCAGTGGTGAAACTGAATGCCGGTTCAGTTCAGGTGTTGTTCGACGCTGTAGCCATTAGTGGTTACGAATTCGCCATCGACGATGTGAGTCTGATCTACCTCGGACCGGATGCGCTGTCTTTCGCATCCCTCAACCGCAATCAGACCGCCATCGTCACCTCTATCAATTCGGCGATGGAAGCGGGTGCAGTTCCGGCGGTTACCGATGCATTGGCGAGCGCGCCGGATCAGCAATCGCTGGCCGTCGCCCTCAATCAATTGTCGCCTGAGATCTATAACTACGGCCTGATCGAAACGCTCTACGGCAGCCAGCAGTTCGCCAACGATCTGATGAGCTGCAAGGTCGCCGGGCAGCAGGGCGTGTCAATCGCGCGCGAAGGCCAGTGTCTGTGGGTCCGTGCCCGTGCGCGCTTCTCCGATTTCGACCGCACATCCGAAGACATCGGCGCGCATGCGACGACGGGCTCGTTCTCTGCAGGCGGTCAGATTGCACTCGCGCCGGATTGGCGGCTCGGTTTCGCTGCCGGCTACGATAGCGTTTCCCTTTCGAGCGGTGTCGCAACGAGCGAAGGCGACCGCGCCAACGTCGGCGGCATCATCAAATACAATCCTGGCCAGTGGCTGTTTGCAGCGGGCGTTACGGGCGGCTGGAGCACTTATGACACCGACCGTACCATGCTGTTCGGTGACTTCAGCAGCGCGGCGCATTCCAAAAACGATATCAACTACGTGTCGGGCCAGTTGCACGCTGGCTATTCTTTCCAACACGACAACTATTATGTGAAGCCGCTGGTCGATGCAGCGATCACCAATGTCTCGCTCAATGGCTTCACGGAAAATGACGGCAGCGGAGCGGCGCTGGCGGTTGCTGGAAAAAGCGATACGGTTGTCAGCGTGTCGCCGGGCATCGAATTCGGCAGCGAGAAGAACGTCCACGATTTCGTAACGATCCGTCCGTTCGTAAGGGCCGGTCTGACGTGGCAGGACACGGATCAGTTTCTTCTCAGCGCCAATTTTGCCGACGCGCCAGACGTTGCTGGCTTCACGACGGCCACCAAGCTCGATACACTCTTTGCGGATGTGAGCGCTGGCGTTGATCTCATCAATATGCACGGCGCAACGCTGAGCCTGCAGTACGACGGCCATTACGCCGAAGATACGAGCCTCAGCAGCATCAGCGTCAAAGGCAGTGCGCGGTTTTAAGCGCACTGCCTTCAATGTCCTGACGCTCAATGCCTCCGCTCAAGCAGGCGTGAAGCCGTACTTTTCGAAAATCTTCAGTGCTGAAGGTGAGTGGATAAAGTCGAGCCACATCTTGGCCGCTTCCGGGTGGGCGGCGCCCTTGACCATCGCTCCGGCGTAAGTCGCAGTTGTGTTCTGATCCGCCGGAATGACGACGTTCGTAATCGGGTTTCCGACCTGCTCCTGGAACATCGCTTCCGACAGCCACGTCACTCCGGCATCGACGTGACCCTGCATCAGGAACAGTGGCGTCTGCCGGTGATGGATGTGCGTTAAAATCGTGCCGCCGTCGGCGACCTTCGTTTCGTAGACTTCCTTTTCGAGCGCCTCGCCGCCAGCTTTTTTCAGAGACGCCTTGATCTGCCGCGCCACGCCCTCGAATTCCGGGTTCGGCATTGCAATACGCAGGCCGGCCCGGCCGAGATCCGCAAGCCCAGAGACGTGTCCAGGATTGTCCTTGGGGACCATGATCGTCAGCGTGTTCTTGACGTAAGGAACCGGAGGACCCGCCAGCGTGCCGTCATCGACGAGCCGCTTGACGGCAACAAGTCCGGCGAAATACGCATCCGGTTTTGCAGTCCACGTCATGTTTCCCGAGGTTACGACGCCGTGCGCCTTGATTTGATGCACGAGAAGCCCCGGCGGCAGCGTCTCCCAATAGATCCGGCCTTTGAATTCCGGATGCGCTTTCTCGAACTCATCCACCAGTGGCGCCATGGCGAAGAAGTAGTTGCCGCCGACGTAGAGCACGAGCTTGGGATCGGTGACGCTGCCGTGGAAATCAGCAAGGTTATCGACCTGCGGTACGGTGAATTCGAAGCCGCGGTCGGTCGCGTCGTTGTTGAAGCCGTGCTGCCAAGGCGGGAAAATATTCGGCGCGTTTTGCTCGGCGCTCTGTGCTGAAATTGCTCCCAGAGTCACTGTTCCGGCGATGGCCGCGCCGAAAACCGCTTTAACGATGGAATTAGCGCGCATAGTGGAACCCCGCCTGCTGCAGTTCAGGAAGTGTCGCGACGGCGCCGGGAATCAGAACCACGCCGGGGATCAGATGGTTCGTTAGCTCGGCTGCGAGCGCATCGACTTCAAGCTTGTCGGGATTGACGCCTTTTTCGTGCAGCTTGGTCGCCTGCTCCCAGATGGCGTTGTGGCACGACATGAAAACGGCGCCGCGCCTTTGCAGGGCCGGGATCGAGTTGTTCAGCGGGGAGAACACGCCCGTCGGGCTTTCATAGTCGGCAGGATTGGCGGACGCTGCAGGCTTATCGACGATCAGTGTATTCTTCTCGAAGCCTTTGCCGACGATCTTCGCAAACTGATATTTGTCCCACATCGCCTGATCGTAGAGCGCGTAATGCGCCGAGCCGTGCGTTGCTGAAACGACCAGAAAATCCGGATGCTTGAATGACCAGATCTGCGCATTGATGGAATTGCGCATCACATTGAGCCAAGGGCCTGCGATGTCCGTCACGTCCCAGGCCTGCTTGGTGACGGGCTTGTAGGCGAGGACTTCCTTCAGAGCCTCGTCATCCCATTGATCGGAATGATCGAGAATCATCGGCACGGTTTTGAAGTCACGGCGGCGCGGTGTTTTGGCGAGCCTGTCGGTGAGGTCTGCGAGAGCCGACGCGCCCGCTGGAATGTCATGGGCTGCAGCGGCGTCGGCTTCGCGTGTGAAGCCTCCGACTGAGGCCGCAGCTAGCGCCAGGCCGAATGCCTGTAACGCCTGTCGTCTGCCGGTCATGGTCATTTTCAACTCCGGGTCTTCATGTGAGGCCACTCGGAGCGCGAACGCGCCGAAGGGCTGGGGGAGCTAGTGCTTCGCGTCGTCCTTGAGCTTTTTGTCGGCGTCGATGATCGGCCCGAACGGCCCAAGCTTGTGCTCGCTCTCCGGCAGATCGTCCGCATAAGGCCCATATGGCGTGTCGATAGGCTTCTGCAGCCGGTTCGGGAAGTCGCGACCGAGATGCGCTTTTTGCGGCCGAGGTTGCGTGTCGATGTAGGCGGCGACGTCCCACGCATCCTCAGGCTTCAGCGTTGGATTTTTCCACGTCGTACCCGCCGGCATATTGTTGTGAATGAAGTTGGCGGCGTCGATCAGCCTGTCCATGCCGGCGCCGTCGTTGTAGCTGTCAGGCCCCCAGAGCGGCGGGAAGATATAGCCCTTTGCATCGCCGACTTTGCCGACGCGCTGGCCCAGGCCGTCGGCGCCGTGACAAGCGGCGCACATGTTCGCGTAGATCGTCTTGCCGCGGACGGGATCGGCGGCGCGATTGAGTTCGGGCATAGCGCCGGTGCCGCGCCCGAACGTTTTTGCGCCAACCGGAATGCCATCTGACAAAAACCTCAGATAGGAGAGCATGGCGATCATTTCCGGTCCGTCCTCGGGAAGAGCTTTGCCGTTCATGCTGCGCTGCATACAGCCTTGAATGCGATCTTCCATCGAGCCGACGCTGCCCGACCGCTTTCGATAATTCGGAAAATCGGCATAAACGCCGACCAGTGCCAATCCGAACTGCTTAGTGCCGGCATTGATATGGCAGCTTTGGCAATTGAGGTTGTTGCCGGCGAAACGGTGCGCCGGATCTTTGACTTCGGGGCCGATTAGCGAGGATGTTTTGGCGATGAGATCGCGACCATAACGTACGGTGCGGCCCCAATCATTATCCGGCAGCTTGTCGATGTCCGGTACGACCCAAGGCGTTTGATGGTCCTTGGTTGGCGCAGGCGCCGCGCTGTCGGCGCGGCACATCTGCGATGTCGATAGAGCGATGAGCACCGCTACGAGGCCCAAAACTGCGTTGCTGGAACGGGGCATGTCGAAAAGTCCCAAAATGGCCATTGGAGTGAGCACCAACCGTGAGAGATGACACCTGCGCTGTCAGAAAGATCGGCGATTATTCCGCCGTATTCCAATTCGAAGTGATGATTGTTTTAAATTAACGATCAGATTAATCGCCAGCCGTGCAGACCAATTGAAACCACGGCCGCTCAGCATCTGCCGCCCGCGCTGAACTGAGCGTGACACCATGAGGTGTCGGTGCGGCGCAACTCTATTGTTCGATTTTCTTCGTGGCGGCCGGTTGGTTGCAAGCTAAGAAAGCGGTGACCGGGCGCATCGTCTGAGGCTGATCCAGTCCACCGATCGCAGGCTGAAATGGAACCATCAAGAGAGGACTGCATGAGCGATATTATTTTCAAGGCCGGTGAGGCGACTGTACTCGCAGCTCCGGGTCAGTACACTGATGCTATGCCCGAGGTGCTGATCGGTTCGGTCAACGGCCCGGTGGGGCATGCATTCGCCAGCATGATGGGTCAGAGCGTCGGCCACACCCGGTTTTTCGCAATACGCGATCTCAACCAAATGGCGCGTCCGGCCACCATGATGACGACGAAGGTGACAATCGCCTCCGGCGAGTATGTCGAACTGCTCGGCGGTGTCGTGCAGGCCGCGATCGCTGATGCGGTCGTCGATAGTGTCGCTGAGGGAATTATTCCGAAGGCGATCGTCGATGAGATCTGCATCGTCGTGACGATCTGGCTGGACCCGCGCTGCGCCGAGCACGCCGAACTCGACAAGAAAGATCTCTACAATACGAACTACAAGGCTATGAAGCTGGCGATCGAACGCGCCCTGAAGAGCGAGCCGTCGATCGATGAGCTGATCAAGAATCGCAAGACCATCAAGCACTACGCTTTGGACGGCGTCATCGACTACTGACGCACAACGTCAGCTCTCCACCACTTAAACGACGGAGCCGTGCGATCATCCGCGCGCTCCGTCGATGGGGGTGCTGACAGATGCATCAGAAGGGAAATTCAGCAGACGCGTAATTGGTCGAGGTGAGAGGAGAACCTCGAACCGAAACCATCACGCGCAGGGGCGGTGTGACGGCTGCGCGCAAAAAATGTGGTGGGCCCGCCAGTTCTGCCCTCTTAATGAGTTTTCAGCAGCTTATTTTGGCTAGCAGCACATAACCCGGCATCGAGACTCAAAGGGGATTTTTCCGATTGGCTAGCCGGTACGCGAATGCGCAGTCGCACGTTTTGTGCAAGCGTCTTGCCGCACTATCGAAGGGGTTGTAGCGAGCAAGTTTCGGTAGCATTCTTTGCTACAAGAACTTGAGTCGGAAACAACCGACCATCGTCTAGGGGGAAGCGATGAAACGGGATAGCAGCGGGATTAACCGCTCTTAAACGCAAATCAGTTCGATTGTGAGCTTGAGCGTTTCCAAGTCCTAACGGCAGAATTGGATTGCAGTCGTCAGCGGGAGTGCCGATAGGTGCGCCGATGATGTTGCATGATGAGAACTAAATGGCGGCCGGCGCGCTAACACCGACCGCCGCTAGGATGATGGCGATTAGACCGTCAGCCTAGTTAGTGGAACAAAGAGAAAAAATGGTCACAGCGGCAGCAGAAGCTGCTGTGGCCAACTCCGCCAGTGTGAACAAACATTCTCAGTCCGTCCGAACCTAAAGCGGGTATAGGCCCGCACATGAACACTTTTTTCCCTCAGTCGGGACAATACGATCTTCATTTTAGTGGTCCTCTGTTACCGACGCCCTGTAGCGTCGCGTCATCCCGCCCAGAGCGGTTGAACAGAAAGATCACTTTGAAGGCAGTGCCCCAGCCTTTACCGTAGGTGAGTCGGCAGGTGGCTGTCAGCAAAACTTGACACCAATTCGCCAAAATTTAGCAGTCGCGAGCGCCAAGTGCTTGCGAGCATGGATTGTCGCATTTACAGCGTTGGCTATGCGCGAACGAATAATCTCGGAAATTCAGCGACTGACAAAAGCCAACGATGGAACGCCCCCAGGGCGGCAATCATTCGAGGCTGAAACCGGCATTCGCCTTGGAGACTGGTACGGAGTCTATTGGGCCCGTTGGGGCGATGCTGTAGCGGAAGCTGGGTTCCAGCCCAACGAACGACAAGGCAAATTTGATCGCGATACCATGCTAAACTTGGTGGCGCTCGCTTGCCGCCATTTTGGGAAACTGCCGACCGAAGGCGAACTACGATTATATCGCCGTACGCATCCGGACTTCCCGTCGCCAAGCACCATACAAAATGCCTTCTCACCAAAAACGGAATTGATCGAAGCGCTACGCATTTGGACGAATGAACGGTCTGGGTATTCCGATGTTGCTCTCATGCTCCCGGCATCGATCCCAGAAAAGCCGGATCGTTCCAGAGAAGTTCTGGGTTCAGTATACCTGCTGCAATCCGGCTCGAACTACAAAATTGGTCGGAGCGATGAGATCGAGCGACGAATAAGAGAAATCCGAGTTGCGTTACCAGACGCAACAATATTGGTTCACGCCATCACAACGGACGATCCGGCTGGCATAGAGGCTTACTGGCATCGTCGATTTGCAGATAAGCGTGCGAACGGCGAATGGTTCAAACTCACCCCCAGCGATGTACTCGCCTTTAAGCGGCGCAAATTTCAATAATCCCTTCTCTGCCGATTTCCGTTAGTCTTGTTATCGGCGGTCAAGCCGAGCACCGGCAAACAACCTAAGAGGCCGATATAAACGCTGCCATACTCAATGAGGGCCGCCCAAAACTTGTCCTCTCTGTCCGGGGGTGGTCCTTTAACAATTCTAATCACCTGAGCCTTCTCCGCCTCGCTCAGCCAGGAATGATTTATTCTCGACAAGATGATTGCGTCATAGCGTTGGAGAATGAAGACGGCTACGATTGCAACGGTGTAGAGCGCAAAATAACTCCAGAAGAAAACAGCAAATTGCTTAGGGTGATTGTACGCTACAAAGACCAAGCCACTCGCAATCATTGTAAGAATTGCGATAGTCAACGGATTAGAAAAATCTTCCATTATGACTGCTCCAAAAAGTCGGCGGCAATCATAACTGAGTCGATTGAAGTCAAGAAATTTTTCGATCAGCCATTCCTCTGCGCTGCGTGCCTCGTGGCGATGCCCGCCCTTGTAAGCCGTTGCGCCTCGCTCATGCGGAATGTGTCAGGCGGCGGTTGGCTGGACTTGCTGGCACGAGCAACCTTCTGAGCAATCTGGTCGGCTAATCCGTTGCCGCCGCCGTGCGCAGTGACGTTGATGTTGGTCGTATAGCTCGGGCTGTTGTTGTAGCCGAACGCGACCGGACCGCCTGTCGCGAACTTCGGCACCTTGCCGTCGTTGATCATCGCCAGAAGCTTGCCGTGCTTCGACGCTGCCTTGCTATTCACGACAAATTCGCCGTCGCTCAGCATCGCGGGGATACTGTCCGAAGTAGAGGTGCCGGGTCCGCGAACATGGCCGCCGTCGGCAAAGCCGAGTAAACCGCCGAGAAAACCGATGCCGCCGCCTGCACCTCCGGGCTTGGCGCTCAGGCTTGCGAGCACGGATTGGATCGACGAGGCAAAGCCGCTGGCGGCAGGCTGCCCTTGAGCAAGCGTCGAAGTCATCGACGACAATGTGCCATCGAGGCCCTGAGTGCCAGTCTGCATGCCTTGCAATGACGGCGGCATTGTCTTCAGAGCCGCGTTGGCTTGCACCGTCTGCTGTTGCAGAAGTCTCTCGGCTTGCTGTTGTTGCTGAAGCGCCGCGATTTGCTCGTTGCTCACGGACTTATCGACCTGAAAGTGCATCGGGTCGGTGCGTGTCTTCCAATCGCCGCCCCATTTGAGGCCGCGCGCCTTTGCCATGTCGGAAATGTCGGGTGGCAAGTCTGTCTTATGCGTCAAAAACGGATTATTGCGCGGATTGATGTCGAGAGCGTCGCCCTTGGCGTGCTCGGAAAGTTTGTTAGTGCCGCGCATGTTGCGGTCAACGAAGCCGCCGCCTTCATTGAGCTTGAAGTTCGTGTAGCCGCGCTGATGTAGGTCGCCGATCAAGCCTTGGAAGCGATCTGCGTACTTTTGATCAACCATGGCCGTCGTGCCGTCGGGAGCATAGACCTTCGTCAAGCTCTGCCCGTGGCCTGTTTGGCCAAAAACCTTCGACTGATCGAACTTCGACGCAAAGTCGGGCTGCTTTGCGATTGTTGGCACAACTTTTTCGGCCGTCGCTTCGGTTGCCGCCTTGAATGCTGGCGATGCCGCGAAATTCGGCAATGCCGTCTCGGCAGCTTTCGTGGCGGTTTCAGTGACGGCCTGCGTCGGCGCTGATTTTGCAATTGATTGCAACGGTTCGGGCGTCTGCGGCGGCAGCGATCCGGTCGTCACGGATGTCGGTGCAGACACCGTTGCGGGGGAAGGTACTGATCCGGCACCGGGCGACAATTGACTCGGAAGCGAGGCCCCGCCGACGTTCACGACGCCAGCTTGAACATTCATCGAGCCGGATGAGCCGCCAAACAACGAGGCAAGGCTGCCGCCGCCGAGAATGTTCTGGTTGCCGCTGTTCGCCGGGAAGAATGCGCTGCCGACGCCCTTGAAGACGCCATTGAACATCTGGTCCAACGCCAGATCGAGCATCTTGTCGCCGAGCTTCGCGAGCGCCGAACGCAATGCCTCGGATGCCGACTTGCCATGCGCCAGGTCTTTGACGAAGCCTTTCATGGCGTCTTCGCCTGCGCTTTCAAGTTCGTTGGCGCGCTGGGCGGCTTCTTGCTGAGACTTCGCAAGCTCTTTTGCCTGTTCGCTGGCAAGCTTGTAGGCATCGGCAAGGGAGGCGATCTTGCTCTTTACGTCGTCGTTGATTTCGACGCCCGCCCGTTGTGCTGCATTCAATAGCTCTTGCTGCACCCTCGCACGCTCAACGGCGGCTTCTTGTTCTTCGACCGAGCCCGTGGCGTTCATGCGTGCTTGGGTTTCCGCGCGCATGGTCGCAATGTTTTCTTGAACGCGCCGGACGGCCCTTTCAAACTCGTTGAGTTGCACCTTGGCGGCAGGCCGGTTGGTCGGGGAGCCGGGGGCGTCGTCTTCCTCTGCTTTCGGCTTGTTGGCTTCGGCAATGCGGATGCGGGCTCGTTCAAGGGCGCGTTTGTGCAGGTATTCTATCGCTGCGCCGACGCGATCTTTGCCAGCATCACGAAGCGCCTGAATATACGCTTCACCTGCCGCTTTACCGGCACCCGCAAAGTTGTTCTTGATACGGCCAAGATCAACGTTGCCGATGGTGCTAAATTCGACGCCGACCTTTCCGCCGACTGAATTGATGGCTTCGACCGCTGCATCAACGCCGCTGATGACGAAGTTCAGCGCTTGCTCAACACGGGCGATCATGCCGTTGACGGCATTGACGATGAGTTCGGCAACGGCGGACGGCAGCTTTGTGAAGGTCGCCAGCGTTGTGTCGTAGATCAGATGGAAAGAATTTATGACGACGTTGGCCGTCAGCTTGGCAAATTCCCCAAGGTCCGCCATCGAGACATTGGAACCGGATAACGCCTGAGCGATAAACTGTACGGCGTCGTTGAAGGCGTCGCCAATGGCTCTTGCGGCGATCTTCGCTCCGTCCTTGAGTTCATCCCAAGCCGCGCCGCCGTAATCCTTCAGGTTTGCGAGTTCGCCCTGTATGGGAATGATTTCGTCACCAAACTCGTTTATTGCTATAGCCGCTCCGCCGACTGCAATGGCGAGCAACGCGAAGGGATTGGTCGCGAGCATCGCAGTCTGAGCGATTGCCGCACGAGCGAGCGACGGGACATACTGACTGAGCAAGATGGCAGCCGCCGCCGCTGCACCATCACCGAAGGATGAAATGTGCTCGGCAATGAACGTGATGCCGTCGCCAAACTTCGACGTGATCGAGTCCGACTCTGCCAAGCGCCCCAAATAGCGATCAAGCGCGTTGCTCAGAACCGTCAGCGAGTTCGAGAACGTCACATTCGCTTTGGCGGCTTGGTCGATGACGCCGCCAGAGCCCTTCAGCATGGCCTGCACAAATTCTTCGACGCTGACGGTTCCCGCTTTAACGTCCTGCGTGAGAGCGGCGACGGAACCCTTCCATTTGTCGGACCCGTTGGCGACCGCCTGCAACAACGGCCGCGCGCCGTCCAAGAGGGAATTGTATTCCTGAGACTGAACAACCGTGCCGCCGAGCATCTGAGAAAGCTGCAACAGCGCTCCGGCCGCTTGCTCCGATGACTGCCCGCTGACCTTTAATGCGGCGCTTGTCGCCTCGACGATCTTAAGCTGATCCGATTGCGTGAGGCCAAGTTCCTTCGCCGCTGCCGCATTGCGACCATACAGGGTGCCGATGGCTTCAAGCGAGACGCCATACTTCTGCGCAATGTTGAACAGCTTGTCCTGAGTGGCGATCAGTGCATCGCCTTCCTTACCGGCCACGCGAAGCTGGTTCGTGAAGCGGGTCCAGCGATCCACGATCTGCGTAATTTCTCGGACAGAAAGGCCGACGCCGATGCTGCCGAGCATCGCATTGATGTTGGCGGTCGATGCCATCAAAGACTGTTCGAGCCGATTTCCGGCTTCTTTCGTCCGCCGTTCGACACGTTGCCAGCTTCGATCCGCGACCTGACTGGCGCGATTGAAAGCCTTTTCAAACTGATTGAGCCGCGCTTCGAGCGAGACTAAGAGGCGTGCTTCGTCGTCTGCCATCGGTCATCACCTAGAACACAAGCAAGCCTTCCGGTCTTGCGGATACGTCATCATAAACGGAGCGAGAGTCAGAGCCGGCGCTGGCGCGCGCGACGGCCATGGCGAGTGCAACCGCGCCGTCGATGCGGTCTCGGCTCCGGCCTTTGTGAAACAGCCGGTTGCCCGCGCTATCGGCATGGACGGCGACACAATCGATGTGATGCCGAAGAACGGGATGGCCGCCGTGCTGAAGCTGTCGTGCTAGAATTGCTCGCTCAAGCTCTTTGACGGCCGGAGCCATGCTGACCCAGCCTTGACGGAAGGCGACGCAAGGCAAGCCGTCGTCCAAGAGGCTCTGCATCATGTTGTGAGCCATGTGCGGATCGAAGGCGATCTCGTGCACATCGAAGTCACGGCAGATGCGCCGGATGGTGTCTTCGACGTGGTTGAAGTCGATGGTGTTTCCGGCCGTCGGCTCGATAAAACCCTCATCGGCCCAAAGAGGATATGGAACACCGTCGATGTCCGCTTTCCGCTGAATGTTGTCTCGCGGACAGAAAAACCATGGATGCGCGATATAGCCTTCGCCGTCGCGCCAGACGGCGACAATGACGGTCAAGTCGCTCGTGCTCGAAAGATCGACCGCAAGCCAACAGGGCTCATTTCGGAGCTTTGATAGATCGACTGGCGAATTGCCTTCGTCCCAAATCGACATTTCAACGAACGGATCGGACGAATGACCGAGCCAGACATTGAGATGCAACTGCCGGAATGCTTCGCGGTCTGCCGGACGCTGCGCAGCTTCACGGGCAAGCTGGCGAAGTCCGGGAAGATCGGGATAACCGTGCTTCAGGCCGGGATTGGCGGCGTGCCACACGTTTTCGTCTTGCCAATCGGCATCGGGCGAAGTCTCGAACAAGATTGGCAGCGTATGCGGATCGTCAATCTCGCCTCGCGCGACCTTGCGGGCATAGTTGATCACCTTATAGGCGACATTCTCTTGCCCGCGTCCAGCCGTCGTAATGACGACACATAGACTGCCCGGCACCTTGACCAAGCCGGTGCGGATGACTTCCCAAAGATCGGCCTTCTTCCAAGCATGAATTTCGTCAACGAGTGCGAAGGTCGGCGTGCGCCCGTGCTGCGTACCGGCATCGGAGCTAATCGCCTCAACGAAGCTTTCGTTGGGGAACTGAATTTGATTTCGGTATTCCTTAAGGCGAATTAGATGCGTGTCTTGGCCTGCCTGCTTGCCCGCGTATCCTTTCTTCCAAAGACCCTTGTCGCCCGCGCGAATGATGCCTTCTATCTCTCGAAAGGCGATCTTGGCTTGCTTCTGATCACCGGCTGCGAGGATGACTTCGCCGCCGGAGACAGCTTCGGGTCCGTCGGTGTGAAGCAACGTCAAGGCTGCGCCTAGGCTGGTCTTCCGGTTGCCGCGCGGCAGCAGCATGATGACATTTCGGACAATGCGTCGGCCGTCGGCGTCACGCGGGCCATAAATCTTGCGGACGATTTCTTCCTGCCAAGGATCAAGCTGAAAAGCCTTGTCCTTGAGCGGCGATTTGGGATGCTTAAGCGTACGAAGATAATCGACCGCCCGCTGTCCGTAGCCCAATGGATCGGGGATGTCGGGGAAGGGGTTCTTCGGTTTCTTGGTCTTCGTCGGCTTCTTCATTTCATATAGAGCGTGGTGACGAGCAATTCCTTGCGCCGTCCAACCGGCTCAATCCCCTTGATGTCGTGCGGAATACCATTAAGCAGAATGCGGTCGCCCAACCGAAGATCGTCGATCCAACGGATGCACCAAGTCACCGTGGCTTGGCTGCTGTCGCCCCAATCCTTCTGACGTTCATCGAAGGATGCGCGAAGACGTTCAGCTCGAACGGTCGCAATCGTCGCCCAGTCATCGACGGGCTGCCCGACGTCGCTAACAGTCGTGGTGACGCGTTGGATTTCCAGAACATGATCGAGTTTGCCCGCTTGCACTGTCATGCCGCCACCTCGATGAGTCGGGCTTCAATGCTGACGATGGCGTGCGAATGAACGCCGTCGGGATCGCGCATGTAACGAGCGCCGGAGGTGTAAACGTCGCCGCAGTAATGGCTATCAAGCTCGAAAAAGCGATTGCGGAGCGCTTGACTGATGGCCCCGGCGATCTCTTTGACGGCTGCGAGGCCGACTTCATTCGCGAAGATGTGCAAGTCCATATAAACATGCCAGCGATTGCGAGCGATGCCATCATCCTGCAAGGCTTGTCCGGTGCCGATGCGGATGCAGGGCATTTGCTCCGGCCGTGCGTTCGTATCGAGTATCGAAGTCGCAGGAACAAGATTTGTGACGGCGGCTGTCGCGATCAAGCGAAGCCGCAATGCCTTTTGCAGGTCAAGCGAGGGCTCAAGCACGCCAAGCCTCCTTCGCTGCTTTCGTGATAGCGCGCTTCACACGGCTACGAAGACGCTTTTTCAGCAGCCGGTATGCGGGGAAGAAGTATGGCTCGGCGGCCATCTCATGCGTGCCCCACTCAACACCCTTCGCGTAATCGTAGGGTTTCCCGGAGCCCTCTCGGACTTCCTTCGTCGTGAGTTGACCGCCTGCAACGACTTTGACTTGCAGTTCAGTTGAGCCGGGCTCCTTGTGGATGCTCTCGCGAAGCTTGCCGGACCGGACGGGAGAAAGCGCCCTCATCGACGAAACGAGTTCGTCGGCGTCCTTGTCTAAGGCAGCGACTGCTGCCGCCCGGACTGACGGCGGGATTGCCGCGATCTTTTTCTTGAGACTGGCAATGTCGTCGGCCATCAGAACACCCATTCTCGATGTGGGCGCATGAGGTCGAACAGCCCCGGCGATGACTCCAAGATGATGGTGATGTTCTGCGTCGCGATGGATGCTTCCCGGTTCTGGTAGAGCCACGCGACAAGCTGCCGGACAGCTTCCTTAAGACTCTCAGGAACGGAAGCCGACGGCGTGTCGCTTTCATAGCGGCTGAGAGCTTTGCCGGTGTAGTTGCCGACCCATTCTTCAGCGGCGTCGATCTTCGATTGGATCAGCGCATCATCATCATCGATGGTGACGTTCATGTGCGCCTTCACGTCTTCAAGTGAAATGGTGCTCATCTGTCACTCGCGCTGTTGCTTTTGGGTTGAAAATCACGCGCGTCACTGGGGCGGCCGGTCTTTGGGCGCGTCGAAAAGTTTTGACCTACCCCCCGGTCTTCGATGGCGACGGTGTTAAGGGCGACGGGTGTCGGCGGTGCTTTGAGGAAGCCGCCATTGCTCAAACTGAAGTACGGCCGTTTGAATGGACGCATCGGCTTATGGTCTTGGGACGGTTTCCAGCCTTTCGGCCTATCAAGTGGCGTGCCCTTCTTAATGCGCTCTCTAACTGTGCATACGCTAAGCCCGGTGAGCTTTGCCCACTCACTAATGGTGTGCGTTTCGCCATTGCATGTGTAGTGCGTCGGGGACTTCACAAATGCACGAGGCTTGCCGCGAGCGAGCTTCGTCTTTGAGAATGCGGTCGAGGGATCGCGATAGATACGGTTGCGAAACGCTGTAACGAGGATGCCGAGTTCATTCGCCCACTGCGCTGCGGTTTGTGTCCTCCCGGCATGAGAGTAGAGTTTTGCTTTAGGCATCGACACGCCTCCGACCTTTCATCAGCGGCGTCGTGAGTGCCGTCTCAATAGTCGCGCCACATGCAATGCGCCTTCTAAGGGTCATGTACTTGATCCCATAGCGTTCGGCCCATCTGGCTAGCGGTAGGGTTTGGCCTTTGTATTCGTAAAACAGGCGGCATTTGCTGCCGCCGCGAGGCCTACGCTTTGCGGGGGGCTTGACGCGCGAGCCCTTCAAAGCTGCTACAGCCTGAGCGCCTTTGCACGATGTCCTTTGATGCTCTCGCTCGATGCGAACCTTATCTTCTAAGTAGCTTCTAGCCGCGAAGACACTGACGCCAAGCCGTGCCGCCATTTGTTCCGCTGTCTCAGGCACGGCGTTTCTCCTGAGACTGCTTCCAGGAGTTGTGATGGTGCTGGCATAGCTGCATCCAATTGGCTTGATGCCAGAACAGAAATTCGCTGCCCTTGTGCGCAACGATGTGATCGACGACCGTCGCGGGTTCATTGCAACGAGCACAGATCGGGTGTGCCTTCAGGTAGGCGGCGCGGGCTTTCTGCCATTTGCCGTCGTAGCCGCGTGCTGCCGCCGACGGCCGTTTTGTATCGAAACGCGATTTGCGTTCGGCCGCGCGCTTGCGTTGATGCACACAAGGCTTGCCATCGTGAATGATGCAGCCGCAGCTTGCGATATAGGGTGGTTTTACGGGCATCGTTCAGCCCCGTTTTCAATTGATTGCAATGACACTGGGTCTGGACGTGGGATTGCGTCGATGTCGTAACCGAGGCAGTCCAATACTCTTTCGAGCACGGACATCGCAGGGTCTCCGCCCATCAGCATTCGACGAAGCGCCGTGCGGCAAACGCCGGAACGCTTTGCGAGTTCACGCTGCGAAATTCCCGCTTCTTTCATCATGTCTTCGATGATTGATGCCCATACTGGTTGGTTCATGGTGTCACCAAAGACTAATGATCGAACTGAAAAGCAAACCTTGCTGAACAAACGCAACAGGGTCTTCAACGTCGGCGTATACGAACGCGCCGTCTGGCACATACGATGTGATGAACTTCGTCACCCGAAACGGAATAAGTGCGCTGCCGTCGCCAACTAGAGAGGTCAAAACTTCAGGACCGGCTTCAGAGCCGGGAGAGCCGCCTAGGAATTTGAGGGTAAGCATCCCGCTACCGACAACCTGTAGGGCGGAGCTAACGAAGGGAAGTTCAATGTCGATGCCGGACATCAGATCGAGCACCGGCACTTGGAACGCATTAGAAAACGGTCCAGCTATCGGATGCGGAATGTTGGGGTGTGGATTTATGATCATGCCGAAGCCCGCCCGCGCTTGTGCTTTGGCTTTGCTTTGATCGTTTTGAATGTCCCGAAAGCTGCCTTCAGTTTTGCGTCTAGCTCTTTGCCGTCGGGCTCGGCGGTTTCAGCATCACTTGTGCCGAAGACGGCTTTGAGCAATTCGATGCGGCCGTCATAGGCGAGCATGATTTCTGATGGCGTGGCATCCAAGGTCACATCGGGAGTCCAACCAAGCCAGCCGGTCCCGATTTTGTAGAGGTTCAGAAGATGCTCGCGGAAGCTGAGGGTTTTGCCGCCTTCGCTTGGCTTCGTATCGGGATCGATGCCGGTTAATGCAATCACGTATTGGGTGAGTGGAGACTGCAACTCGTTGAGCTTGTCGAAAACCAACGACGGGAGATGTCGCGGGCAATAGTGCGGTTTGATGACTTCAACTGCTGCGTTGAGAGAGCCGTCCTGAAGGTCAGAAAGGAGCCCTGGAAAGCCACCTCCAGGACGGCACTCAAGGCTGAGAGCATGGCGCAAGCTGGGGCGAAGCAGGAGAACCTCCGCGCCAAGCTCAATTTCGATGCTCTTTGCCAAACTTTTCATGATCCGCCCTTACGACGCCGTAACGGTGATGCCGTAATCGTGTTCATCTTCGCCGAAGCCGTCGTAAGTCACCTTCACCGTGAAGGTCGAAACGCCGGTTGCCGTCGGGGTTCCGGAAATGACGCCCGTCGATGCTGCAAGGCTGAGACCAGCAGGGAGTGCATCGCCGTCCTTGAGGGCAAAGCTCGGCGCACCGACGCCGCCTGAGACTGCGATGGTTTCGGAGTAGGGATCGCCCTGGACAGCCGCCGTCAGCGCAGCGCCAGCCGGATCGAACACAATCGTTACGTCAGCCGGAACTTCGAACAATTGACCGTCAACGCCGATAGAGAACGTGGTTTTGACGACGTTGTTGACTTCGCCGAAGTCGTTCTGCGCCGAGAGCGGAACGCCTTTGAAATAAAAGACCGACGGCGTGCCGGTGTCCGTCGGCTGGTCGTTCAAGACCACTTTGACGGGATACTTGTTCCAATTGCTCTGCACCGCATCGCGCAGGATGTTTTGACCGGCATCGAAGGGATTACGGCCGACAACGAGGTCAATCTTGCCGTTATCGAGATTGCCCTTCAGACGATGCACGTAGGCGTCATCAATGAAGCCTTGCGTGATCTCGTTGCCTTCGTAACCCCACTTGCCGAGGTCGATGAGGCCGGTGACTTCCGTCCATTCCGTGATCGCTTCGAACTCATCAAGCGTATTGATGAGATTGTTGGCCGGGCCGATGTAGAGTTTCGACTTGGCCGTAGTTTGGAGAAAACTTTCAGACATTGGATTGTGATCCTTCCTGCCGCGTTACGCGAGCGGCGCGATTGCCGGACCCTGCAAGACGAACGAAGCGTTCGCCGCGATGCTAGTGCCCGAATTTTTGGTGATGACGGCGCGAGCAAACTTGCGCTTGCCGATGTAGCCGACGCGATAGCTGGCGCTTCCATCGAGAGTTTCGGGAAGCGTGCCGAGCAAGTCGGTTGCCGCCACGTCGGTGTAAGCAGAGTCATCATCCGACTCCTGGACGCTCGCAGTGAAGTCGCCGTCACCCGCGATTGCTCCGGTGTTGACGATGAGAAGCGCGCTCTTAAAGCCGAGAACGCTGATGCCGCTGCCGTTGGTCGTCGCAGTGAAGACCTGCGGTGCCAGCGAGGCAGCAACGGCGCTCTCGTGATATGTGTCTTTATTAGGCATGAGGGTGCTGCCTCCGATTACGAGTTGCTGATTTTTAGAAACTTGATTGCGTTGAAGTCGCCTACGCCGCCGCCCGTGCGCTTGTAGACATCGAATATCACGCGGCCTTTTTGAGAAATCTCGTCTCGGTTGAGCCGGATGCCTGAGCGATCAAGAACGAGATACCCCAGCTTAAAGTCGCCGAACGCAATCGGTGTTGCGCCGTCGCCAATGTCGGGCATGTTCTCATCGATCTCGACGGGAAAGCCGAGCAAGTTGCTCTGCTCGCCTTCAAGCAAGTTGCCGGTCGGTGCCCACAGGAAACGCTTGTTGGCGTCCTGAAGCTGCCGGATGCGGATAGCCGTCGTGGTGTTGAACAGCCAGCGAGCGTTGCCGCGATACGGCTTACGCAAGGTCATCATCAACGTGACGAGAGCTTTGTTAAGCTGATCGTCGGTCGGGTTTGTGGCCCCGGCTGCGATGTGCTGATGCTTGCCGTCCGCACGGGTGAAGTCTTTCTGCGCCGTCGTGCCGTAGGTCAGAAGGCCTCTGGCAAAACCATTTGCGCCGTCGCCATTGAGGAAGTCTTCGCCTTCAGAAAGGGCAAAGTCCAACGTGGCGTTGTTAATCAGCCACCCCGCGATGTCGGTTGAAGCATCGTCAAGAAGCTGCCGGGTAGACATCGGTGCAGCGTAGTATTCGCCAACGCCGTAATTGCGCCAGATGACGCCGGGCCGTGCGGTGTCTTGCGGACGGTCATCACGTTCGACGACCTTCTGAGCGCCCCGGTTATTCGTGCCGTATGGACGCTGATACGTGTTCCCGCTGCCGATGGTGACGACTTCCGCCAGCCCCCGCATCGGAGAGATGTCAACAAGCAAATTGCGAATGGTCGTGTCGATGTTCGGCAGAACGAAGTAACCGCCGTCGGGGTTGTTGTCGGTCGCCGCTGCCGAGCGAAGCTCAGCGTCGTTGCCGGTACGCATGTAGCTCGCAAGGGCGGCGCGGACCTGTTCGGCCTGCTGTTCGGAAGCCTGCTGAGTACCGGGACGATTGGCGCGGGTTTCGATGGCCGTCAGACGGTCAGTAACGCCGCGAAGTTCGTCCGTGATGCGGGCTTCGATATTCGTGTTGAACGTCTGCTGTGCAGTGCGAAGCTCATTCACGGCAGCCGTGGCCGCCGCGATCTGGTTTTGGTCGTCGCCTTCCTGCCGAGTTTCAATCGGCGGCTCCGACCGGATTTCATAGTCGCGAAGCATTGTTTCACTTCCTCGGGTTGTTGAATGACTGCGATGCCGCCTTGCAGGCGGTGATGAGGTCAGCCACGGCAGTCGCGTGACCGGATGGTGTTCGTGCGGAAGAACGGACCTGTTCGATGCGTGCACCCGGCATGGCGGGCAGAGACACGAGCGAAATTTCAACGAGGTCGATTTGACTGATGGTGCGGACGCCAGACGTGTCCCGGCTCGCATCGACAACGCGAAAGCCTATCGAGAGACCGTCAAGGGCTTTGCCCATCAGGAGCTTGTAGGCGAGGTCACCGTCGGGGATGTCGCGAAGCAAACGACCTTGGACGTGAAGCCCTTTTTCGTCTTCGGCGATCTGTTCCCAAACGCCGACAGGCCGCGACGGGTCGTGGCTGTAAAGCATCAACGGCATCCGGCCAGCAGACTCGAATGCCTTCAGACACGCCTTGAAGGCCCCGCGCTTGATCACATCGCCGTAGCTATCTTGAACGCCAAAGATACTGGCGTGACCTTCGAAGACTCCTTGGTCCGTTGTGGCAAGAAAGCGTGTTTCAAGGTCGCGCCGTTCGGTCGGCTTGCGCGCTGCGGTCGGCGACTCGCGTTTTTCTAGGCGTGCAATTGATTTCAATGGGCATAACTTATGCGTCATCGGGCGTTGCCTCGTCGGGTTTGGAGCCGAGCATCAGCGCGCTAAGCACGCCCGCCGCGAGCGGGACGACTTCGCTTAATGGGCGGTCGGTGACGTAGGTTCGGATCAGTTCGGCCGCGCGTTCCGGTGTCTCGCCGCCGCCAATCAGGCCAAGCCGGATCGTCTCGGTTAGGTCGCGGTAGTAAAATTGCGCGCCGAAGACTCTCTTGCTGAGAGTGCTGATGCCGGTGCCGGTCGCCCGTTCCAATTCCATGGCGAGGTTCGGGTTCAACTTCAGGACGCGTTCTCGGTCGCCAAAGAAGGTGCGGAAGGTGGTGGCATCACTCGCCATCTGCACCTCCCGCCGGATTGCCACGCGAGACGGGTGACGTGCCTCCATGGATCGTTACCGATGTCGTATTGGGGTTTTCGTAGGAGTCCCCGCCGTCGTAAGGCGGCAGGTCTTCGCGCCTCCGGCACTCGTTCGGCGACAAGACGCGCGACGCGATGAGCTTCTGATAGGCGTCGGCACGCGCCGCAAGATTAGCGGCTAGAAGCTGATCCGTGTCGAACGCGAAGTAGTGGTTGGACTGTTCGCCCGGCGATAGAAGCTTCAGGGCGAGTTCGGAAGTCCAGACCTGCAACCAACGGGAAAGGCAGAACCGGAGGAATGCATCAGCCATCGCTGACGCATTGCCCCAAGTCGCCCTTCCTAATTCGAAAACGAGAGACGGCGGAACGCCGAAAATACGGCAGATTTCAAGTGCCGAGCGCTCCCAAAGCTCCAAGGTTTGAGCATCGGTTGACGAGAACGCCAGCGGCTGAAACTCGCCGCCTTCTTCGAGCACAGCAGTGTTGCCGCTATTTTCGCCGCCATGTGCCGACTGCCAGCTTACCTTGATGCGAGATGCCGTGTCGGCCCCGAGCTTGTTCGGGAATTTCAGGACGCCAGACGGACGGCCTCCATTGCCGAACAAACGGCCGACGTGGCCTTCAATCGTAAGAGCAATGCCGATGGCTTCGCGGCACTGATTGACCGGCGAGTCGCCTTTGACGCTGATCGAGGCCGGGCACTGAATGTGGATGATGTCAGTACGGGCGAGGTCTCGCGGCTTCTGCCCGGTAATCCGGTACTGAGGTTCGAGAGTGAAGGGGTCTTGGTTGACCTGCACCATGCCCGGTGTGAGCCGGATCAGTTCACGCGGCACGCCGCCGACGCGGTTGATGAAGATGAAACCAGCCCCGGTGAGCAAGGCATCGACGGTCACTTGCTCGATGAGCTTCGCGGCAGGTGTCCAGCCGTTCGCGAATTTCGACGTAAGCAGCGTTGCAGGATGGTCTTTGCTGACTCGACGTTCGTCGTTGGCGGCAATTTCGAATAGCTCAAGGGGGAGCGTAGCCAGAACGCCGCTGATGAGCGTGACGCATGACCGGACAACGGTTGAACGCGTTGCCGAATTAGGACCGACAAAGACTCCGGCAGACGTAGTGGTGCCGACAACGAGGTCGGACCAATCCGCGTTGGTGTCTATCGCGCGGCGTTCGGATGCGCCGAAGATTTTCTGAAGTATGCCCACAAGCCACGAACTTCTGTTGTTCCGTGGCTATCCAATTTGCGCACAAAGAGCCGGAGGGCAACAATAGACTGTTTAGGTGGTTCGTCTGCGACCCACCCCCGAAAGCGCTCCGAACAGCGGATCGCGCTCGGTCTGGACGATCCTTCCGAATAAAAATACGACCTACTTCAACGCCGGGAGGTCCGGCCTGCAAACGGGGAACAACAATGAACTTCTACTACGCAACATACACCGTGACCGAGACCCACGATTTCGGAACGGAGTCACGAGGCAAATTCAACTGCATGGTGAAGGCCGACTCAGTCAAAGAGGCCGAGAGCCTGGTTATGCGTCGGGCGCGAAAGAATATGACCACTATCGGTTACAAAGGTGCGTTGGCTATCAACGTAGAAATTATGGAGACGGTTGGTTAC
Source organism: Hyphomicrobium sp. MC1 (assembly GCF_000253295.1). Classification (NCBI taxonomy): domain Bacteria; kingdom Pseudomonadati; phylum Pseudomonadota; class Alphaproteobacteria; order Hyphomicrobiales; family Hyphomicrobiaceae; genus Hyphomicrobium; species Hyphomicrobium sp. MC1. The sequence goes on along the minus strand of NC_015717.1, from coordinate 2,038,795 downwards.
TAACCGCAAACGTCCGTCGTGAGTTTTGCAATCAATTCCAATGGGCATAACTTACGCGGGGACTTCTTCTACGTGACTCTTATCCCGGATAAGAACCTCTGTACCTATTCTACTCTCCCGGATCACGACGCGAGCGTAAGCGAGCACTTCACTTGAGTAATAACAAAGGGGACCGCGAACTTATGTGAGCGTAACCTTTGAGAACCGAGAAGTGAGTGAAGAGAAGAGAAGTGATTAGAGTCCGCCATCCATTCCGCCAATTAGCCCGCCACACCTACCGCCGAAGATGTTGCCAATTGGTCCCTAAATGGCGGAATGCTTGGCAAAATAAGCGTGTTTATCCATCCTCCAACGCGTCAAGGTATTCGTCGGTGTATTCGGGCTTGGGTGCTTGCTTCAGTACGGTCGGCCTGGGCTTGAGTTTAGGCTTTTGCACTACCTCCAATTCGGCCAAATAGCAGCTTGTGAAGTGGTTGACGTGCTTCGCAAAGGATTTGGTGGAGGGCGTGGACGCGAGATTGAATTCTTCTGTGTGCGTTTCGATGTACTTCACAAACCACGTCCAGTGTTGAAGCCCTGTTTCTATAATACCGGTGATGTGTTCAGGCGGCATGCTGGCGACCGCTTCTTTAAGCAGATGGCGCTCCGTCTTCGTAAGAACACAGTATTTTAGGTGCCCATTTTTGATCATGGCGTTCTGCCATATAGCAACGTAATCGACCACATTGCTGACATCGTGAGGCTTGGGCGATGTAATGCTCGCGTTCGGTTTGCTCGCTTTATTCAACTGATGATGCGCCAACGCACGCCTTGTGGGACGGATGAACACATGAAGTGTGTTTCCGGCGAACGGCCCACGTTCGCGCCGAATGAGGCCGTGAACCTCCAAAAATGCGAGATACCGCTCCAAGGTTCGCAGTTTGAGGCCAGTCCATTTACACCACGTTCGAAGCGGGTATGCTGCCCATGTGTGTGGATCATCCCGAAGTTTCGCCTTAGAGCGCTGCCAGCTTCGGATGATTGACGCCAATAGTTTCGCTGCTTTTGGATAGTGCACACACCACGCTTTAAACTCGGCAGGGTCTTCAAGATTGTAACCAGATGCGACTAACGACATTGCGTCCACTCTTGTTGTGGCCGCGAGTCGGAACTGCTAAATAGCAATCGTGCAAACTGCTTTCAGCGCCGGTTACGCGGCGTGTGATATCAAACCCCGCGACTGCAATCGCGGGGTTTTGTTTTCTTTGTTCGACCGACGGTAAGCAACGAGGGTGGTTTCTCAGCGGCCCATCAAGTCTTCAAGCGTTTTCGAATTTGTTCCACCATGAGCGTCGAAGCGCTCGGCCTTTCGGGCATGTTCTCCAAATGCTGGGGAGACAAGACGGCTTCAAGTTCAGACACTCTCGTTTCCAGCGAGTGCACGCGTTTTTCAAGCTGCATCGCCGGTGAATTTTGAGCAATCGCTTGCCAGTTTTCTTCGTCCGGAAACGTGCTCGCAAGTCTAGCAAGTACTTCCGCTGTCAACGATGAGCGCCCGCTATCTTTGCGCGATTTCTCAAGCGCCGCGTGCATATCCTCAGGGATACGCAGAAGCACCTTCTTGAGCCTGTCACTAGGATAAGACACGGCCACCCACTCCTCGCTTAACGATATTTGCAATCTCGATATTCCGACTATCGACACTCGATAGTCAACTGATTAGATTGATATTACGCCCAATCAATATGGAGATTGTTAATGACCATCGATGAAAGGAACCCGATTTATCAGCTGCGCTCGGTTTCCGAACTTACGGAAAAGGCAGGAATATCGGGCGCTCAACTCGCCGAAATTTATCGACAACAAACCGAGCATCCGGGAGCCAGCATTCTCGATCTCGCACGACGCTATAGCTCTCCCTGGCGAGAGATAGAGGCTCGCTGCAAAGATCACGATGACGATGGTGCCGCCTAATGAGCAAAGGACAAGGCAAAGTGCAGCGGGCAATCGCTGCCATTCTTCAACAATCGAGCGCGCCGATGACAATCGAGGAGTTGGCCGCGCGCGTGTATCCCGATCAGCCTTTGACCAGAAGCCGCTTAAACGCTGTTCGCAGCGTCGTGCGGAAGTCTTCCAACATCATCCGCGAACGTGAAACTTACGAAAGTCACGGCAGCAGCAAAGACGGAAGGCAGCTTCGGGTGCGTCTTAAGCTGGTCCAAGCGCCGCGAACATTCATCCTAAGACGCAAGGCTGAGCCCGTAAGTGATGCCCATTGATATTGATTGCAAGGAATTAGAGATGACCAACATCATCGATTTCAAAGACGCTAAAGGCGAAGCGCTCATGCGGCAGGCTGAACAGCTTTTCGCGGCTATGCGATCCGCAAGTCAGCAGAAAATTGCCGTTGTCGCTGGTTTAGGCTTCATCATCAAAGAAGACGGCAAAGACGTTTGGGGTGCCTCAGTCTACAGCCTCACCTACGGAGACCATACGCTCGTCGATGGCAGCGCAGAATTGGTGGCGGACGAAGTTCTCGACCTTGTGGACGAGCTTCTAAGGTTCTGCGTATCGCCTTCAGAATACGCGGCCCACGCACAAGAGTACGCCGAGTGCTCTGCGAGGCACCATGCTGCCGTGGATGCACGTATCAAGGCTGATTGGGGAATTGAGCCGGATGCCGCGTAAGAAACGAACCTACACCAAGTCCGACGTGAAATTCCTTGTCTCCGCGGTCGAAGATGCAGGGAAAGACGTTGCCTACGTCAAACATTGCTCTGACGATAGCGGCTTCCGGGTGGTGTGCCGAAATCCGTCAGAAGTCGATCAGCCCGAACTCATCTCCGATTGGGACGAGCATCTAAATGGCAATCCGCCTAAAAAGGCCTAAGTACGTTCACGTTTACACGGACAATCGCGGCAAAACCCGCGCGTATCTGCGGCGTCCTGGACAGCCTCAAGTCGCGTTGCCCGGTCCCATTCATTCGCCGGACTTCATGCAAGCCTATCACAAGGCAATGGCGACCCCACAGGAGCCTAAGCAAGCCGGTGTTGCCAGCGTCAAGAGCGGCACGATGAATAGCTTGATCGTGGCCTATTACGCTTCATCAGCCTTCACATCGCTGGCGGCATCAACGCAAAGCACCTACCGCAATCAGCTTGAAATATTCCGCGAGCATTATGGCGACCTTTCCGTCAAAGGCTTCAAGGCGAAGCATGCGGATACAATCCTTGGCACGCTCGCGAAAACGTCCACAGCCCAAGCCCACAAGCTCCGCAAGCGTCTCCTGATGCTGATGGCGCTCGCCGTCAAGTGGGATTACCGCGACGACAATCCGATGCTTCTGGCTTCGAAGATCAATCACAAGGAAAAGGGCTATCGGACTTGGACCGAGGAAGACATCGCCAGCTATCGCAAACACTGGAAGGAAGGCACGTCGCAACGCCTTGCGCTCGAAATTTTGCTGCACACCGGACTACGGCGCAGCGATGCGTGCAAACTTGGTCGCCAACACCGGCAAGGCAACCGTCACGTCGTCAAAATCAAAAAGAGCGGCGAGACGATTACGGTCAGCATTCCTGTGCATGCAACTCTAGAGAAGCACCTAAAGACAGTCTCGGGGAACCTGACCTATGTCGTCAGCAAATTCGGCAAGGGCTACACCGAGGAGTCGTTCAGCAACTTAGTCTGTGAAGCCGCAGAGGAGGCGGGACTTCCTCCAGACAGTTCGCCTCACGGCTTGCGCAAGGCCTGCTGCCGCCGATTGGCAGAAAGCGGATGCTCAACGGTGCAGATCATGGCGATCACCGGACAGTCGTTATCCGTCGTTGAGCGCTACATCCGCGAATACAACAAAGAGAAGGCGGCAGAGGCCGGAATGAAGAAGGTCAAGGACAAGGGCTGAGAACGAGTCCGAAACAAAATTGGCTAGCATTGACCCGAAGATTGGCTAGCGTCCGATCAACCTATTGAAATGTCTTGCGGGAAAAATCAGATGGTGGGCCCGCCAGGACTCGAACCTGGAACCAGACGGTTATGAGCCGTCAGCTCTAACCATTGAGCTACGGGCCCACGCGGTGCTTCTCATACCAGATGTTCGCCGGGCGGACAGCCTCAACGACGATTTTGTGTCAGGCATTCTGTCGCCGCCCGGCAAGCGCTAGCGAGGCTATTTCGTCCGGTTCCGGGCGCCCCGTTTGCCGTAGCGCTCATCGTACGTCTGCCCCGTCGCGATCCGGTAGGCCGTGTTCCGCCCCGCCCGGAAATAGCGCTGCAACGCCCGCCGCAATGTCCAGGCCGGACGCGTCTGATCGTGAATGCTGTCGTGCACGACGACGGCGTCGGTCGGCGCGTCATGCAACTCAATTCCGGCATACTTGAGCGGGAGCGTGCCGACGGCATAGCGTTCGGGGCTGTCGCCCATCACCTCGATCAGAATTGCTTCCGCGGAGTCTCCCTTACCGGCGTATTGGCATCCCGCCTCCCAGGCGGCAATGAACGCATCTGCGCCGGCCGTGGGTCGAAGCAGCAGCACGCGCGTCGTGGGCTTCAAGGCGCGCCGCGTTGTGCCAAGCGCCGTGCCCTTCGTCCGCATGGCAAGATCGCCGGGCGATTGCAGGATGCCGCTAATGTCGCCGCGGACGGTGCAATCGACGTCCATGAAAATCAGCGGCCGGTCCGGATAGTTGCGGCGTGCATCCGCCATGACCGTCGGCTTCTGCCGCGTCTGCGAATACCAACTGTCGCCAAGAACAGGGCGCGCATAGAGATGGTGCGAGATGCGATGCTGGATGAGATTTTTAGAGAACGCCGACGCCGCGGGTTCGTAATTGGGCGTGAAAAAACCGATCACCACGAAATCCGCGCCGAACGATTGGCGAATATCGTCTCCATGGTTTCTGATGTCACTGTCTGCGCGCGGCTTGGTATCGACCATTCTGACCGTCTCGGAGTCCTTGGGAAGCCATGAACGCCGCCCGGTCCGGCCCAATGGCTACAAATGCTATAGCAGGAGATCTGGGCGTCGCAAGGCGGCGAGCCCCGCTTTGCAACGGCCAGCGACGTGTCATTCATCCGAACGACAGTATTTCGCCTTCATTTGTCCTCGAAACGACTATAGCCAGCGAGGAAAAACTGGCGGAGACACCCATGCTTAGCGCTTTGCGTCCTCGAGATATTGTTTCGGCTCTCGCAATCGGCGGCATAGTCGCGCTGCTGATGTTCTCGCCCGCCATGGCGCGCGCGGACGATAAACCATTGGAACGGACAATTACCGTCTCGGCGACAGGCACGGCCGAGGCAGAGCCTGATCGCGCGCGCATCACGTCCGGCGTTTCGACGGAAGCCGAGACCGCGCGTGACGCGTTAACGAAGAACAGCGAGACGATGACGAAGATCATCGACGAGCTGAAAGGCAAAGGCATCAACCCGAAAGATATCCAGACGGCTTCGTTCAACGTCGAGCCGGTGATGGACTATAAAGAGGGCCAGCCACCGAAGGTGCGCGGCTATCGCGTCGGCAATCAGGTGATCGTTCTGGTTCGCAAGCTCGATCAGCTAGGCGAGATCCTCGACAATGTCGTGAGCGCAGGCGCCAACCAGATTCAGGGCCTCGCCTTCGAGGTGTCGAAAGAAGATGCTCTGAAGGACGACGCGCGCAAGGAAGCCGTCGCCAATGCGCTGCGCCGTGCCAAGCTTCTCGCCGCAGCTGCGGGTGCCGACGTCGGCGACGTGATACAGATTTCGGAAGAGACCTCGTCGAACGGCCCGGTGATGTACGCACCGCGGCTCGCGAAAGCTGCCACGTCCTCGGTGCCCATCGAAGCCGGCACCAGCACGCTCGAAGCGCGTGTGACGATCACCTGGGCATTGAAGTAAGAAATCGGCTTCCGGCCGGCTCCCCGGAGGGGAGTCGGAAGCCGAAACAAAAAAGCTTCTGGCTCGACGAAGGAAGAGTCGGAAGCCGAAACTAAATCAGCTTCACGACTTCGACGTCGACTTTTGGCGTCGGAGCGCCGGGCTGCACCGACCAATCGCCGAAATTGTGCATCTCGGCCGAAACGCGCAAATGCGTAAGCCGCGCAATGTCGATATCGGCGACGACCCACTCGGCCGCGTTGAGCGTGCCTTGCGCAAGCACGCCCGTATCGGAAATGCCATGCTCGGACGGCACGTAAATGCCGGCTGCACCGGCATTGAAGTCGACAGCCGGAGACCACGGCGCATCGCCGACGGTTGGGCTCTGCACGGCCGCAATGGTGTTTTCGAGCGCGCGCGCCATCGAGCCGGTGCGCACCCGGTGATAACCCGAGACGCGCTCCGTGCATGACGGCACAAGCAACACTTGCGCGCCAGCTTCCGCCATCGCGCGAGAGATCAGCGGGAATTCGCTATCGTAGCAGATCGCGATGCCGAACGTGCCGATCGACGTCTCGAACACGCGCACCGTCTTCCCCGCCGTCACGCCCCAGTTCTTTTCGAACGGCGTCATGACGAGCTTTTCCTGCACGCCGACCGAACCCTTCGGCGTGACGAGCTGCGCCGAGTTGACGAACAACCCGTCTGCGGTCTTCTCAGGTCCCGAGCCGACGAGGATATGCACCTTGTGCTTCTTGGCGAGATCGACGTGAAACTGAACGCGCGCGTCCTTGATCTCTGCCACCTTGGCAAGCGTCGCCTGCAGGTCGCTATAGACCTCCGGACCGAAGCACGCCGCCTGCTCGATCGCCGCGTACTCCGGAAAGACCAGAAGCTCTGCGCCCGTCGCTGCGCCATTCTTCACCCAAAGCGCGATCTTCTCTTCCCATTCGGCAAGCGTCTTCGGCTGGCCGATCGGGTACTGAGAGCTCGCAACTTTGAGTGTCTTCTTGGCGGTCATCGCGTCCTCACGTTTGCGGCTTCCGGCCGGCTTCCCCACAGGGGAGTCGGAAGCCGCAACGAAATAATGGCTTCCGGCCGGCTCCCCGCAGGGGAGTCGGAAGTCGCAAACTTATAGTTTCTTCATCCAGAATTGCATGTCGTGGGTCGTTTCGGCGGTCTGGTCGATATCCTGCCAGTCGTAGGTGGCGACGATGCCGTCGACCGGTTCATAGCCGCGCTTTCTCCAGAACGGATCAAGTGGGGCGTAATCCGCCGGTTTCAACGGATGGTCTTCAGGCCGAACGACGCGGCAGAACGACGAGTATTCAAAGCCGCCGAGCTTCTTCGCCTGCGCCTCGCGTCCGTCGAAGAACGCATGGCCGAGGCCGTGGCCGCGATGGCTTTTGAGCAGCACGCTCTCGCCGCAATAGAAGATCTTGGAGATGTCGTAGCCCGCTTTCTTGAACGGTTCGCCGAACTCGTCGGCATGCTCGATCATCGGCGCGCCGGTCGAAGCGCCCACCATCTGATCTCCGTCATAGGCGCAGACGACGACCGCGCCTTTCGCCTTGGCGAACTTCTCAAGATACTTCTGCTCGTATTCGAGCGTGCCTTCGTAGAGATAAGGCCAGTCCCGAAAGACGATCATGCGCAGGCGGCTGAGATCGGACAGGACCGGAAGGATATCCGCTCCTGTCACCGATTTGACCTCGAGCTTCTTCTTTTCGTCAGCGGCCATTCGCTCTCTAGTCCTTAGCCTGCGACCTGTGCGATCCAGTCGGTCAGATTGTAATAGGTGGTGACGCGCGCAATCTTGCCGTCGCGGATGGCGAAGAACGTGCCGGCCGGGAGAACATACTTCTGGCCGACCGCGTCGGGCAGACCTTCTTCCGTGTTCTTGTAAATGCCGTGCACGTTGAATTCGGCGGAAGCGCGCGTTGCGTCCTTCGACACCATGACGACGATGTCTTTCAGCTCTTCCTTGTAGTTGTGCGTCATGCGCGCATTGAAGGCGCGGAACTTCTCGATGCCCTGACGGCGCTCGCCCTGGTTGACGTCGTGAATGACGTCGTCGGTCAGAAATTTGAGCATCGCGTCGGTATCGCCGCGGTTGAAAGCCTCATAGTAGTCGCGGATGAGGGCGGCGGTTGCGGCGCGGGCCGCAGATTCAGCGGACGTCTCGGACATCGGTCGTTCTCCGGTGGGCTTTTCGATTCGATCTGCCGGGGGTCTTAGCAGGTCGGGTCCCGGCCTTCCATGCGCAAGGATGCTGCGGTAAACGCGACATTTCACCTTCCATCCGGAAAGAGATCATGGCACGCATTCAAGAGCTTTTCGTCACCCACGTTTACCGTGAGGAGCTCCAGCGCGGCGCGACATCCGCGCTCATGGCCGAGCTTCTGGATGCCGCTCACGAAATCGCTGCCGCCGACCGGGCGGGGCAGGGATGGTCGAAAGCCAATGATTATCCTGGATATACATCCTATGCCTCACTCAACGACCTCCCCGATCGGCATCCGGCCTTTGCCGATCTTGTCGCGGTGCTGGATCGCCAGGTCGCGGCCTTTGGCCGGACGCTCGAATTTGACTTCGACGGCCGCCGCCTCGTGCTCGACAGCCTCTGGATCAACATCCTGAAGCCCGGCGGCTATCACACGGCGCACATTCACCCTCATTCGGTCATCAGCGGCACGCTCTATCTCGCGGTGCCGAAGGACGCGAGCGCTATCAAATACGAAGACCCACGGCTGGCGATGCAGATGGCAGCCCCGCCGAAGAAGCCCTCGGCGAAGGACAAGAACAGAACGTTCGTCTCAGTCGCGCCCGCGCCGGGCACGCTGCTGCTCTGGGAAAGCTGGCTTCGCCATGAAGTGCCGGTCAATCACGCCAAAGCCGAGCGCGTGTCTGTGAGCTTCAATTACCGATTGGATTGAGAACGCTCAATCCGCGGTTCCGTCGTCAGGCAACGGCACGTCGAAGCCATTGAGGATGACCGAGACTGCACAATAAAGCCCGACGAGATAGATGAACTCCGCCGCGCCATCCTCACCGAATGCGCCGACGGCGCGGTTATATGTCAACGCCGGAAGCGTGCTCCCCGTCACGAGGCTCGACGCCAGATCATAGGCGACAGCTTCCTCTTCCGTCAGATCGTTCGGCCGGTTTCCGGCAATGATGGTCGTGATTTTTTCGTCGGGAAGCCCGCGCAATTCCGCGACAAGCACATGCGCGTAGAGTTCATACGCCGCGTGAAACTTCGTGCCGGTGACGAGAATGGCGATCTCGCGCACCTGCCGCGGTAGCTTCGGCGATGCCGACATCGCCTTGGTATACTCCCACACCGCGCCGCCGAACTGCGGAAAGCGCAGCCACGGGTTCCATGGCCCGATAAGCTGGCCGGTCTCGTTGATCGCGGTGAAACCTTTGAAGTTGTTCTGGATGCCGTTCTTCATGTCGGCATAGAGCGTTTTCTGCTCGGGCGTCAGCGTATCCAGCGGGATCAGAGGCAGGCGCATCGGGGCACTCCTTTGGAGGAAGGGGAGGGGGACAGTCTCGGCACCGTTAAGCTAGAGATGTTTCAGGCTGATGCCAAAGCGCAGACGTTAATCGCCGATCACATGCACGATGACCTGTCGGTCGTGCGGATGCGCGCGATGCTCAAAAAGGTAAATGCCCTGCCACGTCCCGAGCATCAGCCGCCCGTTGGCGATCGGGATCGTCAGGGTCGTCTGCGTCAGCGCACTCTTGATGTGCGCCGGCATGTCGTCGGCGCCTTCCGAGCGGTGAATGAAGAGCGGATCGCCGTCCGGTACGAGGCGCTTGAAGAAGGCAACGAGATCGCGCTGCACGTCTGGATCGGCGTTCTCCTGGATCAGCAGCGACGCCGACGTGTGGCGGCAGAAAATGTGCGCGAGTCCCACCTCGATCTCTGCGTCGCTGACGATCTGCACCACGTCGAGCGTAAACTCGGACAGACCCTGTCCACGGGTGTTAAGGGTCAATGTTTGCTGGTATTGCCGCATTCTGGTACCGGCCTCGGAAAATGCTTATATTGGTTTAATGAGCAGAGCATTTGTCAGAGAATCCGATGCCGTCGAAGAGCTTCCCGAGAAGCTCGTGTCCGAGCATCGCAACCTCGTCACCCCGGAAGGCTTAGCGCTGATCCAGGCCGAGGTCGAACGCCTTCAGGATGAGCTGGCCGAGGGCCAGCGCTCCGGAGATCGTGATGCCATCCAACGGACGTCACGCGATCTGCGCTATTGGAACCAGCGGCTGACGACGGCCGAAGTCCAGGCCGCGCCGGCGAACGCTTCCATCGTCTCGTTCGGCTCGACCGTCACGCTCGAGCGCGACGACGGCCGCGTGCAGAAATTCCGCATCGTCGGCGAAGACGAATCCGATCCCGCCAAAGGCAAGATCTCTTACGTTTCTCCGCTCGCCCAGGCGCTGATGGAAAAAGCCGTTGGCGACACCGTCACGGCCGGCGCGGGCGAGGCCGAGATCATCAAGATCGAGTAGTGCGATCGGCTCAGGACGCGTGGTCGGACGACGGCATGAATTTCTTCATCGCCTCTTTGATTTCGCGCTCGCTCATATCGCGTTTGTGCGTCGCGACCGACCACTTGTGCCCGAACGGATCTTCGATGATGCCGTAGCGGTCGCCCCAGAACATGTCTTCGACCGGCATGCGCAGAATCGCACCGGCCTTCACGGCGCGCTCGACGAATGCGTCGACATCGGCGACATAGAGGTGGATCGTGACCGGGCTGCCGCCGAGCGTGATCGGCGAAGATGAACCCCATTCCGGCAACTCGTCGACCAGCATGAAGCGGGCGTTACCGACGCGAACGGCAGCATGCATCAGCTTCCCGTTGGCACCCACCAGCCGCATTTCTTCTTCGGCGCCGAATGCCTTTTTGTAGAAGTCGATCGCGTCAGCCGCCCCCGCGCAGACGAGATGGGGGGTGATCGCTTGGCAATTTTCGCTTCGGATGCCGCCGGCATTCTCCTGAACTTGGGACACGGTTTCCTCCAATTCTTATGGGGCTGCCGTACAGCTCAAATCCGGGAAAAGCTGAGGTTTTTGACCTCGCCGCAGCCGATTTTCCCGGCTGTTCAGTCTCAATAACAATGACGGCGACTTAAAGAAGGGACAAGACCTCTGTTTTCGCTAGTAGCGAACGAAGTTCAGCATAAGCAGCAAATGCCCGAAAGTTCGATAAACTATTGGAAAAACATTCGAACGCGTGACGGCGTTCCGGTGCCCCGTGGAGAGTGCCCAAAACGAGAAAGGGCCGCTTTCGCGGCCCTTTGAAATTCTGGATCAGTTATCCAGGAAACTCCGCAGCTTCCGAGACCGGCTCGGATGTTTCAGCTTCCGTAGCGCCTTGGCTTCGATCTGGCGAATACGTTCGCGCGTGACCGAGAACTGCTGGCCGACTTCTTCGAGCGTATGGTCCGTGTTCATGCCGATGCCGAAGCGCATGCGCAGCACGCGTTCTTCGCGCGGCGTGAGCGAGGCGAGCACGCGCGTGGTCGTATCGCGCAGGTTCGACTGGATCGCCGCTTCGATCGGCAACACCGCGTTGCGGTCTTCGATGAAGTCGCCGAGGTGCGAATCTTCCTCGTCGCCGATCGGCGTTTCGAGCGAGATCGGCTCTTTCGCGATCTTCAGAACTTTGCGCACCTTTTCGAGCGGCATCGCGAGCTTTTCCGCCAGCTCTTCCGGCGTCGGCTCGCGACCGATTTCGTGCAGCATCTGGCGCGAGGTGCGGACGATCTTGTTGATCGTCTCGATCATGTGCACCGGAATACGGATCGTGCGCGCCTGGTCGGCGATCGAACGCGTGATCGCCTGCCGGATCCACCATGTCGCGTAGGTCGAGAATTTGTAGCCACGGCGGTATTCGAACTTATCGACCGCCTTCATCAGACCGATGTTGCCTTCCTGGATGAGATCGAGGAACTGCAGGCCTCGGTTGGTGTATTTCTTCGCAATCGAGATGACGAGACGAAGGTTGGCTTCGACCATTTCCTTCTTGGCCTGACGGGCCTCGCGCTCGCCCTTCTGCACCGCTTTCACGATGCGGCGGTATTCCGGAATCTCCAGACCCGTTTCGGTTGCGAGCTGATGGATCTCGGCGCGGATCTGTTCGACCTGGGCGCGTTCCACTTTGACGAACTGGCCCCACTTCTTGCCATTGTTGGCAACGCGGTCGAGCCACGTCTGGTCGAGTTCATTGCCGTAATATTCGTCGATGAAGTGCTGGCGCGGCACGCCATAGCTGTCGGCGAGGCGCATCAAGCGGCCTTCGAGACCGATGAGGCGTTTGTTGATCGCATAAAGCTGTTCGACGAGGCTTTCGATACGGTTGTTGTTGAGCGACAGCGACTTCACGTCGACGATGATCTCGTCGCGGAGCTTCTCGTAAGCTTTCTGCTGCTGGCGCGAACCCTGCTCGCCGACGAGCTGCTGTTCGAGCTTTTTGTCCTGCTGCTTGCGCAGTTTTTTATAGGTGCCTGCGATCTGATCGAAGGTTTCGAGAACCTTCGGCTTGAGTTCGGCTTCCATCGCCGCAAGCGACATGGCGTTCTCGAACTCGTCCTCGTCATCGCTTTCGCCCGACTGCGATTCCTGCTCGCCCTCGGATTCCTCGCCTTCGCCGGACATCGCCGGCACTTCTTTGGCTTCCGGCCCTTCGTAGGTTGCTTCGAGGTCGATAATGTCGCGAAGCAAAATCTTGCCGTCGTTGAGTTCGTCGCGCCAGATGATGATGGCCTGGAACGTCAGCGGGCTTTCGCAAAGACCGGCGATCATCGCTTCGCGGCCGGCCTCGATGCGCTTCGCGATGGCGATTTCGCCTTCGCGCGACAACAGCTCGACCGAACCCATCTCGCGCAGATACATACGCACCGGATCGTCGGTACGCTCTGCCGGTTCGGCTTTGCCTTCCGACTTCGTCAGCGCGGAGGAGCTTTGCGTGACGAGCGAACGGCCTTCTTCTTCGTCAACGAGGTCCTCGCCGCCTTCTTCCTTCTCTTCGCCTTCCTCGTTCTCGACGACAGTGATGCCCATATCGGAGAGGGTGGCGTAGAGATCCTCGATCTGATCGGATGAAACTTCCTCCGACGGCAGCACCGAGTTGAGCTGATCGAGCGTAACGTAGCCCTTAGCCTTCGCCGACTTTAGAAGACGCTTGACCGCCTGGTCGGAAAGATCGAGGAGGGGGCTGTCGCGTTCTGGTGCATCGGCGGCCTGATCTTTGTCTTCTGTCTTCTGGACTGCCTGCTGGGCGCGTGCCATTTTCGTTCCTTGTCGTCTGCGCCGCTTCCGCACGGAAACGGCTCAATTCTGATTTAGGCTCCGAACTGCTGCCTGCCGCAGCGCGCCGAAGCCGGAATGCGAAATACGCGCCTATCCAGCGCGCTTTACCTCAGAAGCGTCGTCGTCGGGTTGCTCGAACTCTTCGTCCATTTGATCCATCGCCGCCTCGCGGGCGATCTGGCGTTTGATGTCGAGAAGGCGCATCTCGGCCTCTTCTGTGCAATCCCGATACCAAGCCTCCTCAGCTGCTTTCAGCGCAACGCCGAGCGCAGCCTGTCGCTGATGCAACGCCAGAATATGGTGCCAGGCGGCTTCGACATCGGCGGCGGAGGCATCGGGCTCGGCAAAACGGTCGCTGGCGTGCGTAATCGTTTGCGCGACGAGGTCCACCACCTTTGCAACCCCCGATTTGCTCAATTGGGTGCGTAAAGTTGCGCTGTCAAGTGAATTTTGGCGTGCATGAACCCCTAAAATTTCGTCGCGAAGCACCGAAAGCGCTGGCGCGGCAAACTCGATCGCCGCAATCGCCTCGGAATACTCATCAATCAACCACGGATGGTTAAGAAGGGTTTTCATGATCAGAGCTTCGCGCGGAGATATGCTCTGAAAATGGCTAGTGAGTTCCGGGCTGGCAAGGGGCAGGGCATTTACCACGTCACGCCGGCTTGCAAAGCGCCGCTCGCTGGATGCACCCCCGAGCCGGGTGCGGTCGCGCTGGCGCCAGTCGGGCGCCGCCACAGGCCGCGCATAGGACCCTTGGCCCTTGCCACCGTCAAAGCGTCCCGCCGAAGCCGCACCGCCGCGCATGGGCGAGCGCTGACGCCCAAGCTGATACAACCTGTCGCGAAGCTCCCGCGCGTAATGGTTGCGGACTGCCGCATCCTGGATGGAGTTGGTCAGTGCTCCAAGCCGGGCTTCCAAAGCCGCCCGTTGCTCGGGCGTGGTCGTCGGCTGGGCGTTAAGCTCCCGCTCCCACAGCACGTCGATCAGCGGTCGTGTTTTTTCCAGGACCTCCGACATCGCGGACGCGCCCTGCTGGCGGATCAGATCGTCCGGGTCGAGGCCATTCGGTAGAAAGGCAAAAGCCACGCTGTGACCCGGCTTGACCCAGGGCAGGGCGACCTCAACGGCACGGTTAGCCGCCTTCTGTCCGGCGCTGTCGCCGTCGAAGCAAAGGATCGGTTCTGGTGCTATACGCCACAGAAGCTTCAACTGATCTTCCGTCAGCGCCGTTCCAAGCGGTGCAACGCTTTCGCCGAAACCGGCCTCGCTAAGCGTCACGACGTCCATATAGCCTTCAACGACGATGACACGGTTCTTGTCGTGCCCTGCCGACCGGGCGCGGGCGGCGTTGAACAGAATGTGCCCTTTATGAAAGAGGGGCGTCTCGGGCGAATTAAGGTACTTGGCCTGGGCGTCCTTATCGAGCGCGCGGCCGCCGAACGCGATGACGCGCCCTTTGAGATCGAGGATCGGGAACATGACGCGGTTGCGGAACCGGTCATAAGGCTCAGGAATATCGGCCCCGGCGATCAACATTCCCGCCGTCGCCATGTCGGCGGGGGAAAAGCCTTTGCCTTTGAGAAACGCACTCAGCGCCGTCCGCGAATTTGGAGCGAAGCCAAGCCGGAAGCTTTGGATCGTCTCGGCAGCCAGTCCGCGCTTTTCGAGATAGCGGCGCGCTTCGCCGCCGGGACCCGCACGCAGCGAAGTCTCGAAGAATTCCGCTGATGCGTCGAGCAGCCGGTAAAGGCGTTCGCGCTGGTCTTCCTGCTCGATGTTACGCTCGGGCTGCTTCGGCATCGGCACGCCCGCTTCCGCCGCGAGGCGCTCAACCGCTTCGGGAAATTCCAGCCCCTCCGTCCTCATCACGAAGGTGAAGATGTCGCCATGCTCGCCCGACGCGAAGCAGTGATAGAAACCCTTCTGGTCGTTGACGAAGAATGACGGGCTTTTCTCAGCCTTGAATGGCGACAGCCCGCGGAATTCCCGGCCCGCCTTCTTCAGCGCAACTTTCCGGCCGACCACCTGGCTGACCGACAGCCGGGACCGGATCTCATCCAGAAAGTTTGGACTGAAGCGCATGCGCGTAATAAGGCCTCAGGAGAGCGACGGGCTGCGCCGCACCTTCTTGCGAAGGCCCGCAGCGGACTGATCAATAGGTGATTCGCTCAGAAGCCCGGCTATTCAACGCCTTGTTGCGTAAAGCCATACCCGCTTTCCACAGTGCCTACGCATTAGGCATTCCCGTCGCAGGTGTCATCCTCGAGCTTGGCCCGAGGATGACAGGATATGTATGTCTTTTTCTAGCCGGCGATCAGCCTAGCGCCGCCTTGACTGCCGCGCTGGCCTTCTGAAAATCCATTTGCCCGGCGTACTTGGCTTTGAGCGCGCCCATCACCTTGCCCATATCCTTGGGCGACGCTGCACCCGTTTCCTTGATGGCCTCGGCAATGGCCGCCGTGACGGCAGCATCGTCCATCTGCTTCGGCAGGTATGCTTCAATAATGTCGATCTCGGCCTGCTCTGTCGCAGCCAGCTCCGGACGGCCACCGCTTGTATATTGGGCGATTGAATCCCGCCGCTGCTTCACCATCTTGGTCATGACCGCAAGGATCGCCGCGTCGTCGAGGTCTTTCTTCGCTTCGATTTCAGCGGATTGAATGGCCGCGTTGATGAGCCTGAGGGTGCCCACCTTCTGTTTTTCGCCGGCTTTCATTGCCGTTTTGATGTCTGCGTTGATCTTCGCGCGCATGGGTAGGTCTCCTTGAGGTCGAAGGGCTGGTTTACGGTCTGCGCGCAGGCTGGGGCAAGCCTTTAACAAAGCACGGACTTTCTTGCCGTGTCCGGAATTGACGTTGTAAAGCCGTTCCCCTAGGTTCCGCCGCGACGAGCGACCCGCGCTTGCAATTCCTTGAATGGACGACAGATGACCGCACCTGAACCCTGGACAGAAGTGCCTCTAACCGCACGCCTTGTGCTTGATGACGGAACCGTCATCGCCGGACGCGGCCTTGGTGCTACGGGGACGGCCGTCGGCGAGGTCTGCTTTAACACGGCCATCACCGGCTACCAGGAAATCCTGACCGATCCGAGCTACGCCGGTCAGATCATCACCTTCACCTTTCCCCACATCGGCAACGTCGGCGCCAATCCGGAAGATACCGAGACGTCGAACCTTGCATCGCGCTCAGGCGTCCGCGGCTGCATCCTGCGCGCCGACATCACTGACCCGTCGAACTATCGCGCCGCTGAAAATCTCGATGCCTGGCTGAAGACCCGCGGCATCGTCGCCATCGCTGGTGTCGATACCCGCGCGTTGACCGCACGCATCCGCGAGCGCGGCATGCCGAACGGCGTCATTGCGCATCATCCCGATGGCAAGTTCGATATCGAAGCGCTGAAGGCCGAGGCCAAGTCCTGGCACGGGCTCTTGGGCCTCGACCTCGTCCCGGAAGTGACGAGCGGTCAGAGCTATTCCTGGGATGAGCAGCGCTGGGTCTGGAACAAGGGCTACCCGCGCAACGAAAACCCCGAGTTCCATGTCGTGGCAGTCGACTATGGTTTGAAGCGAAACATTCTGCGCTGCCTCGCATCCGCCGGCTGCAAGGTCACCGTCGTTCCCGCGAAGGAAAAGGCCGAGGACATCCTGGCGCGCAATCCTGATGGCGTCTTTCTGTCGAATGGTCCCGGCGATCCTGCGGCAACTGGCGAATACGCCGTCCCGGAAATCAAGAAGCTCGTCGACAGCGGCAAGCCGGTGTTCGGCATCTGCCTCGGACATCAGATGCTGGGCCTCGCGCTGGGCGCGACGACGAAGAAGATGCATCAGGGCCATCACGGTGCCAACCACCCCGTGAAGGACTTCACGACCAACAAGGTCGAGATCGTGTCGATGAACCACGGCTTCGCCGTCGATCGCGACAGCCTGCCCGATGGTGTCATTGAAACGCACATTTCTCTGTTTGACGGTTCGAACTGCGGCTTGGCCCTCGAAGGCCGTCCCGTGTTCTCCGTCCAACACCATCCCGAGGCATCGCCCGGACCGCAGGACAGCCACTATCTCTTCACGCGCTTCGTCAACATGATGCGCGAGCAGAAGGGGCTGCCGACGAGCCGCGAACGCTGAGGGGCTCGCTCCCTGGGAAAGTAATGCACGTCGTCCATCGTCTTATCGCTGCGGCCCTGCTGTTGATCGGCTGGGCCGCCGACGCGAACGCCTGTTCGTCAGCCAGGCGCGGTCCCTTTTTGAAAGAGATCGCGCAGACATCGAAATCATGCGCCCATCCGCTCTGCGGGCAAATCTACGCCACCGCCCGGCCGGAGGCAGAAGATCCCAAAACGCCGTGTCCGGACGATCAATGGCAACGTCTCGATGCGGCCGTGACGGCTGCGCTCTCGGCCGGCGGCGTCCTGATCCTCGGCGAGATGCATGACAACGCCACGCACCATCTCTTGCAGGCGGCAGCCATTCGTGAGTTTGCGCTGTCGGAGCCTTCGAACGAAACCGCGATCGTGTTCGAGCAGCTTCGTGACGATCAGCAACCCGGCATCGACAAATTTACCGCCAAGCAGCGCAGCGGCGAGAAAGTAACCGTCGCCGACTTCAAGCTCGCCGTCGCCTGGCAGAAGTCGAACTGGCCGGACCTCTACGATCCGCTGTTCGAAACCGTGATCGCCGCCAAGCGACCGTTCTATGCAGGCGACGTGTCGCGCGCCGAAATCATGAAGGCGGCGAAAGACGGGGCAGGGGCGGCCGACGCTAGCAAGCGCCTTGCGCTCGATGTTCCGCTGGGTGCGAAGTTCGACGCCGCGTCCATCAAGGAAATCGAGGATGCCCATTGCGGCGCGTTGCCGAAGGAAGCGTTCGACGGCATGGCGTTCGCGCAGCGGTATCGCGACGCGCATCTGGCCGATGCTGCCTTGAAAGCCTCGCAGCAGCACGGCTCCGCCATTCTGATCGCCGGAACGGGCCACGCCCGGACTGATCGCGCCGTGCCGTGGTACCTCCGAAAGCGGACACCGGAGAAGAAAGTCGTGTCGGTGATGTTCGTCGAGGTTGAGACGGACAACACCGATCCAGATACCTATGTGCCGCGCGATCCCGATGGCCTGCCGGCAGCCGACTTCATCGTTTTCACGCAACCGGCCGAGCGTGGCGATCCGTGCGAGAAAATGCGCAAGAAATAGCCGGAACGCGCCGCTGCTCGTTTTTATGGCGCACACTCATCAACCTTGCTGAACTTTAAGGTCGCGTCTGCGGCAAATTTGCTTATAACCCAGGAAAAAATCTGGGAGGAATTTGATGCGCCTTTTCTTTGTCGCCGTCGCGGCACTCGCGGTCGCGACCCCGGCAGCCGCCGCCGGAACGGATTGCTCGGCCGATGTTCTTAGCGCCATCAGGAAGCAGCTATCGTTGAAAGCCTTCCGGGTCGAATTTTCGCAGGAAACCGCCGAAGGCGAGGCCCACATGCGGATCGACTACATGCCGCCGCTCAGGATGCTCCAGACAGTCACGTCGCCCGCGATGCCGGGTGAGCAGCAGACGATGCTGGTCGACAACCGGGCATTCTCCGGCTCGGGTGGCAGCTTCGAGGAACTGCAGCCGCAGTTCACCCAGTCGATCGTCGCCGAAGTGGCGGAAGCTTTGGCGCGGCCGAGCAAGCTCGAAGGTTACGACTGCATCGGCCCGGTGAAGTACGAGAACCAGGATCTTGTCGGCTACCGCTTCGAAGACAAGACGCATCCGCAGACAGATCGCGCGAAGATCATGACGCGCACGATCTACGTCGATCCAAAGACCGGGCTGCCGGCTTATAATGTCATCGCCACCTTGGCCCAAAACGCCAAGCCGCTGCGCGAGGTCAAATATTCATATCCGACCGACATCAACATCGTTGCGCCTCAAAACGCGCCGGTGCAAAAGGTCCATTAACGCCGCTTATCCGGCTTCGTTTGGGATATTTCCATGCGCCGCAGTGCATTTGCTCTTATTTTAGTTGCCGTTTTCGCGGGTGACGCGGCGGCGCAAGTCCCGCCGACGGCGCCTGCAAAGCCGAACGCCAATCCATGTCGCGACGAAGTTTCGGCCGCGCTCCAGAAGCTGCGCAAATCATCGTGGTTCCGTATGGACACCCAGATGATCACGGAGAACGGTCCGACGTCGATGCAGGTCGATTACGTTCTGCCTGACCGGATGCGTCAGACAGTGACCGACAAGCTCACCAACAAGACCACGCAACTCATACTGGTTGGTGACCACGCCTGGGCGGACCAAGGAAGCGGCTGGCGGCCGGTGCCGCAACAGATTGCAGCGCAGCTTCGCGAGCAGATGGACGACACCGTCGTCAGACAGCAGACCGACGTCGGCGATTACTCCTGCAAAGGCCGCGCGCAGATCGATGGCCGCGATGTGCTCTCCTACAAGCTCGAAAGCGAGCCGGAGAAAGGTTCAAGCTCGCCGCAGAACCAAGCCTTCCGTATGTTCTACGTCGACGCGCTGACGGGTCTGCCGGCAAGCAATGCGCTGCTTGCGCCGGGTCACGAAGACAAGCCAATCTTCAAGACGACCTATTCGTTCCCGATCGACATGAAAATCGAGCCGCCGAAGGATGCTTTGCCGGACAAGGCGCCAGAGCCTGCGACACCGGCGCCTGCTGAAGGCAAGTAGCGGGACTTTCCGCACTTTTCAGAACGATGTGCACGCCCATGCGCGGCCGGATGGCTGCCATGCCGGCGTGCGCGATGTGTTTCGCGTGCTCCGGCGTTAGAAGCCCGTCCGGAGATTCCCATGACCGTCATCGATTCATCCCGCGCCGCGCTTCGCGCGCCGGTCGCCAGCGCCTCTCTCGCCGTCCTGCTCGCCGTGAGCTTCAGCCATATGCTCAACGACGTGATGCAGTCGCTGCTCGTCGCCATTTATCCGATGCTGAAGGCCACCTACCGGCTTGATTTCTGGCAGATCGGCCTGCTGACGATGGCGTTTCAGATCACGGCCTCGCTGCTGCAGCCGTTCATCGGTCACTTCACTGACAAACGCCCGGTTCCCTATTCGACCAGCGTCGGGATGGGCTCGACGTTTGCGGGTCTCATATTGCTGGCTTTCACCATCAGCTACCTCGGTTTGCTGATCGGCGCTGCGCTGGTGGGTGTCGGCTCGGCGATTTTCCATCCCGAGTCCTCGCGCATCGCCCGGCTGGCATCGGGCGGACGCCACGGCTTCGCCCAGTCGCTGTTTCAGCTCGGTGGCAACTTCGGCACCGCGATCGGCCCGTTGGCCGCGGCATTCATCGTCGTCCCGCGCGGACAGCCGAGCATCGCCTGGTTCGCAGCCATCGCGCTGGTCGCTATGGTGATTTTGTGGAAGGTCGGCGAATGGGCATCAAGCGCCGCGCCGAAGCGCAAGGGCGCATCGCTTGGCCCTGGCCTCATTCATTCCCGCGGTCGCACGGCCGTCGCGTTGGCGGTGCTCGCTGCACTGATGTTCTCCAAGAATATCTACACCGCGAGCTTTGCGAGCTTCTACACCTTCTATGCCATCCATCAGTTCGGCGTTTCCGTGCAGACGTCGCAGCTGATGCTGTTCGCGTTTCTGGGAGCGTCCGCCGTCGGCACGATCCTCGGCGGCGTGTTCGGCGACCGCTTCGGCCCGAAGATGGTGATGTGGTTCTCTATCCTGGGCTCGCTGCCGTTTTCTCTGGCGCTGCCCTACGCGGATCTCACCTGGACCGTGATTCTGTCGATCGTCATCGGCCTGATCATGTCGTCGGCTTTTCCGGCCATCGTGGTGTTCGCGCAGGAGCTTATCCCCGGGCGAGTCGGCATGATCTCCGGCATTTTCTTTGGTGCAGCGTTCGGTATCGCAGGCATCGCCGCAGCGGTGCTTGGCCTTGTCGCGGACGCCAAAGGGGTCGGCTACGTCTACGAGATTTGCTCGTATCTGCCATTGCTCGGACTTTTGACCGTGTTCCTGCCCGGCGAACGGACGGAATATGACAAAGTAAAAACAGCTTAAATTGCTTTTGAGGCGAAGAACGTCGCAGCGCGATATTTTCGGGGGTTCCCCCGGCACGATGCTTTGCCTATAAGGCCCCCTTAGCCCGTCGTTCCATCCACCCCTGAGCCGACCGCGTCACCCCGCGAGCCTCGGCCAAATTTTTGCGCCGCATGCCAAAACGCACTGACATCAAATCCATTCTTATCATCGGCGCAGGCCCGATCGTCATCGGCCAGGCGTGCGAGTTCGACTATTCCGGCACGCAGGCCTGCAAGGCGCTGCGCGACGAGGGCTATCGGATCATCCTGGTCAATTCCAATCCGGCGACCATCATGACCGATCCGGACCTCGCCGATGCAACCTACATCGAGCCGATCACGCCCGAAGTCGTGGCCAAGATCATCGCCAAGGAAAAGCCCGACGCCATCTTGCCGACGATGGGCGGCCAGACCGCACTCAACACCGCGCTGGCGCTGCACAAGCAAGGCATTCTGCATCGCTACGGCGTCGAGTTGATCGGTGCCAAGGCTGAGGCCATCGACAAGGCCGAGGACCGCAAGCTGTTCCGCGAGGCGATGGAAGAGATCGGGCTCGAAACGCCGCGCTCCCGTCTGGTGCACAATCGCGACGAGGCGGCGTCCGCCATTGAGCACGTCGGCCTGCCGGCGATCATCCGTCCGTCGTTCACGCTCGGCGGTACGGGCGGCGGCATCGCCTACAATCGCGAGGAATATTTCGAGATTATCGACCGCGGCCTTGATGCCTCGCCGACGTCCCAGGTCCTCGTCGAGGAAAGCGTCATCGGCTGGAAAGAGTACGAGATGGAGGTCGTCCGCGACAAGGCGGACAACTGCATCATCATCTGCTCGATCGAAAACATCGACCCGATGGGCGTGCACACCGGCGACAGCATCACCGTCGCACCGGCACTGACGCTGACGGATAAAGAATATCAGATCATGCGCGACGCCTCGATTGCCGTCCTGCGCGAGATCGGTGTTGAGACGGGCGGCTCGAATGTTCAGTTCGCGGTCAATCCGGCAGACGGCCGCCTGATCGTCATCGAGATGAACCCGCGCGTGTCGCGCTCGTCTGCGTTGGCTTCGAAGGCGACGGGCTTCCCGATCGCGAAGGTCGCGGCGAAGCTCGCCGTCGGCTACACGCTCGACGAAATTCAGAACGAGATCACCGGCGGCGCCACGCCCGCGTCGTTCGAGCCGACGATTGATTACGTCGTCACGAAAATTCCCCGCTTCGCGTTCGAGAAATTCCTCGGTGCCGACACGACGCTGACTACGTCGATGAAGTCGGTGGGCGAAGCCATGGCCATCGGCCGGACGTTCGCCGAGAGCATGCAGAAAGCGCTGCGCTCGATGGAGACGGGCCTGACCGGCTTCGACGACATCCAGCTCGAAGGCCTAGGGCAGGGCGACGACAAGAACGTCGTCCGCGCCGCCGTCTCGCGCCCCACCTCCGACCGCATTCTGAAAGTCGCGCAGGCCTTCCGCGAAGGCTTCTCGCTCGACGAGATCCATCAGTATTGCAAAATCGACCCGTGGTTCCTCAGCCAGATTAAGGCGATCACCGACACCGAAGCGCGCATCATCGCGCACGGCCTGCCGAAGACTGCGCCGCAGCTGCGTGCGCTGAAGGCGCAAGGCTTCTCCGATGCGCGCTTGGCGAAGCTCGGAAAGGTCAGCGAGACCGATGTCCGCAAGCTGCGCAAGGATCTGGGCGTCACGCCCGTATTCAAGCGCATTGATACGTGTGCTGCCGAATTTGCATCGCCCACGGCCTATATGTATTCGACTTACGAAACCGGCCTCAGCGGCGATCCCGTCTGCGAAGCCGATCCGAGCGCAAAGGATAAAGTCGTCATCCTTGGCGGAGGCCCGAACCGCATCGGCCAGGGCATCGAATTCGACTACTGCTGCTGCCACGCCTGCTTCGCGCTGACGGCCGCCGACTTCGAAACGATCATGGTCAACTGCAATCCCGAGACCGTTTCGACCGACTATGACACGTCCGACCGGCTGTTCTTCGAACCGCTGACCGCCGAAGACGTGCTCGAAATCATCCGCGTCGAAAGCCGAAAAGGCTCGCTGAAGGGCGTCATCGTGCAGTTCGGCGGCCAGACGCCGCTGAAGCTCGCCAGCGCGCTGGAAGAGGCAGGGGTTCCGATCCTCGGCACGTCGCCCGACGCCATCGATCTCGCCGAAGACCGCGACCGGTTCAAAGCGTTGATCGATAAGCTCAACCTCAAGCAGCCCAAGAGCGGCATCGCCAAGACGCCGGAAGCCGCCCGCGGCATTGCCGAAGAAATTGGCTATCCCGTCGTCATCCGTCCGTCCTACGTGCTCGGCGGCCGCGCGATGGAGATCGTACACGACGGCGCCGAAGTCGACCGTTACGTCGCGCGCCTGTCGGCAACGCTCGATAGGCCGTCGGAACTCGTCGTCTCCGACAAGCGCCCGCTGCTGATTGACAGCTATCTGACCGACGCTGTCGAAGTCGATGTCGATTGCCTGTCCGACGGCAAGGATACGTTCGTCGCCGGTATCATGGAGCATATCGAGGAAGCGGGCATCCACTCCGGCGACAGCGCCTGCTCGCTGCCGCCACACTCGCTCTCGACGACCATCGTCGCCGAGCTTGAACGCCAAGCCCGCGAGCTCGCTCTGGCGCTCCGCGTTGTGGGTCTGATGAACGTGCAGTTCGCCATCAAGGACGAACAGGTCTTTATTCTCGAAGTGAATCCGCGCGCGTCTCGCACGGTGCCGTTCGTCGCGAAAGTCATCGGCCTGCCGATCGCCTCGATCGCGGCCGAAGTCATGGCTGGCAAACCGCTCGCAGATTTCAAACTCGCGAAACCGACCTACACGCATATTGCGGTCAAAGAGGCGGTTTTCCCGTTCGCGCGTTTTCTCGGTGTCGATCCTATTTTGGGACCTGAGATGCGCTCGACGGGCGAAGTCATGGGCATCGACCACGACTTCGCGATGGCCTTCGGCAAGAGCCAGCTCGGCGCCGGGCAGAAACTCCCGTCCAAGGGCACGGTGTTCGTCTCGGTCAAAGAAAGCGATAAATCCCGCGTCGTGGCCCCGGTCCGGGAGCTGGCCGCCATGGGCTTCAAGGTCGTCGCGACCCGCGGAACCAAGCGCTTCCTGGAAGCGAACGGCATCCAGTGCGATGCCATCAACAAGGTTCTGGAAGGCCGTCCGCACATCGTAGACGCCATCAAAAATGGCGATATCAACCTCGTTTTTAATACAACCGAGGGTTCGAAAGCTCTGAGCGATAGCAAGGACATCCGGCGCACGGCCTTGCTTCACCACATCCCCTACTATACAACATTGGCGGGGGCGGTAGCGGTTACACGGGCTATCAAAGCACTGGCATCGGACACCCTGGACGTGGCTCCGTTGCAGGCTTTCGCGCATCGCTAAGCCGTTCGCCGACCAGACGGGGCACCCGAGATCGGCTGCCCCTTCATTGCTTTCCTAATTGCCAAGCTTACTGTTAGCGTGTGTCGGGGCCATCCCCGCAATTGATTGAGACGTTGGAGAAGATGATGGAACGGGTGCCGATGACGCTTGAGGGCTACAAGAGCCTTGAGGAGGAATTGCAGCGGCTGAAAGCCGTCGAGCGCCCGCGTATCATCGCGGCCATTTCGGAAGCCCGCGCACATGGCGATCTTTCCGAAAACGCAGAATACCATGCCGCCAAAGAGCAGCAGGGACTGAACGAGGCCCGCGTCGCCGAGATCGAAGATAAGATCAACCGTGCAGAGATCATCGACGTCACCAAGCTGTCGGGCGATACCGTCAAGTTCGGTGCGACCGTGACGCTGGAAGACGAGGATTCCGGCGAGAAGGTCAGCTACATGATCGTCGGCGATACCGAAGCCAATCTGCGCGACCGCAAGA
Source organism: Hyphomicrobium sp. MC1 (assembly GCF_000253295.1). Classification (NCBI taxonomy): domain Bacteria; kingdom Pseudomonadati; phylum Pseudomonadota; class Alphaproteobacteria; order Hyphomicrobiales; family Hyphomicrobiaceae; genus Hyphomicrobium; species Hyphomicrobium sp. MC1. The sequence continues at coordinate 2,013,710 of NC_015717.1, read as the reverse complement.
TTTCGATCTCCTCGCCCATCGCCCGCGCGCTGATCGGCAAGTCGAAGGGCGAAAGCGTCGACGTCACCACGCCGAAGGGCGTCCGCACGTTTGAGATCCTGCAGGTGAAGTGGGGCCTAAGCCCGCCTGCCTGAAGCTAAGCAGACGTTCGAGGTCGGCTAGTCGTTGCCGCCTTCGAAAAACGCCGCGGCGTCCTGGCATTCCTCTTTTGACGGCACAAGGTCGAACGTCTTGTCGATGCCGTCCTTGCCGGACAGCTCGACTTCGGAATCGCCACCATCAACAGAAATACCGTCGTCGCCGGTCACGAGTTTCAGACCGTCTTTCTTCGGGGTGAGCCTGAAAATGCCGCCGTCGCTTTCGAGATAGCATTCGAAATCGTCGTCGTTGGTTTGACAGTTTGCTCGCTGGCCGAACCAGTCCGATCCCGACGTCAGCATGACGGCGAACCCGAGCGTGAAGCGATCCGGCGTGTTCGGTGTGCCGTCGGTGTTCGCCTTGGAAAGATCTATTTCGATCTTGCGCACGCGCTGCTGTGGATTGGCGGCCAGCGCCCTATCGTCGAACGTTTGGGCGAAGCAGGGGAGTCCGCCGAGCACATTGCCGAAATAAGTATTGAACAGTTCGTCAGACGTCGCTGCGACGGCAACTGAGGTGCTTGGAATTATCGAAAGGAGGACAGCTTTTGCCGTCCAAGACGTCCATTCAGAAAAGGTCCGCATCAACCCTCCAAAATACGTCGCGCCCGGTTACGTCCCCTCAGGCCCCGCGACGCTGATCGGAACGCCGGGTTCGCGCTTGGCACGCCGGATCGTCAGGTATGTCTTGACGCTTGCGACATTGGGCGCTGCCGTCAATTCTTCCAGCACGAAATTCTGAAACCCCTGCAGATCGCGCGCGATGCATTTCAGTATAAAGTCGCTCTCGCCGGACAGCATGTAGGCTTCACGGACGAGGGGCCAGCCGAGAATGCGGTTCTCAAAGGCGTGGAGGTCCGCTTCAGCTTGATTGTGCAGCCGGACCATGGCGAAGGCCGTCAGCCCGTATCCGAGCCTCACTTCGTCCACCAACGCGGTATAACGTGTGATAAGCCCGGCTTCTTCGAGCGCCCGAACGCGGCGCAGGCAGGGCGGAGCTGAAAGACCGATGCGATTGGCAAGCGCAATGTTGGTGATGCGGCCGTCGGCTTGCAGCTCTCGCAAAATTCGCCAGTCTGTTTCGTCGAGTTCTAATGCCATGACCGCGCCGTCGCAGGAAACGTTAGAGTAATATCAGGAATGGTCCCCAGCGCGCAAAGTTTCGCAAATTTCTTTAAATGCCGTTCCGGCATAAGCGCGATGTCGATGAGCGGGAATGGCAGTCGTGTCTGACCTGATCCCAGCCGATAGCGATCCCCCGGTGATTACCGGCCGATCCGCGTGGATTTTTTCGGACGGCAAGGCTGGCCACGAAGCTCAGTGTCAGGGCGTCGTCGAAGCGCTCGGCCTGAACGCCATCGTCAAGCGCAGTAACCTTTCGGGCATATACAAGCTGATGGCGCCGTGGGGACCGCTTCCGGCAGGGGAGCGCATGGGCAAGAACGGCAGCGCGCTGGGTCCGCCGTGGCCAGCGTTCGCGTTCGCCACCGGGCGGACGACCATTCCCTACATCCGCGCGCTGCGGCGCCACGCTGGGCTGCAGACATACACAGTCATCCTGATGGACCCAAAGACCGGTCCGAATAGCGCCGACCTCATCTGGGTGCCGCAGCATGACAGCCGCCGCGGTCCGAACGTCGTCACGACGCTGACTGCGCCGCACCGGTTTTCTCCGGCTCGGCTCGAAGCATTGAGGGCCAATATTCCTGCCGCGATCGCTGCGCTGCCGACGCCTCGGATCGCCTGCCTCATCGGTGGCCCGAACGGCGATTATCACTACACGGACGCTGACGAAGAGCGCCTCGTGGCTTCCCTCGGCGCGCTTATCGACAACGGCGCCGGTCTGATGCTCACCACCTCGCGGCGGACGCCGGAACGCTTGGCCAAGCGCCTTCAACAGACCATGGCCGGTAAGCCTGCCATCTTCTGGAACGGGGACGGTCCCAACCCTTATCCGGACTTCCTCGCGCAAGCGGATGCTTTCGTCATCACCGCCGACAGCGTCAGCATGATCTGCGAGGCCGCCGCCACTGGCCGTCCGATCTTCCTGTTCTCACCGACGGGCGGTAGTCCGAAGTTCGACCGTTTCCATGCAGCCCTTGCGGCCTACGGAGCAACCCGTGCGCTGCCAGCTGCCGGCGGCCCGTTATCAATGTGGAGCTATAAGCCGCTTCACTCCGCTGACACGATCGCCGACGAAATTCGCAGGCGCTGGCTGAAGCGCGCCGCGATGCTGCCGGGGCTCGTCAACGCCACCCGATCCTAAGCCGTTCAGCGCGGGAGTTTCGATGACAGCCTCTTTCCTAACAAAAGACGTCATCGGAGCCACCGGCAGGATAACGGCGGCCGGAACTGTCGATGATGGCGCTGCCATTCCGCCGCTCTCCGACGCGCGTCGATTGCAGCTATGGCTGGAATTCGGCCTCATCTACATCGGGCTGCCGATGCTAATGCGCATCGCCGTATTCGATTACCGTGTGCCGCTGTTCTATGCGCTCCCGCCTGTGCTCGCCGGTTTCATCGCGTTTCTCTATTTCGACAAAAGCTACAGCCTGAAACAGGAACTGGCACGCTGGCCCGACCGCGCCACGCTTCTTTCGATCTTCCTGATCTTCGCAATTGGAAGTCTCGTTGTGGCCGGGCTCGTCGCGGCGATCATGCCTGACAGGTTGTTCTCCCTCGCGGCCGAGCGCCCCGGACTTTGGCTGAAGATCATGGTGCTTTATCCGTTCACGTCGGTCCTAGCGCAGGAGTTCGCCTATCGCGTCTTCTTCTTTCACCGCTACGGCGTGCTGTTCAACTCACGCTGGACGCTCATTCTCGCGAACGCATTGGCGTTCGGCTTCGGCCATGTCCTGTTCCGCAACTGGATCGCCGTTGGCGGAACGTTCGTCGTCGGATTGCTGCTCGCGTGGCGCTACGAACGCTCGCGCTCGTTCTGGGCCGTCTATATCGAGCACGTCCTGTGGGGCTGGCTTGTTTTTACGATTGGCCTCGGCGTCTACTTCTTCACCGGGGTCAAGAACCCGGCTTGGTGACAATGTGCTGGCGGCCGGCTCCCTGTAGGGGAGTCGCCTGCACCCCAAAAAGCCATGCGGGAGGTGGGCTCGCGGACTGTCAGTCGCCAAGCTCAAACCAAAGAGCCCGCTACTTCCTGCGCTCCGCCAATTTGTCGAGCTGCAACGACTGAATCTCTGCCAGCCGCTGCCATTGTTTATTGATCAGATGATCGATTTTTTCATGCAGGTGGCGAATTTCCAGCTCGGCCTTGAGATTGACGCGGTAGTCGTTCAGCGAGCGCAGCCGGTCTTTCTCTTCTTGTCGCCGCTGGCTCATCATGATGATCGGAGCCTGAACAGCTGCGATCGTTGAAAGAATAAGATTCAGCAGAATATAGGGGTAAGGGTCGAACGCTGCTCCGGCGCGATAGGAATTGTAAAGCATCCATATGCCGAGGAACGCGGCAAACACGATGAGAAACGTCCAGCTGCCGCCGAACTGAGCCAAGCCGTCCGATAAGATCTCGCCCACGGAACGCTTGGCCGAAAATTCTTCTTCGACGTTCTCGGCAAGCGTTTCATGCGTTGCAAGACTTTCCGCAACTTGCTTCTCGATCTCGCTGACATCGCCAGATTCATCCCGAAGGAGTTCCGTCACGTAGAGCGTGCGATAGCGATCAAGTTCCTTGCGCGAAACGAACGCATCGTCTTTCAGGTCGGGGTAATCTTTACGTATGCGCTCGACCAGCGAGGGCATAACCGTCGCAATACTGACCACGGCGCCGCGCGAATATTCCTTGCCCGTCAAGGAGCAGACTATTTTCGGCTTCGATGCCTTGCCATTTTCGGGCACTTTACCGTTTTCGGGGATCTGATCCGCCATCCCTGTCCTCTTTTGGAAACGCGTCCCTATATATCCGGGGTACCCGGCCGCGGCACGTCGCGCACGCGCTCAATGATATAATTGAGCAAGCCGCCGCAATCGGCTAGAAGGCCGATCAAATCCCTCGAACTTAAGGTCATAGAGGCGCCGTTCATGGCTGCACATCAGTACGTTTATCACATGCATAAGCTTTCCAAGACCTATCCGGGCGGGAAGCAGGTGCTGAAGGACATTTCGCTGTCGTTCCTGCCGGGCGCCAAAATTGGCGTCGTCGGCCTCAACGGCGCTGGTAAATCGACGCTGCTGAAGATCATGGCTGGCCGGATCGACGATTTCACGGGCGAAGCCTGGGCCGCCGACGGCATCAAGGTCGGCTATCTGCCGCAGGAGCCGGAACTCGATCCCGAAAAGGATGTGCTCGGCAATGCCATGGAAGGCGTCGCGGAGAAAAAAGCCATCCTCGATCGCTACAACGAGATCGCGGCGAACTATTCCGAAGAGACTGCCGACGAGATGACGGCTCTTCAGGACCAGATTGACGCCCAGGATCTCTGGGACCTCGACGCCCAGGTCGAACAGGCGCTCGATGCTTTGCGCTCGCCGCCGGGCGATGCCGACGTCACGAAGCTGTCGGGCGGCGAAAAGCGTCGCGTTGCGCTGACGAAGCTCCTGCTGTCGAAGCCCGATATTCTGCTTCTCGACGAGCCGACCAACCATCTCGACGCCGAAAGCGTCGCCTGGCTCGAACGCTACCTGAAGGAATACGCGGGCTGCGTGATCCTCGTCACTCATGACCGCTATTTCCTCGACAACATCACCGAATGGACGCTCGAACTCGACCGCGGGCAGGGCGTGCCGTGGAAGGGCAACTACTCGGGCTGGCTTGAACAGAAGGCCAAACGCGAGGCGACCGAGAAGGCCCAGGAAGAAAGCAAGCAGAAGGCGCTCTCGCGCGAGTTGGAATGGATCCGCTCGTCGCCTAAGGCCCGTCAGGCCAAGTCGAAGGCCCGTATCACGGCTTATGAGAAGCTGGCTGACGAAGCCGGCCGCGAGGAGAACGGCCGCGCCTCGATCCAAATCGCGACAGGCCCGCGACTTGGCGGCGTTGTGATCGAAGCCGACGGCCTGACGAAAGGCTTCGGCGACCGCCTGCTGATCGATGGTCTCTCGTTCAAGCTGCCGCCCGGCGGCATCGTCGGCGTCATCGGTCCGAACGGCGCCGGTAAGACGACGCTGTTCAAGATGCTGACTGGGGCAGAACAGCCCGACAGCGGAACGATCCGCCTCGGCGACACGGTGAAGATCGCCTACGTCGACCAGTCACGCGCCCATCTCGACGACAAAAAGACCGTCTGGGAGGAGATCTCCGGCGGCCTCGACCAGATGCTGCTCGGTGGCAAGAAGGAAGTTCCGAGCCGTGCCTACTGCGGCTGGTTCAACTTCAAGGGTGCCGACCAGCAGAAGAAGGTCGGCATGCTGTCAGGCGGCGAACGCAACCGCGTGCATCTCGCGAAGCTCCTGAAAGAGGGCGGCAACTTGCTGCTGCTCGACGAGCCGACGAACGACCTCGACACAGAGACGCTCGGCGCGCTCGAAGCGGCACTCGAAGATTTCCCCGGCTGCGCCGTGGTGATCTCGCATGACCGCTTCTTCCTCGACCGCCTTGCCACGCACATCCTCGCCTTCGAAGGCGATAGCCATGTCGAATGGTTCGAAGGCAACTTCGCCGACTACGAAGAAGACAAGAAGCGCCGTCTCGGCGATCAGGCCGTCGAACCGCACCGCATCAAGTTCAAGCGGTTCGAGCGATAGGGAAGGGGAAATGTGGCTTCCGGCCGGCTCGACGAAGGAGAGTCGGAAGCCACAATCGAAAGCTTCACCCGTTGCTGTTGTCGATGATTGGAAGCTGCTTGGCTTCCTCCGAAGTGAGCGACAGCTTCACGCCGTCCGCGACGCTCGAGATCTTGTCGGCCGGAACCTCGAAGACTTTGGCGTTGATGCCCGCGGGCATGCCATCGGTGACGAGAATTTCCTGCACCTTGCCGCTGTCGTCAGACTTCACGCCGTTGACTTCGCCGATCTTGGCGCCATCTGAGCCGAACACCGCCGCGCCGATCTGAATTTGACTGGCGTTGATTGCGGTACCGCCTTCCGCAGGCGCGCCTTCGGTTGCTGCTGGTTGCTCGGGCTGAGCTGGCGCCTCTGTTGCGCCGCTGTCGGCAGGCGGCGCTTCCGTCCCGCTATCCGCAGGAGCTTGCTCCGACGGCGCGGCTGATGGTTCTGCACTGTCGCCGCTGGGCTGCGCCGCGGCACCGCCGTCTGCCGGGGCGGCCTGCTCGGGTGCGGTCTGTTCGGGTGCGGTCTGTTCGCCCTCGGCGGGAGCCTGCTGATCCTGTTCCTGGCACCAGACCGGCTGCGCCTGAGACACACAAAAGCAAGACATCGAGACGACGAGAGCCATTCCCGGCGCCAAACGCAATTTCGAAAACGTCATAAACCTGGACCCCAATTCCATCCCCACCACCAACGTAACCCGCGTTTCATATAGAACGTATGCGGGCTTTTTGCTCCCCTATGCTCGATGGCGATGCAAGGGTGCGGCGCTTTGTCGATGCAAAGCTGGACGTAAATGGGGCGAACAGCGCCGATGTCGATAAAGAACAGGCGTCGCCCGAAGAGCGACGCCTGAAAAGCACACTTCCGGGCAATTGGCGCAATGTCAGATGCCAAAGCTGCCCGAATGGAACGGTATTGTCTTAGCGGCTCAGCGCCAGGACGAGTGCCCGCGGATTATTGCCGTTCTCGGTGATATAATTCTGGAAGAGGTCATCCAGGAAGGTCGTCATCCAAAAGCCGACAACCTGCGCGTCGCGGACCTTATAGCCTTCCTTGGTTTTCATCACGAGCCAGCGAATATCGTAGCCCGAGCCGTCAGACAGCGTGATGTGGCTGTCGACGTTCGTGCCGCCCGCATCGCCCGGACCCTGTCCGGTGACGACGGCGCTGGTGACGATGTATTTCGGGCCCTGCGTGGCGGCGTACTTCGCGATGAAGTTGATCATGCCGTTGTAGTAGGCAGGCCGATCGGCCTTCGGCAGCGTCCGCGCGTGCGGGCCGAGCGCCGTCAGGCCGATGTTGGGAACATCCATGTGCCGGCGCAGCACGTTGGCGTAAGCGGAAATGCCGCCCTGACGCTGCGCGTACATGAGCTCATTCTGGACACGCTGCATATAAACGGCAGGAGATTCAGCGCGAGCGCCGCTCGCGGAAACGCCTGCAAAACATACAAACAAAACAGCCAGCCAACTGGCGGAGCGAATTCGCTGTGAAATTGCCCACCCCATCTCAAACCCTCGCATTCGTCGTCCCCAAAACCATCCCGAAGTAGCAGGGGCTCTTGGCCGATTCTGCTACTGTCGCCCTATCGAAACAAGCCTCTCGTCACGCTACAGAGGCAACAATCACGTCAAAACAATGCTGGATGGCTATGCGGCCACAGCATTTTGTCGTTCGCGAGGCTTATCGCCGAGATCGTAGAGCCGCCCCGCCGACACGACGGGAAGGCTCAACGCCTGACAAAGCCTATCGAATTCCGTTCCACCGATTCGATCTGCCGCCATCAGAATGATGCTGCGATTTTTATTCGGATGCACCAATACAGCTTCCTGGCGAACGCCCGACAGCGACGTGCGCGTGTGTAGCGCGACGCCCTCGAAACTCGCCAACGGCATATCCCAGAGCGTCGTCGAAAACGGCGTCCGGTCGACGACCTTCACGCTTCCTTCGCGGATATCGACCAGACGGCTGGAAATCAACGCGATCAATATGTTGCGCAGCGGCCAAATGATCAGGCCGACCCAGAAGACCAGCGCCAGCGCCAACTCGATGGCCACAACCGGGTTCGAAACCAGGGCGCGGCGCACATCCGCGGAGGTAAGTGCGTAAACCGCAAACCCGAGCTGGGGCAGCACGATCAAGCCCGCCAGCGCAGTCATCAGCAAGAGGCCGGGCAGTTTCGCCATTTTCGAATTTGTCTGTCGGATCGTGATCGGAAGGCAACCGGGATCGCCTGAGACTTCAATGACTTCAAAACCACAACGCTGCATGACGCAACTCAACCCCCGCGCGAGCACTGCCGGCGACCTTATGGTAAATTTCTCTAAAAGGCGGTTAAGCACCGTACTGTTTTCGCGACCACCAAACGCCCCTTGACATATAAACATATCTTTATATCTTCCCGCGCATGTCCAGCTCAGAGGAAATGCGAACGGCTGACTTGGTGGCGGCGCTGAAGGCGGCCGCCGAGCCGACGCGTCTGCGCATTCTCCTGCTGCTCGCTGGCGGCGAACTGAACGTCAAGGATCTGACCCTGATCCTCGGGCAAAGCCAGCCGCGCATCAGCCGCCACTTGAAGCTGCTATGCGAGGCGGGCCTGATCGAGCGCTTCCGCGACGGCAGCTGGGTCTACTTTCATATTTCTGATCGCCAGCCGGGCGGGCGCTTGGCGCTGCGCCTCGTGGCCGATGTGGATCCCTCGGAAGCCTCCGTCCGCCGTGACCGCGAGCGCGCCGAGACCTTGAAGCGCGAACGCGAGTCGGTCGCGCAGACTTTCTTCGAAGAACATGCCGCCGACTGGGACCGCATCCGCACGCTTCACGTCGCGGAAAATGACGTCGAGGCCGCGATGCGCCGGGCGCTAGGCGATGGGACTTTCGATTTCTTCGTTGATCTCGGCACCGGCACCGGCCGCACGCTCGAACTTTTCGCCGACCGTTTCGAGCGCGGCCTGGGTCTGGATGTCAATCAAACCATGTTGACCTACGCGCGCGCCAACCTGAACGCCAAGGGCTGCGGCAAGGCGCAGGTTCGCCACGGCGATATCTATTCGCTGGCGCTGGCGGATGCACAGGCCGACGCCGTCGTCATGCATCAGGTGCTGCACTTTCTGTCCGATCCGGCGCTCGCCATTCGCGAAGCGGCGCGCGTGCTGACGCCGGGCGGCAAGCTGCTGATCGTCGACTTCGCACCGCACGAGCTCGAATTCTTGCGCACGCGCGAGGCTCACGAACGCCTCGGCTTTACCCACGAGCAAGTAGCAGGCTGGCTGAAAGATGCCGGCCTGGCGCCGAAATCTGTCGAAGACCTGACACCCAAAGCCGATGGCCGCGACGACATGCTGACCGTCACGGTCTGGCTTGCCGAACGTCCGGTCACGCAAATGCCGATTACAAAGATAAGCGCACCCGTTGAAGACGTGCGCGAGGGAGCACGCTGATGGCACAAAATAGCGAACGCAAGAGCAAGCTGCTCGGCTCGGGCGACATCGTCGTCAGCTTCGAATTCTTTCCGCCGAAGACGGAAAAGATGGAAGAGACGCTGTGGTCTGCGATCTCGCGCCTTGCGCCGCTGCATCCCGAATTTGTTTCGGTGACGTATGGTGCCGGCGGCTCGACACGTGAACGCACGCACTCGACCGTCACGCGCATCCTCAAGGAAACGGACCTGAAGCCTGCCGCTCATCTTACCTGTGTTGACGCGACGAAGGACGAGGTCGATGCCGTCGCGCGCCAGTATTGGAGCGAAGGTGTCCGCCACATCGTCGCCCTGCGTGGCGATCCGGTCCACGGCGCGGGCACGAAGTACGAGCCGCATCCAGACGGCTATCAGAATGCGGCCGATCTTGTTGCGGGGTTGAAGCGCATCGCGGATTTTGAAATCTCGGTCGCGGGCTATCCGGAGAAGCATCCGGAAAGTCAATCGATCGAAGCCGATCTCGATAATCTCAAGGCCAAGGTCGATGCCGGCGCCGATCGCATCATCACGCAGTTCGGCTTCGACAATGCGTATTTCCTGCGTTATCTCGAACGGGCGCGCGCGGCAGGCATCTGGGTACCGATCTCGCCTGGGATCGTTCCGATCCACAACTTCAAGCAGGTCGCAGGCTTTGCCAAACGCGCAGGGGCGACGGTCCCGTCATGGCTCGCGCGCCGCTTCGAAGGCCTCGAAGACGACAGCGCGACGTCGCATCTCGTCGCCGCCGCCGTCGCGACCGAGCAGGTGATGGACCTCGTCGACGAGGGCATCAAGAAATTCCACTTCTATACGTTGAACCGTGCCGACCTCGTCTACGCGATCTGCCATCTTCTTGGCCTTCGCGCGGCGAGAGCGGCCAACGCCAACGCGGCGTAATCACATTCGGAAAGTCGAGGCGTGACATGAGACGGAAACCAAGTTGGGCCGCGCTGGAAAAGGCTGCGAGCGAACGCATCCTCATCATCGACGGCGCCATGGGCACGATGATCCAGCAGTATAAGCTCGGCGAAAACCACTATCGCGGCGAGCGCTTTCAGGATCATTCGAAAGACATCAAAGGCAATAACGATCTGCTCGTGTTAACCCAGCCGGAGATCATCGAAGAGATCCACGGCAAGTATCTGCGCGCCAACGCCGATATCATCGAGACGAATACGTTCAATGCGCAGCGTATCTCGCTGGCCGACTATCACATGGAAGACCTGGCCTACGAGATCAACGTCGAGGCCGCGAAGATCGCGCGCCGCGCGGCGGACGAGTGGACAAAGAAGACGCCGGACAAACCGCGCTTTGTTGCAGGCGCCGTCGGCCCGACCAACCGTACCGCGTCGATCTCGCCGGACGTCAACAATCCGGGCTTTCGCAATGTCAACTTCGATGAGTTGCGCGATGCATATAAAGAGCAGGTGCGGGGGCTGATCGACGGCGGTTCGGATATCATCCTGATCGAGACGATCTTCGACACCTTGAACGCGAAAGCCGCCGGTTTCGCGACGCTCGAAGTTTTCGAGGAAAAGGATCTCGAACTTCCGGTCATGATTTCGGGAACGATCACCGACCGTTCGGGCCGCACGCTCTCAGGACAAACGGCGGAAGCTTTTTGGTATTCGATGCGGCATCTGAGGCCGTTTTCGATCGGCCTCAACTGCGCTCTCGGCGCGGAGCTGATGCGTCCCTACATCGCCGAGCTTTCGCATGTCGCCGACGTTCGCATCTCGGCCTATCCGAATGCGGGTCTTCCCAACGCCATGGGCGAGTATGACGAGAACCCGCACGATATGGCCTGCAAGATCGAGCCATGGCTGGCGGATGGCTTGATTAACGTCGTTGGTGGATGCTGCGGCTCGACGCCCGATCACATCGCCCACATCGCGAGCCACGCGAAAGGCTACAAGCCGCGCACGATCACGAAAGTCGAACCGCGCTTGCGCCTCTCCGGCCTCGAACCGTTCGTACATGGATGATGCAATGACAGCGTTGAAATTCGAAGATCAGAAGCTGCCCGATCTCGATGACTACGCGAAGCTGGCCGAGCAATTCATTCCCGGCCGGCAAGCCATCTTCGCGATTGTCGAATCCGCGCTTCTTGAACTCATTCCGCAAGGGCCGGCCAAAATCTTGGTCGTCGGCGCGGGTGGGGGCGAAGAAATTTTGCGCCTTGGACTGAACAATCCGGATTGGTCGTTCGTCGGCGTCGATACCTATGAGCCGATGGTCGAATTGGCGCACAAGCGTCTTGGCCGAACGCCCGTCGGTTTGCGCAGTAAGGTGCATGCGACGACCATCGACAATCTCGCAGAAAAAAACTTCGACGCTGCGACGTGCATATTGACCGCCCATTTTGTTCCGGACGACGGCGCGAAACTGGCCTTCTTCGAGGCCATTTATAAGCGGCTGAAGCCGGGCGCGCCGTTTGCCGTCGTTGACGGCGTGGGTGTTGCCGGCGATGACCAAACCGAGCTGCTTCGCCGCATCTGGAAGCGCCATGCCATTCGCAACGGCATATCAGCCGAAGTTGCTGCGAGCAATGCCGAGAACTTCAAGAAAGTCTCGGTCGTGTCTGAGCAGCGCGAAGAGGAGCTGCTTGAGAGCGCCGGTTTCAAGCGCCTGACGCCGATCTTCCGCGGACTTGCCATCAAGGGTTGGCTGGCATTCGCATGAAAGCCGTTAGCACATTTATCTTCTGCCAATTCAAAATGGAATTCGACTGATGACCACAGCCAACGCAGCGCAATCGTTCATCAACGTCGGTGAGCGCACAAACGTCACGGGCTCCGCGAAGTTTCGCAAGCTGATCGAGCAGAACGACTATGCCGGCGCACTCGCCGTTGCGCGCCAGCAGGTTGAAGCGGGCGCGCAGGTTATCGACGTCAACATGGACGAGGGCCTGCTCGATTCCGAAAAAGCGATGGAGACGTTCCTCAACCTCATCGCGTCTGAACCCGACATCAGCCGTGTGCCGATCATGATCGACAGCTCGAAATGGAGCGTCATCGAGTCGGGTCTGAAGTGCGTGCAAGGCAAGCCGATCGTCAATTCGATCTCGCTGAAGGAAGGCGAGGGGCCGTTCTTGGAGCATGCGCGCAAGGTCCTGCGCTACGGCGCGGCCGTCGTCGTCATGGCGTTTGATGAAGCCGGACAGGCCGACACCATCGAGCGCAAGGTTTCGATTTGCGAACGCGCCTACAAAATTTTGACCGAGAAAGTTGGTTTCCCCCCGGAAGATATCATCTTCGACCCGAACATCTTCGCCGTCGCAACCGGCATCGAAGAGCACAACGGTTACGGCATCGCCTTCATCGAAGCAGCGCGCCAGATCAAAGAGAAGATGCCGTTGACGCACATTTCAGGCGGCGTCTCGAACCTGTCGTTCGCCTTCCGCGGCAACGAGCCGGTGCGCCAAGCGATGCACTCGGTGTTTCTCTACTATGCCATTCAGGCCGGCATGGACATGGGCATCGTCAACGCCGGTCAGCTGACGGTTTACGATGACATTCCCGCCGAGCTGCGCGAGCTTTGCGAGGACGTGATCCTCAACAAACGTCCGGATGCAACGGATCGCTTGCTCGAAGCCGCTCCGAAGTTCAAAGGCGATGGTTCTGGCACGAAGGCGAAAGAGAAAGACCTGTCCTGGCGCGAGGCACCGGTCGAGGCACGCCTTACGCATGCGCTTGTTCACGGCATCACTGATTTCATCGAGATCGACACGGAAGAAGCCCGCGCCAAGGCCGACAAGCCCCTGCACGTCATCGAAGGCCCGCTGATGGCGGGCATGAACGTCGTCGGCGATCTCTTCGGCGCAGGCAAAATGTTCCTGCCGCAGGTGGTGAAGTCCGCGCGCGTGATGAAACAGGCCGTCGCCTATCTGCAGCCATTCCTGGAAGCCGAGAAGAAAGCTTCCGGCCTTGAAGCCAAGCCCGCCGCCGGGAAGATCCTGATGGCGACGGTGAAGGGCGACGTCCACGACATCGGCAAGAACATCGTCGGCGTTGTTCTTCAGTGTAACAACTATGAGGTCATCGACCTCGGCGTTATGGTGCCCGCTGCGAAAATTCTCGAGACGGCGAAGAAAGAGAAGGTCGACATGATCGGCCTTTCGGGCCTCATCACGCCGTCGCTCGACGAGATGTGCTTTGTTGCCGCCGAGATGGAACGCGAAGGCTTCTCCGTGCCGCTGCTGATCGGTGGCGCGACGACGAGCAAGGTGCACACGGCCGTCAAGATCAATCCGAACTATCATCGCGGGCAGGCCGTCTACGTGCTCGACGCCAGCCGCGCGGTTGGCGTCGTGTCGAACCTGTTGTCGGACACGGAGAAGACGCCGTTCGTCCAGAATATCAAAACTGAGTATGCGAAAGTCCGCGAAGCGCACCTTGCGAACGAAGCAAGGAAGCAACGCATCACACTGAAAGCTGCGCGCGATAACAAGTTCAAGATCGATTGGAACGCGTACAAGCCCGTAAAGCCGAGCTTCCTCGGCGCACGCACGTTCGCCGATTATCCGCTCGCGTCGCTCGTGCCCTATATCGACTGGACGCCCTTCTTCCAGACGTGGGAGCTTGCAGGCCGCTATCCGCAGATCCTGACTGACAACAAGGTCGGCTCTGAAGCGAAGAAACTCTTCGATGATGCGCAGGCGTTACTGAAGCGCATCGTCGCCGAGAAATGGGTGAAGGCGTCCGCCGTCGTCGGCTTCTGGCCTGCGAACAGCATCGGCGACGACATCGCGCTCTACCAGGATGATACGCGCGCTGCGCAGACGGCGACGCTCTATACGCTGCGCCAGCAGATCGCGCGCGATCCTTCGCGCAATCGTGCGCACACCGCGCTGTCCGACTTCATCGCGCCGAAAGAGACGGGGCTCGCCGATTATATCGGTGGCTTTGCCGTCACCGCAGGACTTGGCGAGGAAGAAGCGATCGAGCGCCACGTTAAGAAGACCGACGATTACACGCGCATCATGACGAAGGCCTTGTGCGATCGCCTTGCCGAAGCATTTGCCGAAGCGATGCACGCGAAGGTGCGCCGCGAGTTGTGGGGCTACGCCAAGAGCGAAACGCTCTCGAACGACGATCTGATCCTTGAAAAATACCAAGGTATCCGCCCGGCACCTGGCTATCCGGCGCAGCCTGATCACACTGAGAAGGCAACGCTTTGGACGCTGATGGACGTCGAAAAGCAAACCGGCATCACGCTGACGGAAAGCTACGCGATGTGGCCGGGCGCGTCCGTTTCCGGCCTCTACTTCGCAAATCCGGAAAGCCATTACTTCGGCGTCGGCAAGGTCGAGCGCGACCAGGTCGAAGACTATGCCGCGCGTAAAGGCTGGACGGTCGAAGAGGCGGAGCGCTGGCTGGCACCGGTCCTGAACTACGAAAGAACAGGTTCCGTCAACGCTGCCGCTTGATTAGCTTGGACGTTGCGTTCGCCAAAAAAATCGGCGCGGTGTGTACCCGCGCCGTATGGTCGTTTGGCTCGCGCCAGACATCCCAGAAATAGTCCCCCGTCTCGTTGGCTCCTTGGAGCATCGTGCGTGGGATTACTGTTTCAGGCATTTCCTCCAGACGGTCGCTCTCAAAAGGTCCCGAGCACGACCAAAATCACGAATCCAAACGACATTCCTACGGCAAGAACGTTAAGACCGCCTTGCAGACTCATGTCACACCTCCGAGGTCGAGATGCTTCTGAATTCGCCTCGCTTCCCTCTTCGAAGCGCAGGCCGGACGCTACCTAGCAGTCCGCGTCGCTGACAAGAAAAAAGCATTTTGCGCCGCAGAGCGTTTGACCGTCGCGAAACTGTCACCGCTGTTGCATCGCTCCGAACGCAAACCGCCGGAAGCAAAAGCGGTTCCCGCCCGCGATTTGGGAGTTAACGAAAATGCCGCTAAAAGAGCTGTTTTTAGCGAAGCGGCGCCGAACGCGGTAACCAATTGTGATCGAAGAATGACGCTTACACGTCGGCGCCTACGCCAATGCAACGCACAAAAATAATCCCAAAATATTTTGCTTGCATCCTGCCGGACGCCTGATGCGAAGCGCGCTGCGGGGCTTTCGGAATGCCGTTCGACTCGCAGTCTATGCAACGTAACAACGGCTTCGGATCAACCGATTATTAGCCGTTTTCTCAAAAGAACTTCGTTGGTGCCTTCCGCGACGAGCCCTTCGAGCGTCGCGATGCGGACGAACCCGAACCGTTCGTAAAAGGCGACGGCCCGGACGTTGAACTCGGAAGCGCTGACCCAGATGTTCCGCGCCTGCAGCCGATGGGCTTCGGCCTCGAACCACAACAGAACGGCGTGACCTACGCCCTTGTTCTGGAACTGCGGAAGGATCCCCAGAAATTGCAGATACGGTCCGCGCAACCACGTGCGACGGATGCTGAACGCTCCGGCGAGAGTGCCGTCGACAAGAATTTCGAGCCGGGGCGCGTCGTGGTCGTCATCGCGCAAAAACGTCGTGAGGGCTTCAGACGTGTAGCGATAGTGCGCCCACGGATCGATCGCAGCGAGCGGCGCACCAAGCAACTCGGCGCTCTCCGATGTCATTGGCCGAAACGCGATCGCAGCTGTCATGTCAATTCACTGATTGCCCTGCCGCGCGAGCAACCGGCTTGGTATTCTTTTTGACCGCAACTTTCTTCGCTGCGAGCGGCGTGTAGGCAACCTTCGCGCCGGCCTTCGGGCTGGCGTTCAACGGCTTTTTCAGCGCCCACAGGAAGTCGTAGCGATTGACGTCGCCGGTCTTGCGATCATAGCACTCCGACTTGATCACCGGCTTGCCCATCGTCATCAGTTCGCTGACGGTTACGAACGTGTAGCCCTTGGCTTTGAGCTTCGGGATCGCGATGCGCAGCGCATCTGCCGTATGCCATCCACGCCCGTTCGCATGGTTGACGATGATCGAACCGGGCTTCGCTTCGTTCACCATCGCTGCCGCGATACGCTCGGCCGATTCATGCGGATCGGGATCGCCCGTCGCGACGTCCCACTGAATGGCGAGCATCCCGGCGTCGTTCACAGCCTTGAGCGAGGCGGGATTGCACGTGCCGTAGGGGAAGCGGAAGAGCGTCGGCTGCGCGGGAATGCTGCGCATGTCCTCGGGGGACGCCGCCACGCATTGTTTCGAGGCGAGATCGGCGCGCGCATCCTCATAGGCTTTCTGTGGCGCGAGCACCTGCTGCCGGATGGCCGCTTCGTTCAATAGCCGAAGGTTCGCGTGTGTTTCAGTATGATTGCCGACCTCGAACAACGGATCGGTCATCAGCTGTTCGGTGCGTGCGCGATGGGAGACCATCCATTTTCCGCCAGCGAAAAAGGTGGCTTTTACGCCCTGTTCGCGCAGATAATCGAAAATGCGCCCATCGTAGCCTGCAATCTCGCCGCGCTGCTCACACAGGTCGAACGTCAGTGCGATGACCTTTTCGCCCTTTGGAACGTCGACGCGCCGGATCGATCCGCGCAGCGCTTCGGGAACCGGCGGAGCCTGAGTGAAACCGGCGATCTTGATCGGCGCATCGTAGGTGTGGACGCCGCGCGAGACTTTCTCCTCGCCCGGCACGCCCGCAAGCAGCGCCGGTGAATAGCACGCGTGCTGCAAAACATCGTCGCGCGCGAAGGCCGCCCTCGCATGTGCGGAAACAGCGAGTGACGCAACGATGAGAGCAGACAGTCTGATGCGCATTGTCAAAGTCATTTGCCCTTGAACTCGGGTTTGCGCTTTTCGAGAAAAGCGCGGCGCCCCTCAGCGTAGTCTTCACTTGCAAAACATGCGGCGATAGCGGCGTCGAGAGCTGCCATGTCGGGATGCTCCGGATGGCGCGAGATCTCGTCGATCACTTTCTTCGCCGCTGCGACCGACAGCGGTGCGTTTGCGGCGATCTCCGCGGCCAATGCTTTCACCGTCGTCTCCAGCTCCGCCTTCGGCACGAGTTGCGAGATAAGCCCCATAGCCTCCGCATCGGCCGAACGGAAGCGCCGTCCGGTAAATAGCAGCTCCTTGGCGCGCGCTGCCGGCACGGCCGCCAGGATGGGCCGCACCCAGCGCGCATTGTAGCCGATGCCGAGCTTGGCCGCTGGAATGGCGAACTGGCTTGCATCGTCGGCAATGCGCATGTCGCAGCAGAGCGCGAGACCGAGACCACCGCCAAGACAAAAGCCATGGATCATCGCGATGGTCGGCTTCGGGCATCCGATCAGCGCATTGAAGGCGGCATCGTTCAAGGTGTCGTAAATCTTGGCGGCATCGCCGGTGCGTGAGGTTTCGAACTCAGAAATATCGGCGCCGGCCGAGAAGGCCTTATCGCCCGCGCCGCGCACGATAATGACGCGCACCTCCGGATCGTCGACGGCCGCACCCACCGCGTCAGGGATGGACTTCCACATCGCAGCCGTCAGGGCGTTCATCCGTGCCGGATTGTCGGCCGTGATCCAGGCGATTGCACCCTCCTTCGCATATCTCAATGTCGGGTTGGCGACTTCGGCCGCATCTGCCATAAACGGGTATCCTTTCGATCTTTGCGGCCATTTAATTGGCATTTGCAGGCGTCGCAAACGGGCTCCACGGCGGCAGATGCACGCGGCGGCCGGAAAGTGTATAAGTTTTACGGCGAGGTCGATTGACCGCCGTCTGTGTGGACGCTAATCGCCTGCGGTAACATATTGCTAACGGACCTGATTTCGAGCCAGAGGCTGCCCGTGTCGAATACCAAAACAGCGATCTCAAAGGTCCAAGTCGTCGACCCGATTTGGGCGCAGATCCGCACCGAGGCCGAGGCCGCGATGAAAGCCGAGCCCGCGCTCGGCAGCTTCATCTTTGCGACCGTGCTCAGCCATCAGGCTCTGGAGGAGGCAGTGTGCCATCGCCTGGCGCAGCGGCTGAACCACACGGACGTAGACGCCGGTCTCATTTCGCAGACGTTTCTGAGCGTGCTGGCCGAGCAACCCGAGCTTGGCACGATCTTCCGTGCCGATCTCCAGGCTGTCTACGACCGCGATCCGGCATGCACGCGCTATCTCGACCCGCTTCTCTATTTCAAAGGCTTCCACGCACTGGTGACGCATCGCTTTGCGCACGCGCTCTGGAAAAGCCGTCGTCGCGACTTTGCCCTTTACCTGCAAAGCCAGTCGTCGCGCATGTTCGGCGTGGACATTCACCCCGCGGCGCGCTTCGGCAAGGGCATCATGCTCGATCACGCCACCGGCTTCGTCGTCGGCGAGACGGCGGTGGTTGGCGACAACTGCTCGTTCCTGCATGCCGTCACGCTCGGCGGCAGCGGCAAGGAGACAGGCGACCGCCATCCTAAGATCGGCGATAACGTCTTGATCGGCGCCGGCGCCAAGGTGCTCGGCAATATCAAGGTCGGGCATTGCTCACGCGTCGCCGCCGGATCGGTTGTTCTCTCTGAGGTTCCGCCGAACGTGACAGTTGCCGGCGTGCCCGCCAAAATTGTCGGCAGCGCCGGCTGTGCCGAACCGGCCCGCTCGATGGAGCAAGGCTGGGTTGATGATTTCGGCGGACTTTAAAAAGATCATTCAGGAGACAAGACATTGAAAAAGGAAGAGCTCGCTCGCCTGCAGGCTTACTTGCGTAAAACGCTGGGAGCGGCGTCGCTTGAAGTGAAGGCGCAGCCAAAGAAAGACGACATGGCTGAGGTCTTCGTCAACGGCGAGTTCATCGCCACGCTGTACCGCGAGGTCGAGGAGGGCGAGACGTCCTACCAGTTCCAGATGGCGATCCTGGACATGGATCTGGAAGGCGTCTGAGGCCGAACCGTCCCATGCCGCTTTACACGCTCGATGGCCAAGGTGTCGTAACGCCTCCAATCGGCTCGTTCTGGGTCGCGCCAAACGCCGTCCTACTTGGCAAGGTCAAGCTCGAGGAAGAGTCGAGCGTCTGGTTCGGCGCGGTTCTGCGTGGCGATAACGAGCTGATCACCGTCGGCGCGCGCTCGAACGTGCAGGACGGCTCCGTTCTGCATACCGATCCGGGCTTTCCGCTGACGATCGGCGAGGACTGCACGGTCGGCCACATGGCGATGCTGCATGGCTGCACAATCGGCCGCGGCAGCCTCATCGGCATCGGCAGCATCATCATGAACGGTGCCAAGATCGGCGAGGAGTGTGTGATCGGCGCCAAGACGCTGATCGCCGAGGGCAAGGAAATTCCGCCACGCTCGCTCGTGATGGGATCGCCCGGCAAGATCGTCCGCGAGTTGACCGACGAGGAAGTCGAGCGTTTCGGCGGCGCTGCCCGCCGTTATGTCAAAAATTGGCGCCGCTACGCTGAAGGCCTGACGCTTCAGGACTGAGCTTGGGCAATCGCACAAAAAAAATGCGGACCGGCGTCTGGGGAAGCGCGCGGCCCGCTGAACAGGTCCGGTTTGGGTCGGGGGACGGCTGGGGCCGGGCCTGTAAGTGTTTCTGATGATTTTGAAGGGAATTACCTCAGGGGAAATCCGGCGTGCCGTCGAACATTGACGGATCGACGGACTGCACGCCCGACAGCGCCGGCGGCGTGACCGCATCGTTCGGATCGAGCGACACCCAGACCTTCGGGTTGAGGTACGACTGCCGCATCACGTAGTGATAGGGCGTCTGGTTCCAGAGCCGTACGACGTCGATCTTGTTGTCGAGAATGAAGTCGCCCTGCGTCGTCCGCGCGGTCAGCACGGCATGGCCTTCGTTCTTCTCGTCACGCACGACTGTCATGAGCAAGGTGCCGGACGGCCAGCCGCTGGCGATCAGGCGATGGCGCTTCAGGAGCGCGTAATCCTCGCAGTCGCCGCGCGTCTTCGGGATCGTCCAGTATTCGGTGACGCCGTAGACTTCCTGGTCCGTCGCCGGTTCGATCTCATGGTTGACCGAACGGTTGATTTCGTCGAGCTCGCTCAACGCCTGTGGCGTCGCCCGGAACCGGGCGTCGTCGGAAGATGTGACGACGCATTCCTGAGGCATCCGCTCGCAGAAGGCCACAAACCCATAAGGGGGCTGCGAGCTGCCATAAATACGCATGAACTCTGGTGCACGCACCGCGGGACTGATAACCGCGACCTGTTGCGCCGCCGCCGGCAACGCCGCACCACACAACCACACTGCCACCGAGATGGCTACGCTACCGTACTTCATGAAACGCCCTCGAACACGGTACGATACAGTACGCGACACAGCTGGTTTTAGCATGAATGCCCACCGCAGCATTCGAGCTAAATTCGTATAAAAATTTAACTTAACGATTTTGGCAACTCGGCGAGCAATTTGCGGCATCACACAACCAACGCAAAAACGTCAAGGGAACCTGTCGCGCATCGCCTCCGGCGACAGCAGCGACAGAAACTGCAAACCAATTCCATGCTCGTGGTGACGCCGGACGATCGCCCGGGTCTTTCCGGCAACCACGAAGCTGCCGATAGGTGGCCGCGCAGGCGTGGCAATCGAAGCGCCGGATGCTGAAAGATCGAGCAATTCCACGTCGATAACGACCCCGTCTTCGACCCTCAACGTCGTACGACGCCCGCGAGTTCCGACACGTTCATGGATACGACCGGCAGCCCCGGGGAAATCATCCTTATTGATGAGCCACGTAATCTGCGCGGCGAGCTTTTCGCGCTTGTGCTCCGTGACTTTGAAAACGAATGCGAAACCATCCGGCGTAATTCTTGCGACGACGCCCTCAAATCCGCCCAGATGATCGAAGTAGACGACGACGCGCTCACCGACTTCAGGTAGATGCGCGGTCGTAACGGCTGCGCCGCCGACGGAAACGTTTTTCAATTGGCAGGTGTATTCGCTGCGGTCTGCGCGCATGAAGCGGCCAGCAAGCGAAAGCGGCACACGGCGATGTTTGCGCATGTCGCCGGCCAAGATGGCATCGGTCGGATGCAGGACGTCACGGATGATGCTCGTATGCACGGCCATGGCCGACCTTTGAACTGCCGTCAGAAATTGCTGCCGGGCGTGCTCTCGAACATTGCGAAATGAGCGAAAACCACCCGCATGAACTATGCGGGTGGGGTCCTTAATGAAGTTCTAATCGGCGCACCAAATTCGACGGGTGCGGGCAACGGAAGATTATGTATTGAAAGAAGATTACCGCTCGTCGCCGGAAAGGCTGAGCCCACCGTCGAAGACGCGGAACTGCCGCCGCGCCGAGCGCACGATGCGTGCTTCCCGCCGGGTGTGAAGGATGGGTGCCTGATATTGAAAGTCGCTCTCGTCCTCAGAGGCGGCGCGGCTCGGCCAGACGATCTCGTGATGAACGAGCTTCCGCCTTGTCAGCGGCACGGAGCCGAGCCATTCCGGCTTCTCTCGAGAGGCGACAGAGCCGAGAAAGCGTTCGACCGTATCACTCGTGTGCGTCAGCGGCAGGATCAGCACCTCGAATGTCGTCGACTTCCCGTCGGCGCTTTCGGCGGACATATGGAACAGACCGACCGCGCAGCGCGACGCGATCAGCTCCATCTGGTTCTGCAACGTTCGCCGATCGCCGATATCGAACATTTCGAACAGGTTCTTGCCGCGCAGCTCCATGCCGAGCGCATCGGTAATCCGTGTGCCCGCGAGCCGGAAACGCGCATTGGTATAGTTGATGCGCTCCAGAATGAACGTATCGGGAAGATTGTTCGCGATGCGCGACGGCTCGATCTCGAAACGCTTCGGCGCCGGGCGATTGCCCCGGAGAGCGTCCCAATATGAATAGAGCGACTGGCTGACGGCTTCTTGCATGCTCACGCGTTACGACCCTGAATTTTCTGTTGGGTGGCGGACATCCCAGACCCCCGCCGTTCCATTTCGGAGCGCGAAGGCTCCCTGGCAGTCGAATGAGCATCGTTCATGCCAGCGCGCGTCGAAGCAGCGAAAACCGCGTTTCGCCCGTCCAGTTGCCCGCTTTTGCGTGAACCGGTAACAACGGCCGTTCAGTCGCTACGGACTGAATCGCCTCAAAGTGGGACGAAGTCGTGAACCGAGAACCAATGTTTAACGTGCCGGGCGCCGTGCTCGGCATCCTTGCCGTGTTGATTGCGGTGCACGTTGCGCTGTCCATGCTGCCGCCCGAGCAATATTCGTGGTGGGTGCTGGCGCTCGCATTCATTCCGGCGCGGTACTCAGGCTTCGCCGATCAGATTCCCGGAGGCAGCGTCGCCGAGGTGACGTCGTTCGTGACGCACATGCTCGTGCACGCCGACATCACGCACATCGCTTTCAACGGCCTTTGGCTGTTGGCCTTCGGCTCGGTGCTGTGCGCGCGTCTCGGCGGTTTGCGGTTCATCATATTCTCGATCTGCGGAGGCATCTGCGGCGCATTGCTGTTTCTGCTTTTCAATCCGGGATTGGCAGCTCCGGTCATCGGTGCGTCGGGTGCTGTGTCGGCGATGATGGGCGGCGTGATGCGGTTTCTCTTTAACGCTCTCGATCGCGGCGAGGGCTATCTGTTGCGCCACAACCCGTCAGCCATTCCAGCCGTGACGATCATGGGTGCGCTGCGAGACAGCCGCATCGTTCTGTCGTCGATCGTGTTCGTCGCCATCAATCTTCTGGCGATAATCGGCTTCGGGAAAATGGGCGAGGCCGGTGCGATCGCATGGGAGGCGCACATCGGCGGCTACCTGTTCGGACTTTTCGCATTTGGTTTATTTGACCGTTCAGATAATCCCGCGATGCAAAATGATTTACCGCCTGCTGCAGATCTCGAATGAAAGCTTGCAATCCCGTAAGAATTGCCTCAGCCTTCCTGCATTAATCCGCCGTCAGAGCGGATCTCATTGGGTGTGAAACGCAGCGGAATGCCGGCGGGAGACCGCGCTAGCTTGCGGGCCTCTAAGTGACGCGCAAGCGCGCGACCACGTTTCCAGTTCGGAACAGCGTTCCGCAAACGGAGGCTGATTTTATGATTATCGGACAGATATTGAAGTCCAAGGGCAGAAGCGTCATGACCGCGTCGCCCGCCGACACCCTTCAGGAAATCGCGCTACGTCTGGCGAGCCGCAAGATCGGCGCGATCGTCATCCTCGAGAACAACAAACTCGCCGGGATCATCTCGGAACGCGACCTCATTCGCCTCATCGCCGAGCATGGGCCGAAGGCGCTCGCCATGACCGCGAACGACGGCATGACGCGCGACGTCATCTCATGCACGCGCGACTGCACGATTGACGGCGTCATGGAGACGATGACGAAAGGCCGTTTCCGCCATGTGCCTGTCCTCGAAGACGGCGAACTCGTCGGCATCATCTCGATCGGCGACGTCGTCAAACATCATATCGCTGAGGTCCAGCTCGAAGTCACCGCCATGCGCGATTACTTGGCGACGGGCTGAAGGTCCTGCTGGATGGCGACGCGCTTGTCCTCCGTACGCGTCCGCTTTGGCTCGCAGACCTCGATCTCGCGCATCAGGTCGTCGAGTTGACGTTCGACGGCCTGCATGCCGAGTTCAATGGCTTCTTCCGCGCGATGGAAATCGAATAGTCCGACCTCCTGCAATCGCGGCGACAGCATCGCGTCGGGCGGATCGCCTGCGAGACGCGAACGTGCGATCCGGTCCTGCACGATATTGAGCGCATCGACCATGACGGTTGATATTCCCGGTGCGCCGTCGCCTTTGCCGAGGATCTGCCGCTGCAAGAGCCCGCGGACGCCTTTCTTGCCAACCGTTTCGGCTGCCGCGGCGTTCCGCAATTCTTCGTCAGCCTCCGAGAACATCGCTTCGGGCGAGGAGATGACACTGCCGCGGCCGAGGATGTCGAAATTCAGATTGACAGCGATGACGTAGCGCGCGCCCAGAGCCCGGCAGACGGAAACGGGGATCGGGTTGACGAGCGCGCCGTCGAATAGCCACCGCCCGTTGACCTTCACCGGCTTGAACACGCCCGGTAGCGCATAGGAGGCGCGCACCGCGTCGACCAGCCGTCCGCGGGACAGCCAGTGCTCATGCCCGGTGCCGATCTCGGTCGCGACCGCAGTGAAGCGCGTCTCGAGATCTTCGATGTTGCGGTCGCCCAGCTGCTGCTCGAGCCGGCTGCACAGCCGCTGCCCACTGATGAGGCCCGTGCCGGCGAAATTGAAATCCAGATATCCGAAGATGCGCTTTGGCGTCAGTTCACGCGCCCAGCGCTCCAATTGGTCGAGATGACCGGCAGCATAACAGCCGCCGACGACGGCTCCGATCGACGTTCCGGCAATAACGTCGGGCCGGATGCCATGGCGTTCGAGAGCCTTCAAAACGCCGATGTGCGCCCATCCGC
Organism: Hyphomicrobium sp. MC1; assembly: GCF_000253295.1. Lineage (NCBI taxonomy): Bacteria > Pseudomonadati > Pseudomonadota > Alphaproteobacteria > Hyphomicrobiales > Hyphomicrobiaceae > Hyphomicrobium > Hyphomicrobium sp. MC1. The sequence goes on along the minus strand of NC_015717.1, from coordinate 1,989,143 downwards.
GCGCGGCGCCCCCACCCAGTGCTAATCCGATCCTCACGCTCGTCCTGCCAAGCATGATTGGCACTCCCGATACGCACCCTCTGCCGGCGATGGTTTTTGCCGACACATCCGCTGCGACGTTATCGCCAGCCGATTAAGGTCCCGCTACCAAGAGGTAAGCAAGTTATGAACGCGAGCATGGCAAACGGGACGCCGGACCGGCGACACGTGATGAGAGCGTCAGGTTCAGGCGGTCGGAGTTTTAGGTGCGGGGAGGGGAGCGAACTCCAGCGCGGCGGCGTCTGTCCCATCCGGCTTTACGACGCGCCGGTAGAAACACGACCGCTCACCCGTATGGCAGGCAACCCCGTCGCCCTGCACCTCGGCGGAAACCCAGACGACATCCTGATCGCAATCCGTCCGCAGCTCTATGACTTTGAGAAGGTTGCCGCTTTCCTCGCCCTTCTTCCACAGCTTGCCGCGCGAGCGACTCCAGAAATGTGCAATGCCGCTGGCAATGGTCTCATTGAGAGCCATCTGATTCATGTAGGCGAACATCAGCACGTCGCCCGACCGGTGATCGGTTACGACCGCCGGAATGAGCCCCTCGGCGCTGAACTTCGGCTTGAATGAATGGGTCGTCTCTATCGTCTCGGTCATGCCGCTTTAGTTCTCCGGCGCCATCTCGTCATCACAATGCACCTGAGCGAAAAGCGCATATGTGATGACCGCGACGCCACATAGGGAAAGTCCGTTTTTCGCTCGACGGCCCACTGACGCAGCTGGCGAACGGCCGCATCTCGCATTCGATACCGGCTCGGCTTATATACGGCGACCGGAACGTTTGGACGAGGGTCGGTCGCGGCCCAAAGATCCGAAAGACGGATCCTGAGAACCGGAAGACGCGAAGATCGCTATGGCCAATCTCGATGAGATCTACAACACGCGCATCCTGGAGCTCGCGGGCGGTATCTCTCATACCGACCGCCTGACCGAACCCGACGGCAGCGCCACGGGACACTCCAAGCTCTGCGGCTCGACCGTGACTGTCGACGTAAAGCTCGAAGACGGGCATGTAAGCGAATTCGGCCAGTCGGTGAAGGCTTGCCTGCTGGGTCAGGCCTCGGCCTCGGTCATGGGGCGGGAGATCGTCGGCTCGACGCCGGATGAGCTTCGCCGCATCGGCCGGGAAATGCGCGCCATGTTGAAGGAGGGTGGTCCGCCGCCCGCCGGGCGCTGGGCGGATCTCGCCGTTCTTGAGCCGGTCCGCAACTACAAGGCCCGACATGCATCAACACTTCTGGTGTTCGATGCGGTCGAAAAGGCGCTCGAGGATGCCGAGGTGCGAGCGAGCGCCGACGTCCAGGCAGAACGCTAACCTTGACCGCAATTTTTCCTCTAAATTTCTGACCGACGCCCGTACGCCCAATCGACGGGCGCGAGCCGGCGTGCTGTATATTCTGCGACTGCACCCCGGATCGATGCGGCGAGCCATTTCGACAACTCGGCGGAATCTTTCTTCCCCCGGCTTGCTGGAAGGGCTTTCGGTTTGAGAAAAACTGGGAGTAGAAGACGCATCGAACGGTCGGTTCGTTAGTCACAAAAACGAAGAAAGAAACCGGCGCGTCTCCAAGCATTGGCTGGCGTGCAACGGCTGGAAAAAAATAGACCTTAGAGCACAACGGGAGATCCAGATGTCAGCGCAGGATAACGATAGTGGCACGCGCGCAGAGGGTGCTGCCTCATCGACCAGCGCACTGAAATGGATCGTTATCGCGATCCTGGCGTTGGTGGCGATCTATGGCTGGCAACAGAAGACGTCGGCTGAGGCTCAAGTGTCGGCGCTGCAGGGAGAGGTCACCTCGCTGCAAAAGGCCGTCGATGATGCCGCCGATGTCAGAAAGTCGTCGCAAGACGAGATCGACCGCCTGAAGGCCGCCGTCAGCGATGCCCAGCGCCAGGCCGACGAAAGCAAGGCCGACGTTTCAACGGCAATGGGCAAGGTTTCCGAACTCGACAACAAGGTCACGGCTGTGACCAAGGAAAACGACGACCTGAAGGCCAAGCTCCAGGGCGCCGCCGAGGAAATGAAAGCCAAGCTCGCCACGGCCGACGACGCGACGAACAAGGTCAAGGCCGAGCTGGAAGCCGCCAATAAGGCGAAAGCCGACGCCGAATCCGCAGCTGCTGCGCTTCGCGGTGAGATCGACAGCCTCAAGGGTCAGATCGCGACGCTTCAGAAGGACCTTGAGACTGCGAAGGCTGCCCAACCGGCGACGCCTGCCGCGCCGGCCCCCGCGGCTCCTGCAACCCCGACGCCGTAAGGCGAGGCGCGGGCCATCAGAGCGTCGCACTTGCATAGCGCTGTGGAAACGCGCTCTGCTTCGGACATGAGTTCGAGGCTTGCCAAAACGCTGCTGAAAGCGCCGATCCACGTCTACCGCTACACCTTCAAATGGCTGGTTGGTGGCCAGTGCCGCCATTGGCCGACATGCTCGGAATACGGGCTGCAGGCGATCGAGCTGAACGGCGCCTGGCGCGGCTTCTGGCTGACGCTGTCGCGGTTCGTCCGCTGCGGACCGGGTGGCACCCATGGCGTCGACCCCGTGCCGGACATCCGCGATGTCAAACACACCTTCCAGCCCTGGCGCTATGGTCGCTGGCGGTAGACTTCGCTTTCGATCATGCCGCAGCTTGACTTGGACGCGCCCACACCCCATTAGCGCAATCGAAAATCGTCTTACGCCGCGTCCGTATGCGGCGAGTGAGCAAAGGAGGCCACGATGACAGACGTCACCATTACGTTCCCAGACGGCAAGCAGCGCCAGGTAGCAGCGGGAACCACGGGCCTCGAAATCGCCAAGTCGATCTCTCCTTCGCTCGCGAAACGTACCGTCGCCATGCAGCTCAATGGCGCGCTGGCCGACCTTGCCGATCCGATCAATCAGGATGCGTCGATCAACTTCGTCTCGCGCACCGATCCGGCAGCCTTAGAGCTGATCCGGCACGACGCCGCGCACGTTCTCGCCGAAGCCGTGCAGTCGATCTGGCCCGGCACTCAGGTGACCATCGGCCCCGTGATCGACAACGGCTTCTATTACGACTTCGCCAAGCAGCAGCCGTTCGAGCCGGAAGACATTCCGAAGATCGAAAAGCGCATGGGCGAGATCATCGCCAAAAACGCGCCTTTTACGAAGGAAGTCTGGTCGCGCAACAAGGCGAAGGAGTTCTTCAAGGACAAGGGCGAGTACTTCAAGGTCGAGCTTGTCGACGCCATTCCGGAAGACCAGGACGTCAAGATCTACAAGCAGGGCGAGTGGCTCGATCTCTGCCGCGGCCCGCACATGACGTCGACAGGCCAAGTCGGCAAAGCGTTCAAGCTGATGAAGTTCGCAGGCGCCTATTGGCGCGGCGATTCAACCAAGCCGGTCCTTCAGCGCATCTACGGCACCGCGTTCGCGACCGAGGATGAACTGAAAGCTTATCTGCATCAGCTCGAAGAAGCCGAGAAGCGCGATCACCGCAAGCTTGGCCGCGAGATGGATCTCTTCCACTTCCAGGAAGAAGCGCCGGGCTCCGTCTTCTGGCATCCGAAAGGCTGGACCCTGTTCCAGACCTTGATCGCCTACATGCGCCGTCAGCAGGCGCGCGCAGGCTATACCGAGGTCAACACTCCGGACATGATGGAGAAGCACTTCTGGGAGCTTTCGGGTCACTGGGAGAACTACGGCGAGAACATGTTTACGACCGTGCTTCCCGATGAGCGCGTGTTCTGCTGCAAGCCGATGAACTGTCCCGGCCACGTCCAGATCTACAAGAACGGTCTGAAGAGCTATCGCGATCTACCGCTGCGCATCGCCGAGTTCGGCAAGGTACATCGTTATGAGCCGTCGGGCGCGCTGCACGGCATGCTTCGGGTGCGCCACTTCACGCAGGACGATGCGCATATCTTCCTGACTGAGCATCAGATCATGGAGGAATGCCTCAAGATCAATGATCTGCTGCTCTCGATCTACAAAGACTTCGGCTTCGAAAACATCGTCATCAAGCTGTCGCTGCGGCCTGAAAAGCGCGTCGGCTCCGATGAGCTTTGGGACAAAGCCGAGAAGGCTCTGAGCGACGTGCTCGATGAAGTGAAGCGCCGCTCGAACGATCAGATCAAGACCGAGATCCAGCCGGGTGAGGGCGCGTTCTACGGACCGAAGCTCGAATACGTGCTGCGTGACGCCATCGGCCGCGACTGGCAGTGTGGCACCACGCAGGTCGACTTCAACCTCGCGGGCCGCCTCGGCGCGTTCTATATCGACGAGAAGTCGGAGAAGAAAACGCCGGTGATGATCCACCGCGCGATCTTCGGTTCACTCGAACGTTTCACCGGTATTCTGATCGAGAACTTCGCCGGACACTTCCCGCTGTGGCTCGCGCCGCTGCAGGTCGTCGTCGCGCCGATCGTCTCGGACGCGAACGATTACGCGGTCGAAGTCGCAGAGAAGGCGAAGGCGCTGGGCCTGCGCGTCGAAACGGACCTTCGCAATGAGAAGATCAACCTCAAAGTCCGCGAGCATTCGCTGACCAAGGTTCCGGTCATCCTCGTCGTCGGCAAGCGCGAGGCGGAAGAGAAGAAGGTTTCCGTACGCCGCCTCGGTTCGCAAGACCAGACCGTGCTTGGCCTCGATGAGGCACTAACGGCGTTGGCAAAGGAAGCGGTTCCACCGGATATGCGGTAACGGAATAATTCGCATCGCCATTCGGACATAAGTCGGAATGGCGATGCGTTGACTCGGTTGCCCTAACGTCGTGGCCGCGGAACCCGCCATCCTGGCCACGCAATAATCAAAGTGCCTCGTGCAAAGTCCCAGCTTAGTTGGAATACAGCGTTCGGACATTGCTCACCGATTTGCCATGAAACCTTCCACTCTCCGTTCGCGTTGCACGGTCGATGTTGCAACAAACGGAGTACCCCCCAAATGGCTACGTCATCCGCATCTCAGTACGGATCAGGCAGCGTTGAAGATCTAAAGAGCAAAGCGAAACAAGCTTACGATGACGCGTCCGATCGTGCTCAGGAAATGGCCGGTCAGGCCAAGCAGCAAGCCAGCGAAGTCGCCGGCAACGTGAAGGGTGCAATCGACAAGTCGGTCAAGGAACAGCCTGTGACGACGTTGCTTGCAGCAGCAGCGGTCGGCTTCGTCATCGGCGCGCTGTGGAAGTCGTAACGACGAACACCGTCGTCGACCACCCGACAGCTAAGAAATTCATCCGCCGAGAGATCGATTTAAAAGCGATCGCTCGGTGGATTTATTTGCGCGGGGCGGTCGGCTGCGATCGCAGATCCGCTTTTCGTGTTTGAGCTTCTTTTCTCAACTCGCCGCTATAGAGATCAATCGCCGCCGCACCGACCTCGTGAATATAGGCGCGCACGAGCCGCTCGGAGATCGTGCCCTTCAGCCACTGAAACAGCGATTTCGATAAACGCTCGCGCATTTCGTACGTTGCCGCTGTCGCCGGATTGACCATGCGCGCCACGCGCCACACCGACCAGGCGCGCCCGGCAACGTCATAAATTCCGCGCCAGCGATAGACCTGCGCGAACTGCGCCACCGTCAGTCGATTGCCGAGCGGGATCGTTCCCTCGAACACAGGCCGCAGCCTTGCGCTCACCTGTTCGACGAGAGTCAACGCTTCCGGCACCGTAAAGTGCAGCATAGGGTCTTTGTCGGCTGGGTGATAAACCTTAGCAACGATCTCGACCGTCTCTAGGCCGGTATTCAGAAGGTCGTTCCAGGTCGAGATCGTGCGCGAGTTAGAGTCGTTCGCAAACACATCGACCGCCGACATCGCGTCGCTGCGAATATCTGAGGCAACATCCGCAGTCTCAGGCGGCAACACCTCTTGAACCTCAGAAACATCCGCGGTGCGCGCTGGCGGTCGACCCAGCGTTCGCCGCTCGAATACGAAGGCCAGCGCCGTGCAGATGAGCGTCGCAACGGCCCAGTGAATAAGATAGCCGTGCTGCCAAAGCCAAAGACTGCCGAGCGGAATCAAGGCGATCGTTGGCAGCAGAAGCCCCATGGCAACGACAAAGAGGCGTAATGGCGTCAGGGCGTCGTTCATTCCGCGCTCCGTTGAGGCACAACCTCAAAAAACGCTCTCGTCGCCCATGCAGTTCCGAAAAAGCCGTGGTGGGCCAGCGCGGTTAATTCCAGCGGCGGTTGGACCACATCCATTGCTCGGGCAGTTCGCGCACCCATTCCTCGAACTGGCGCGTCATCTCGGCGGTTGCCCATTTGACGTCTTCGCCATGATTGGACGTGCGCGGAATGCGCAGCTCTTTCAGCTCGATCTCGAAGCGGCTGTCGTTGCCGACGCGCATACAGCGAGACATCCAGATGCGCGCGCCGACGCGCCGGGCGATCATCGCCGGAATGGTGACGGTCCGGGCGTCGTGCCCAAAGAAGGGAACCGGCAAACCGGTCCGGTCCCAAAGATCGCACACGACACCGAGCCGCCCGCCGTTGCGGACGTAATCCATGATCACGCGCGCCGTCTTCTGGCTCTCGCCGTGATCGCCTTCGACTTTGCCGCGGCCGAATAGTCCGCCCGGATAGAGGTCGCGCCGTTGATAGCGAATGTAGCGGTCGATGTAAGGATTGTTGACGGAGCGATAGACGCACGCCGGATTGGCGCCTGCGATCGTCAGTGGCCAAATCGCCAGCTCCCAGTTGCCCATGTGCAGCGATGCGCCGACGATCGGCCCGAGCTTGCTCGCATAGCGATTGAAGACATCTGGGTTCTTGATCGTCAGACGCGACGGTTCGGCGATGATCTGGTCGATCCGCATCGTCTCGGCCATGACGCGGCCGAGATTCTCCCAGTGACGCAGGGCGATCGTCAGTCGCTCTTCGTCCGACATCTCGGGAAAGGCGATCTTCAGATTATCGAGGGCGCGCTTGTGCCGTTTTGGATTGATCTTCGGCGCCAGCCGCCGCCAACACCACGCCGAAATATGCGTCGCCGTGTCGAGCGGCACCGAGCGGACAATGCCGACGATGAAGCGAAGCAGGCCGTATTCCAGCCTGAACTGCAGATCGCGCAGTGGCGAAATTTCCGTCGAGGACAGTTCCCGGTTCCTTATCCTGATGGCGAATGCCGCAGCGAGATGCCCCTGCGCTCCGCTGGCCGTCAAGCCTCGGCGGTCACATTTCCCCGCCACTCATCAGAGCGGGCCGCGAAGCGGACGGGAGGATGCCTTCGCGCATCACCTGGGTCCTTAGGGTCGAACTTGACGCCAGCGCAAAGAGGCCGAGCCCACGGGCAAGGTTCACGCCCGGAATGTGGCTGCTTAGCAGCGAGCGATTCAACAGGTCGATCGCGAAGATCCGGGTTCCGATGTCGGCCTTCCGCGCACTGTCGTACCGGCTGAGCACGGCGTCGCCGCCGATATCCTCGCCCCGGGTTTTAGCCTCTCCCGCAATCTCGGCGAGAGTTGCCGCGTCTCGGCAGCTGAGGTTGAGGCCCTGGGCGCCGATCGGTGGAATGACGTGGGCGGCTTCGCCCGCGACCACGACCCGGTTTTTCGCCAGTATCCGTGCGCTCTGGCCGGAAAGCGGAAAAGCTTGTCTTGGCGTCAAGCCGGAGATGGAGCCGAGCAGCCCCTTAAGCGCCTGTCCCAGTTCGTGCTCGAATGCCGAATCATCAAGCGCCAGCAAGCGCTTCGCTTCTTCCGGTTCCTCGATCCAGACGAGGTTCGAGGTTTTGCCCGGCCCTGGCACGACCGTGAGAGGGCCGACGGGGCGATGCAACTCGGTCGAGACGCCGTGATGGTCACGCTGGTGATGGAATGTCGCTACAATTGCAGATTGCGGGTAGGTCCATGATGCAACGTCAATGCCCGCCGCTGTACGGGCTGCCGACCGACGGCCATCGGCGGCGACGACCAACCGCGCCGTGATCGTCGCGTCATCGCGATACGTCAGCGTGACGTTCTCAGAACCGATGTCGATCCGGCTGACGGCTACGGGAATGCGCGTCGTCGAGCCTTGGCAGACCGCTTCTAGCGCCTCCGTCAGAGGCACATTGGGGATGTTGTAGCCAAAGGCTTCAAATCCGGCCTCACGCGCCTCGAAAAGCACCTCCGGCGCCCGCAGGAGGTGCTTGCTTCCATCTACAATCCGGATGCCGGTGATAGGCTCGGAATGAGCCTGCAGCCGCGCCCAAATATCGAGCTTTTTCAGCAGCTCGATAGAGCCGCCGAACAGCGCCGAGGTCCTCCGATCGAGCGGGTTGGAGGGTGGCCCGATAACCACCGTACGGAGGCCGGACATCGCACATGCGGCGCCTGCGACAAGTCCGGCAGGACCTGCTCCGATGACAGCAACGTCAAAAATGTCTTGTCCAGCCATGCTTTAGGTCCCGGAAGTGTTGTTATTGAAGCACAGAAACGGTCCAAAGGGCCAGATGTTGCAGCAAAGCAACGATTGTGACGGCCAACTGTCACGCAACTGTTAAATAGACCGGTTAGCAGACACTTAAGTTGTCCACATGGCTTAGACGCACTGCGGGCAAAACTGGCGAAAAACGCCCGGCGCGCTAGGGGATTGCGTGCCGTCAGTTATCTGGGGTCTGTAAAAATAGAGGGGCACCGATGAATTCGGTATTCAAATTATCAAGCAGCCGTTGGGCTTTGCTGGCGGCCTTCGGGTTCGTCGCCGCAGGCATTACGCCGGCCGCTGCTGCCGACTTGGGCGGCGACTGCTGCGCCGATCTTGAAGAACGTGTGGCTGAACTCGAAGCCACGACCGCTCGCAAAGGTAACCGCAAAGTTTCGCTGACGGTTTCTGGCTGGGTCAATGAAAGCGTCATGTGGTGGGACGACGGCACCGAAAGCAATGCTTACGTCGGCACCAATAAGCTCGAACAGAGCCGCGTCCGCTTCGTTGGCGAAGCTCAGATTATTCCGGGTTGGTCGGCTGGCTACACCTTGGAGCTTGGTATCCTTGGCGCAAACTCCTCGGGTTCCTCGGGCTGGAGCCAGAACAACGCCGACGGTACCGGCAACAACTCGGTATCGGTGCGTAAGAGCAGCTGGTTCATCAAAAGCAAAGACCTCGGCAAAGTCACCGTCGGTCAGGACGGCACGGCAATGTACCACGTGCTCGATGACGCTGATGGTGCCAACACGCGTAACTTCTCGGACGCTCAGGCGGCCGCTGTTTATCAGGGCAACTTCGCTCTTCGTCACAACGGCGCGTTCATTGGCGGTTCCCCGACAACTCAGGGTTCGTCTTCTCTGACGTGGAACGGCTCGAACGCCATTATGCAAGGTATTGACAACGGCACGGTTGGCCAGGACGGTCGCCGCAACGTCGTCCGCTACGACTCTCCGACGATTGCCGGCTTTACGCTGACCGCCTCGTGGGGTGAGGACGACGATTGGGGCATGTCGCTGAACTATACCAACAAATGGGGCGACTTCCAGGTTCTCGCCAAGGTCGGTTACGGCGAAAACTCCGACGAAAATATCGGTTGCTCGACGAAGACCGCGCCCACTGATTGCCAATTGTTCGGTGCCGCTGCGACCGTCATGCACGTTCCGACGGGTCTCTATGTCTATGGCGGCTACGGCCAGAATCGCGACCAGCGCGTTGCGGATCTGGATGCGCCCGGCACCGAGGCGACGAGCAGTATGTACTTCATTCAGGGTGGTATCGAGCAGAAGTTCATCCCGCTCGGCAAGACGACGATCTTCGGCGAATACCGTCATGATGATGGTGGCAGCAAGAACAACATCAGCATCACCAACGTCGGCGCCGGCAACGGAACTTTGGGTTCAACCGACCTGAACTTCTACGCTGCTGGTGTCGTCCAGAATATCGAGCCGGCGGCCATGGACCTCTATGTCATGTATCGTCACGCTGACGGCGATATTGCCAACACGGCTGGTGTCTCGACGAGTGTCGATGCCTTCGATGCCGTCATCGCTGGAGCACTTATGAGGTTCTGATCGCTCTCTCCCGTTTGCGAACAGATGCTTGGGGCTGCCGTCGGGCGGCCCCTTTTTGTTCTTCTAGGAAATGCTTAAATACATTACCGGAATTTCCCCTCGACCTGTGACAAACAGGCGATATGGCGACCTTACAACAGGATTGCCGAGAAACGGATGGGAAGCCAGACAACCTGGGATATTGCCATTGAGTTTCTGCTATCTACCGCGCATCAGTAGCTCATGTGCATGCTTGCGAGGCATCGCGGGGTATTTGTGAAACGGCTAGGACTGGTGCTCTTGGTACTTGCGGCTCTTGCCGCCGTGCACAGCACTAATGTGATCGCCATGGAAGAACAGCGGGGCGCAATCCCCGGTGGCGTCCCTGTGCCTGATGCACCCAAGGCGCAGGAGCAGGAAGACTCTGCACCTGCCAAAGCCGATACCGGCACCGAAATCCGCATTCCCGGTCTCGGCAAGATCGGCACGCTTCCGAAAATGGACTTCGGCCTCGATCTCCTTTACGGCGCCGTCGAGGAAGAAAACAACCGCTCGACACCGGACTTTCCCAACTCGCCCGATGACGACGAGAAGCGGGATCTGATGATCCACGGCACCGTGAAGCACCGCTTCTGACAATTCGGGACGAGCGCCAGCAGCGCCTCGATTTCGCGGGCTGTCCGGCCGGCGGACCTGCGACACTCGCCCAGCGGTTTACCCTGCCTTAATCGGCATCTCCCTATAAAAACGAGATCCGTTCTCACTCAGGGAAATGCGCGTGCATTACGCGAGTCCGCCGCGACGCCGCGGAGCCATCTGGCTCCTCAAACAGCTTTCGGTGACGCTCGCATGCCTCGGGCTCACGGCCTATTTTTCGTATCATATTCGTTATGGCCAGCACGGCCTTGAGGCGCGCGCCGAGCTGAAGGATCGCTCCGCACTGCTGGACTTCGAAATCAAGGGTCTCGAAACAGTTCGGACGCGGCTTCGCCACGACGTCGCGTTGTTGTCGCCGGAAATTCCGAACGCCGATATCGTCGAAGAGACCGCGCGTGACGTACTCGGTTACGTCCGCCCCGACGACAAAATAGTTGTCGCCCGATAAAGACCGTAGTTCACTACTAACTTGCAATATCGTTGTGGCTCACAAGTGTGAGTAATAGCGATAGTCAGCCGTGACGTGTGTGGTGGCTAAATTTGCCGACGCGATCGTAATCAAGGAGTCCGTCGACGATGTCTGACTTTAACGATTCGGATCCGCTCCTTGAGCTGGATGTGCCCGACGGGGTTCCCGAAGCCGAACAGGCGGTCGAATTGATTCGGGCCTGGGTCGCTGACGGCGCCTTGGCGGTGGCTCTCAATGGCGAGGCCTTTGGTCCCCAGTTGGAAGAGTGGGGGCGCGTCCTTGCGCAGATCGGCCATCACATTGCCCATGCTGCGTCGCTGAGCGGAGAACTCGGTGAGGAACACTCCATCGAAGCCCTCCGCAAAGGCTTCAACGCCTCGTTCCCGCAGAGCGAGCTTGCGAGCTACGGCAAGATGCGCCGCCGCGTCACACACTGACGCATTCCACCGAGAGATACCCCTCCTTTTCGGTTCGACGTGAATCGAGTGTTGCCGAGTTGCGCCAGAGCGCCGATGTCCACACCTTCGGTCTGGCGGCAGAGTTTCGCTAGGGGATGACCGGCCCCACCCAGCTTGCGCACACTTCCGCCCAGCCGCTAAGCAGACGAGACGTGCGCGTTAAGTTGCCGGCGTGCAACTTCTGGGGGTGGGTCGATGACTGCGGTATCATTTGGCAAAGTCGGAATGATCGTCGTTGCAACAGCGTTGGTCGGCGGCTGCGCGAACGGGGGCTTTGATCTCTCGACGGGCTCGATCACACCCCAGCAGACCGCTGCGAAGACGGACCCTGTGTGCGTCTCGCTGGCAAGCCAGATCAACACGCTGAAAGCTGACGGCACCATCAATCGGCTCGAGCAGGCGGCAGACGGCAAGACGAGCAAGGTCTCGGTCAAGCGCACGGCGCTGCAGAAACAGGCCGAACTCAACAAAGCCTACGAGCAATTCCAGACCCGGTGCGGCCCGTCAGTCCCGAACCAGGCTGCGGCGCAAGCACCCACGCAGCAGACGGCAGCGGCAAATAAATAAGTTTGCCTGAAAGCCGATGATCGCGCAGCGCCCACGGCGGGCTCCGGAAAACGGGGCCTGCGCTGGCGCAGAGTGTATCCCCTGGGGCTATTTTCAAATTGGTGAGTGCTGCTGCACCGCCACAGGAACGCCACGGGGGATTGCGAAGGCTATCGAGCTGTGGTCTTTGCGACCATTGCGGGGGCAGGGGCTCCTTCTCACTTCCAAAAGAACTTACGCGAGCGAGACGGATAATGCGGGGTAGTCTAGCGGTTGTTCTTGTGACCGTCCTGACGGGGGCGCTCCAAGGTTGCGGAGGCGCGGCCGGAGGAAACGGCGATCCAGGTGCGCGACCGCTGCCACCGGGTCAGTCGTGCGGATCCATCCGTAACGAACTCAATCGCCTGGACTCTCAGGGCGTGCCTGCGCAGGTGGAACGCGCGAGCAACGGCGGCAAGCTCAGCGCCGGTCAGCGTGCCAACGTTGACAAGTACAATGACCTGCTCAATCAATATTTAGGCGCGCGCTGCCACGTCTAAAGCACCACGTCGCAAGCCGGTCAGTTGATGATCGCTTGCTGGCACTGGAAATGTCGTCGGAGAGCCGGATGGACAGCCAAACCCGCGATTTGATCGTCTTCGCCCTGATCGGCATCGTTGCCGGCTTCTTGGCCTCGCTCGTGGTCGGCGGTGATGGCCTGATCCGATATTTGATCACCGGCATCATTGGCGCGTTCGTCGGCGGATATCTGTTCAAGGCGCTCGGTATCAATCTCGGCATCGGCAACGCCCTCGTCACTGAGATCATTACTGCGGCCATTGGCGCCATCATCGTCGTCCTTCTGGCCCGGCTGATCGCTTAAGTGATCGCCACTGCTGTGACCGGGCGGGAAGCGCCTCGCGCAGCTATGACGTCATGCGCATTTTCATCTTATCTGATCGTGTGCCATAAGCGCCGCCATGCCGTCTTTTTCATCCCAGCGCCACGCACGCTTCTCGGCCGCGCAAATGTATGCGCTCGTCGCCGACATCGAGAAATATCCGGAATTTCTGCCGCTCTGCACCGGCTTGACCGTCCTCTCACGCCGCCCGCAAGGGGAAGGGGAGGAACTGACGGCGCGCATGAGCGTCGGCTATAAATCCATCGCCGAGAACTTTACCACGCGCGTCGTAACCAACCCGGCAGAGCTGCGCATCGACGTCAGCTATCTCGACGGTCCCTTCAAGCACCTCGACAATCGCTGGCGCTTTATCGACGACGCAACGGGCTCGGCGGTCGATTTCTTCATCGATTACGAGTTCCGCTCGAAGCTGCTCGGCGTGCTGATGGGCTCGATGTTCGATCAGGCATTCCGCCGCTTCACGCAGGCCTTCGAGGAACGGGCCGCCAAGATCTACGGCAACGCAGCCGAAGATCGCATCTAGCGAATGATCTTGTCCGAGTTTCTGGCGAGCGACAGCCCCTTGAGGCTTTCGAGCCCGATTGCGCCGTGAAGCCGTGTGCCGGACAGATCGGCGCCGGTGATGTTGGCATCGGTCAGGTCCGCGTCCGTCAGGTCCGCTCCGGAGAGGTCGGCGCCGCTGAGATCGGCGCCGGAAAGATCGGCTCCTCGCAACTGGGTAGCGTGCAGGATCGCACCTTTGAGCACGGCGAAGCTCAACTGAGAGCGGTCCATGTTGGCTCGCGTCAGGATTGCGCCAGAGAGATTCGCGCTGACGAAAACCGAGCGCCAGAGATGTTCGATGAAACCGGTCCTGTTGATCGGCGCGCAGACCGAATCCGTCAGATCGGCGCCGGAAAAATCGGACCCGGAAAAATCGCCAAAGAACTTCACGCGTTTGAGCGAAGCGCCCTTCAGGCTCGGCGCCTCCCGCGGAATAGGCACGAGCGTTGACGTCGTCGCCGGCCGCATGAGGGACGCATCATCGAGAGTGGCGCCGTCGAAGCGCGCGCTGATGATGACTGCCCGGTCGAGCCGCGCGCCGCTCAGATCGACACCGGAGAGATTGGCGCCGGTCAGGTCCGTGCCGAACAGATTGGCCTGCCGAAGATCGGCTTTCTTGAAATCGAGCGATGCGAGATCGAGCCGCATCAGATTGCGGTTGTTGAGCGCTGGGTGGCTACCGGGCGCGGCGCGGAACAGCAGGATCGAAATATCCCGTGCCGAAAGATCGGCCGCCCAAACCGGCGAGAAGACTGAGGTAGTTCCGAGCAGGGCACCGAACATAGCCACGGCGATCGCGCCGATGGATCGGTTGCGCAAACCCAGACATTCGCTCATTTGGCCGCCTCTTCGAGCAGTCTCAATGCCGCCCTGAGGCTGGCTAAGCGTACTTCGTCGCGGCCGGCTTCGCCGAACATGTGCCGTTCCACGCGTGGAGCATCAAATACCGACGCGATGGCGATGTAAACCAGCCCGACCGGCTTGTGCGGGCTTCCTCCACCGGGACCGGCGATGCCCGTAATCGAAACCGCGAGATCGGCGCCGGTCGTGCTGACCGCGCACTCTGCCATCGCGTGTGCGACGGCCTCGCTGACCGCGCCGTGATGCTTGATGAGTTCAGCATCGACGCCGATCATGTGTTCCTTGGCGTCGTTCGAATAGGTCACGAACCCGCCGTAGAAGACATCGGAGGAGCCGGGAACGGCGGTGATGGCCGCAGCCACGAGCCCGCCCGTGCAGCTCTCGGCCGTCGTCAGCGTTCGATTCTGATCGCGAAGGATGTCGATGAGATGCTTGGCGTTGGTGAGGACGTCTGCCGGGAACACTGGAGGCCTCGTCGCTTATTCCAAAAAGAAAATAGGGAGCGCTTCCGATGAAGCGCCCCCCTAAAGGCTAACTAGAGAGAGGAGAATGTGCAAACGGCCCAGCTGATCAGGCCGCCGCGAGTACCTCGGCATGCGAAAGCAGACTGTCGAGTACAGACCTGCTGTCAGTCCCCATGGCACCGACAGTACGCTTCTGGGCATCCTGCCAGATCGGATAGGCATCCTTCAGAACAGCCTGACCTTTGGGCGTAAGGTGCAGACCGCGTCCCCGTCGTCCGGCGGGCGGATCCATGACGATGTGGCCAAGCGCGAGCAGGCGCTTCAAGTTGCGGGACAGTGTCGACTTCTCGATGTCGAGTTCGTGGCCGATCTCGACGGCGGTGATGCCGTCACGAGACGCGAGCTGGGCAAGCAGCGTGTATTGGCTTGCGGTGATGCCAAGTGGGCGCAAGGCATCATCGTAGACCCTCGTGACGATACGCGAGAGCTGACGAACACGGGTCGCTAAGCACATCTCGGCTTGAGCCTCGGCAATAGTGCTGATGGCTGCGTCGACGTGCTGGCGGTCGAGATTTTGGGGCATGATGTTCATATCGGCTCCCGTATGGGCACTCTCGTGTGGATCGTGGCAATACAACCACGTGTTCATTTGATGCCGCGATTCTGCCTTGAGGGTCAATGGCGAAAGCCGTTGCAAAGCAGCATCTGCGGCTGTGGTGTTGCCCATGCGCGCAGCTGCAACTCGACGCACCTGCGCTTGTGGATATCTACCGCTGTCAGGAGCGTGACTGCGCGTGCTCTTCGCGAGCCGCTTCATAGACTTCGTGCGCTGCACCAGCATTGATCGCGGCGATGCCGAGGCCGACGATCAGATCGGGCCAGTGCGAGTGTGTGATGCTCGTCAGCAGACCCGCCGCAATAATCGCAATGTTGGCCGCCACGTCGTTGCGCGCCGACAGGAACGCTGCGCGCGTCAGACTGCCGCCCGCGGCCCGGAACGGCGCCAGCATCCATGCGCATATTGAGTTGACGATGAGCGCGCCGATGCCGGTGACCGTGATCGATATAGCCTCCGGCACCAGGCCGCTTGAAAAATTCTGCCACGCTGTCCAGAGCGTCGCGAGGCCCGGCACCAGGATAATGACAGCCAGCACCATTCCGAGCTTGGCCCGTTGCGCTATCGTGAACCCGAGCCCGGCAAGGATTAGCAGGTTGATTGCGCCGTCTTCGAGAAAATCGACGCTGTCGGCAAACAACGCGACCGAGCCGATCGCCAGCGCTACCGCAAACTCGATACCGAAATAGGTGAGGTTCAAGACGGCCACGTTTCGGACCGTCAACCGCAGCGCAGTGTTCGTCGCGATGTCTGATGAAGACTGCTGCGGCTTGTCGCTCATGTTGTCTCCGCGGGTAAGAAGACCATCGCAGTCGCCATGGCGGCGATGCCTTCGCGTCGTCCGGTGAAGCCCATCTGCTCCGTCGTCGTCGCTTTGATGCCGACGCGATGTGCGGGAAGTCCGAGCACGCCACCGATCAGCTCTTGCATGGCCGGGCGATGCGGACCGACGCGCGGCGCTTCGGCGAGCACCGTAATATCGACATTGCCTACCCGGCCGCCAAGATCGCGCACACGTCGAACAGCGTCTTCAAGAAAGAGCTTCGATGCCGCGCCTTTCCACTTCGGATCGGACGGTGGGAAGTGCTGACCGATATCGCCGTCGCCGATGGCGCCGAGCAAAGCGTCGGTCAATGCGTGCAATACGACGTCGGCGTCCGAATGGCCTTCGAGCTTGTGTGTATGCGGGATCTTGATGCCGCCGAGCCAGACGTGATCGCCCTCGCAAAAGCGATGCACGTCAAAGCCGCTCCCGATCCGCGGTTCCAATGCGCTCGTCAATTGCCGGTCCGCCACGTCGAGATCCTCTGCTGTCGTGATTTTGATGTTGCTGCTTAAGTCTTCGACGATAGCTACGTCGAGCCCGGCCCATTCCGCAATTGCCGCGTCGTCGGTGAATGTGTCGATGCCTTGCTCGGCCGCTTTGCGGTGCGCGTTCAGGATCGGTGTAAAGTGAAATCCCTGCGGCGTCTGTGCCCGCCAGAGACCATCGCGCGCGATTGTGTCGGTCACGATACCGTCGGCCGCGCGCTTCAGCGTATCGGTGACGGGAAGAGCTGCCAGCGCTCCTGGCCGTCCGCCGAGTGCGGCAATAACCTTCGAAATCGTCTTAGCCGAAACGAACGGCCGCGCCGCGTCGTGGATCAGAACGAGGTCGGGCGGCGATGAGGAGGCGAGGGCTTCAAGACCCCGAAGGACCGAAGCCTGCCGCGTGGCGCCGCCCATCGCGGGTTCGGAAAGCTTCGTCCCACCGCCGGCAGAGGTCGCAAGCCGATACAACTCACCGTCATCCGCGTGAATGACGACTTTGACCTCGTCGATCTCGGCGTGGCCCGCGAAGATGGCGATCGCCCGTTCGAGGACGGATTTGCCGCCAATCTGAGCATATTGTTTCGGACCCGCGCCTTGGCTGGCGGCGCGCGTTCCCCGTCCGGCCGCGACGATTAAAGCGGCGATGCGCAACACAAACCTCCCCCAAGAACAGGATGCTGCCCGAAAGTCAGGCTGCAACTCCCTGCCTGTTGGCGAGCACTTTCGCAACACTCGCCTTGCAACCGCGACGTTGACGGCGGGCGTGCTATGCCCAATTTCATAGCCGAACAGGGTGAGACCGCGTCAAATGGGCAAATTGTAAATGTATTGTTCGCCCTTGCGAAATCATTCCTCCTTGCCTAGTCTGCCCAAACTCACGGCAGACGATCGTTCTGCTCAATGAATAGGCAGTCGATGGGGCCGTCTCTCTAGGACCGTATGCTGGAAAACATCGTAAACGGCGCGCCACCCGCAGTGCTGGCGCCCATGTCCGGAGTAACAGACCTACCGTTTCGCCGCCTTGCTCACCGTCTTGGAGCGACGCTCGTCGTATCTGAAATGGTCGCGAGCGAGGAACTGGCGAAGGCGCGCCGCGACGTGCTGCGGCGGGTGGAAGGTCGTGATTTAACGCCGTTCGTCATTCAGCTCGCCGGGCGCGAGGAACACTGGATGGCCGAAGGCGCGAAGATCGCCGAAGGCAAAGGCGCCCACGTGATCGACATCAACATGGGCTGCCCAGCACGCGAAGTGACAGGCAAGCTGTCCGGCTCCGCGCTGATGCGCAATCTCGATCATGCCCAGTCGCTCATTCGTTCCGTCGTCAATGCCGTCAAGGTGCCGGTGACGCTGAAAATGCGTCTCGGCTGGGACGACAAGACCCGCAACGCTGGCGAGCTTGCGCGCCGCGCCGAGGCCGAAGGCATCAAGCTCATCACCGTGCACGGACGCACGCGCTGCCAGTTCTTCACCGGCGCTGCCGATTGGCGCGCGGTGCGCGCCGTCGTCGACGCCACCTCGCTTCCCGTCCTGGTCAATGGCGACATTCTCTCGCCCGACCACGCTCGCGCGGCACTGGAAGCTTCCGGCGCAAAGGGTGTGATGGTCGGACGCGGCGCTTACGGCGCGCCGTGGATGCCAGGACGGATCGCCAAGTCTCTCGCATCGGGCCGTGACCCTGGCGACCCGGCGCTTGACGAACAGCGCGACATTGCGATCGAGCATTTCGAAATGATGCTCGGTCATTACGGCAGGGAGCTGGGCCTGCGCAACGCGCGCAAGCACATCGGTTGGTATCTGGCGTCGAGTGGGGCCAGCGACGCAGTCGTCAAATCCTGGCGGGGAAAGCTTTGTGTGATGCTTGAACCGCAGCGCGTGATTGATGGTCTTAAATCCTTTTACTCTGGTACGGAGTCTCTCGCGGCATGAGCAGCAAGTCGGCGTCGATACGCCAATCCGAACGCGCCTCCGCGGCGCCACCACCAGGACCGATCGTCGATTGCGAAGATCTCTTGAGTGCGCTTCCGCACCCGATCCTCGTTATCGCCAACGATCAGTCGATCGTGTTTGCGAACTCGGCAGCGGAATCCTTCTTCTCGATGAGCGCGACGACGCTCACGCGCAGCCGAATTTCGGAGATCGTCGCGTTCGGCTGTCCGCTGCTGGGCCTCATCGAGCAGGTGCAGGCGACCGGCGCAACTGTGAACGAATACGGTATCGAAGTCGCGACCCCGCGCTTCTCGGGCGCCAAGCTCGTAGACATCTACGGCGGTCCGCTCCCTGAAGAGCCGCGCAACATGTTCCTCATGCTGCAGCAGCGCTCGATGGCGCAAATGATCGAGCGACAGTTGACGCATCGCGCCGCGGCCCGCTCCGTTTCCGGCATGGCCGGCGTGCTGGCGCACGAGATCAAGAACCCGCTGTCCGGCATTCGCGGCGCGGCGCAGCTGCTGGAGCCGGGACTGTCCGATGAGGACCGCGCTTTGACGCAGCTCATCTGTTCCGAGACCGATCGCATTCGCAATCTCGTCGATCGCATGGAAGTGTTCGGAGACGAGCGTCCAATCAGCAAGGATGCCGTCAACATCCATGACGTCCTCAACCATGTGCGCCGCATCGCCGAGCATGGCTTCGGCCGCAACGTCCGTTATGTCGAAGACTACGATCCGTCGCTGCCCTTTGTTCTTGGCAATCGCGACAAGCTCGTTCAGGTCTTCCTCAATCTTCTGAAGAACGCCGCCGAGGCTATTGGTGAAAAGACAGATGGCGGTCGCATCATCTTGACGACGGCGTTTCGTCCGGGCGTAAGACTGTCGCTTCCGGGCTCCGATACGCGCGTCAGCCTGCCGTTGATGATCCAGATCGAAGACAACGGCTGCGGCATCGCTGAGCACCTGAAGCCGCATCTCTTCGATCCGTTCGTCACGACGAAGGCATCCGGCAGCGGACTGGGCCTCGCCCTTGTCGCGAAGATCATCGCCGATCACGGCGGCATCATCGAATGTGAAAGCGAACCAAAACGCACGGTATTCCGCGTGCTGCTTCCGATGCAGCGCACACGTCCCGCGGCCGTGCCGACCACGAGAGAGACTTGATGGCCAGAGGCACCATACTGATCGCCGACGACGATACCGCCATTCGCACGGTGTTGAACCAAGCACTGGCGCGCGCCGGCTTCGCCCCCCGTGCAACCGGGAATGCGGCGACGCTCTGGCGTTGGGTGAGTCAGGGCGAGGGCGATGTTGTCATCACCGACGTCGTGATGCCCGATGAAAATGCGTTCGACCTGATCCCGCGCATGAAAAAGTTGCGTCCGGATCTGCCCATCATCGTCATGAGCGCGCAAAACACGCTGATGACGGCGCTGACTGCGGCGGAGAAGGGGGCATTCGAATATCTGCCCAAGCCGTTCGATCTCAACGAGGTCGTGGCCGTCGTCTCACGGGCGCTATCGGAACCGGGCCGCAAACGCCAGGCGACGGCGACCGAGCGCGAATCCGACGAGCTGCCGCTGATCGGCCGTTCGCTGCCGATGCAAGACATCTACCGCGTTCTCGCCCGCCTGACGCAGAGCGATCTGACCGTCATGATCAACGGCGAGAGCGGGACGGGCAAGGAACTCGTCGCCCGCGTGCTGCACGATTACGGCAAGCGCCGGCACGGTCCGTTCGTTGCGATCAACATGGCCGCCATCCCGCGCGAATTGATCGAGAGCGAGCTGTTCGGCCACGAGAAGGGCGCCTTCACCGGAGCCCAGACGCGCACGCCCGGCCGCTTCGAGCAGGCGGAAGGCGGCACGCTCTTCCTTGACGAGATCGGTGACATGCCGCTCGAAGCTCAGACGCGTCTGCTGCGTGTTCTGCAGCAGGGCGAATATACGACGGTCGGCGGCCGCACGCCGATCAAGACCAACGTCCGCATCATAGCCGCGACCCACCGCGATCTCAAAACGCAGATCCAGCAGGGCCTCTTCCGCGAAGACTTGTTCTATCGCCTGAACGTAGTGCCGATCCGCCTGCCGCCGCTGCGTGAGCGCCTTGAAGACGTCGGCGATCTTGTCCGCCACTTCCTGCGTCAGGCCGCACGCGAGGGCCTCGGCCAGAAATCGATCGAGAGCGCGGCCATCGAACGCCTGAAGGCGCATCCTTGGCCGGGTAACGTTCGAGAGCTTGAGAACGTCGTCCGTCGTCTCGTCGCGCTCTACACGCAGGACACGCTGACAGCACAGATCGTCGAGCAGGAGCTTGCAGGCTCTGCCGTTGCGCCGCCCATCGGTGGGCAGCCCGAGAGCGGCGACCTCGGCGAGGCGGTCGAGCGCTACCTGTCGCGCTACTTCTCGTCCTTCGGCAACGACCTGCCGCCGCCGGGCCTCTACGACCGCGTCATCCGCGACGTCGAGAAGCCGCTGCTAAGTGCCGCGCTGGCGGCGACGCGCGGCAATCAGATCCGGGCGGCCGAGCTTCTTGGGCTCAACCGGAACACGCTCCGCGCCCGCATTCGCGACCTCAACATCAGGGTATTCCGCACGGTCGAGGGCTGACGTCCTCGGCCGGAAACGGCGTCGAAGTTATCCACAGGCAGCCGGTAACGGAAAATTTGGCGCTTGAACTGCGCCACACCCGTCGCGAAAATGTCACAGTTACGTTGTTGTTTCTCCCGACGTGATGCGGGATCGCCGCTCCATGCGCGCCAGCAGGCGACGCACAGCGTTAGGCAACGTCGCGCACGAATTCTATCGAACGAAAATTAGAAAACGAATTCATAGCGATAGCAGACTTGGTCGTAATTTGATGAGCGCCGGCAACAGCAATGGCAAAGCTGACACGATCGCTCGCGGCGATCGCGATGCCGTGCGCGATCCTGACGCTATGGGCGACCGAGAGGCTATGGCTGCGCTCATGGATGAGGGGACGACCCCACTCAATCCATCCGACCGTGCGTTTTGGTTTGGATTGGGCGTCGTCCTGCTGTCGCTGACGTCCGCGCTCGTCAGCTACATGATTTTGACCGGGCTGACGGCGATTGCTCCCCGCAACGAATACGTCTGGGGTGCGCTCGCCATCAACGCCGTTCTGATCCTGACGATGTTCGGCACCATCGCGTGGCAGGCTCTGGGCCTCCGGCGCGCGTGGAAGCAGAGGATACCCGGCGCCCGCCTGCACACCCGCATCGTGGCGCTCTTCAGTTTGATCGCCGCATTGCCCGCGGTGCTGCTTGCCGTCGCCGCAACGACGACGTTCTCTCGCTCGCTCGACGGCTGGTTCTCGGGCCGCACCAGCGCCATCGTCGAAAACTCTTATGACGTTGCCCGCGCCTACGTCGACGAGCACAGCCAGATCATCCGGACCGACATCGTCAACATGGTCCGTGACATCAACGGAGAGGCCGCAACCCTCAAGGACGACCCCGACGCCTTCCAGAAATTCCTTATCGGTCAGGCCGGCCTGCGCGATCTGACGTCGGCCTACATCATCGATTCCGACGGCGTGCCGATCGTGCTCGCGCTCGACGATCCGAAGCTGCCGTACGTCGTGCCGCCGCCATCGGCCATCCAGCAGGCGGAAGCCGGGCAGGTGGCACTCTCGCGGCCGTCGAGCGATTATCGGATCTCGGCCATCGCCAAGATCGACTCGATGCCCGGCCGCTATCTTTACGTCGCCCGCGGTGTCAGCCCGAAGGTGATCCAGCATCTCAAAAGTACCGAGCAGAACGTCTACGAATATTCCCGCCTGCGCCAGGCCAAGAGCGGTCTCAAAGTCGCCCACGGGCTGATCTATTTCATGATCTCGTTGACGTCGCTTCTGGCGGCCATCTGGGTCGGCATGTGGTTCGCAGGCCGTTTCGTCGCCCCGATCCGTCGGCTGATCGCCGGCGCCCAAGAGGTCTCGCGCGGCAATCTCGAAATCGAGCTGCCTGAGAAGCGCGGGGAGGGGGACCTTCGCCGTCTCTCGCACACCTTCAACCTGATGACGCGAGAGTTGAAAACCCAGCAGGACGCGCTCGTCACGACCAACGCGCAGCTCACCGAGCGGCGGAATTTCATCCAGGCGGTGCTGTCGGGCGTTTCAGCCGGAGTCATCGGCCTCGATAGCAACGATCGCATCACACTTCTGAGCCGCGCCGCCGAGCGCCTGCTCGGAACGCAAAGTGTCGAAGCCGTCGGCAAGCTTCTGACCGACGTCGTTCCCGAATTCGCACCCGTCCTCGCTCCTGTCGATGAGCAAGGGTTGAAAAATAAAGGTCAGCACGAAATCAAGAAACAGATCGGCGATGAGGAGCGCACGTTCGCCGTCCGCATTACCCACGAGCGGGAAGAGGATGAGGGCGACGTCGGCTCTGTCGTGACGTTCGATGATATCTCCGAGCTTGTGCAGGCACAGCGGACGAGTGCGTGGGCCGATGTCGCGCGGCGCATCGCGCACGAGATCAAAAACCCGCTCACGCCGATACAACTTGCAGCCGAACGCCTGCGCCGCAAGTTCGGGACGCAGATCGACGACAACCGCGACCTGTTCGAAACGCTGACGCAGACGATCGAACGCCAGACCGGTCAGATCAAAAGCATGGTCGACGAGTTCGCGTCGTTCGCGCGCATGCCGCAACCCGTCATGGCCGACCAGGATTTGCGCCTCGCCGTGCAGGAGCCCGCCGTGCTCTTCCGCGAAGGCAACAAGGATATCGACTTCAAGCTCGAAATCCCCAATCAACCCATCCGTGCTCACTTCGATCTGCGGCTTATCTCGCAAGCCGTTACGAATTTGATCAAGAACGGCGCTGAAGCCATCGAATCCTATGGCGAAGCGCAAGGGCGGCCGCCCGACTACAAAGGCCACATTGAGGTCCGGCTTGTTCCGTCGGCGGATCGTGTCGCGATCGAGGTTATCGACAACGGCATCGGCCTGCCGAAGCAAAACCGCGCCAAGCTTCTCGAACCGTATGTTACGACGCGTGCGAAGGGGACTGGCCTCGGTCTCGCAATCGTGCAAAAGGTCGTCGAACAGCACGGCGGCACGCTAGCACTTGAGGATGCACCCTTGACCGAGACGCGCACGCGCGGCGCCTTGGTCCGTCTAACATTGCCTCTGAAAACCAAACCTTCTGAAGTGACTTCAGCCGAGCCCATGCGCTCTCCAGCACATGCCGTTGGCGGAGCATGATATGAAACGCTTTAACCCCCCAGGAGCGCAGCAATGTCAGCTGATATTTTGATCGTCGATGACGAGGCCGATATCCGGGATCTGGTCGCGGGCATCCTGCAGGACGAGGGCCATCGCACACGCCTTGCGCGAGACAGTGACGAGGCCCTGCGCGCCATCGAAGACCGCAAGCCGCATCTGGTCATCCTCGACATCTGGCTGCAGGGCAGCCGCCTTGACGGCCTCGAGGTTCTGACGGTGATGAAGCGGACGTATCCCGATCTTCCCGTCGTCATCATCTCCGGACACGGCAACATCGAAACGGCCGTGACCGCGATCAAGCGCGGCGCTTACGACTACATCGAGAAGCCGTTCAAGTCCGACCGCCTCGTGCTTGTGGCTTTGCGCGCTCTCGAGGCCTCGCAGTTGAAGCGCGAAGTGAAAGAGCTGAAAGAGCGCTCGGTCGTCTCGGCCGAGATGATCGGCAAGTCGCCCGCGATCAATCAGCTCAAGAACAACATCGACAAGGCCGGGCCGACCAACAGCCGCATCATGCTGCGCGGCGCGTCGGGTTCCGGCAAGGAACTCGCGGCCCGCGTGCTGCACCAGAAGTCGCTCCGCGCCGACGGCCCGTTCGTCGTGCTGAATGCAGCCGCCATGGTGCCAGATCGCGTCGAGGAGGAGCTGTTTGGAACCGAGGACCGCACCGGTGGGCCACGCAAGGTCGGCGCGCTCGAAGAAGCCCACACCGGCACGCTCTACATCGACGAAGTCGCCGACATGCCGATGGAAACGCAGGGCAAGATCCTGCGCGTTCTCGTCGAGCAGAAGTTCCTGCGTCTTGGCGGCTCGCAGAAGGTGTCGGTCGATGTCCGCATCATCTCGTCGACCTCGCGCGATTTGGAGCAGGACATTCGCGAAGGCCGCTTCCGCGAAGATCTCTATCATCGTCTCAACGTCGTGACGCTTCGCGTGCCGAGCCTCGCCGAGCGCCGGGAAGATATTCCCGAACTGATCCAGTACTTCATCGGGCAGGTCGCGCAGACATCGGGCCTCGCGCCGCGCCGTATCGGCGAAGACGCTATCGCGGTGCTGCAGGCGCACGACTGGCCGGGCAACGTCCGCGAGTTGCGCAATAACGTCGAGCGCCTGTTGATCCTTGCAGGCGGCGAAGCGGGCGCGGCGATCACGGCCGACATGCTGCCTGAAGAAATCGGTTCGAACGTGCCGCTGCCCGTCAACGGCGGGGCCGAGCATCTGATGTCGCTGCCGTTGCGCGAAGCTCGTGAAATCTTCGAGCGCGAATACCTGCTGGCGCA
This sequence comes from Hyphomicrobium sp. MC1, assembly GCF_000253295.1. Lineage (NCBI taxonomy): Bacteria > Pseudomonadati > Pseudomonadota > Alphaproteobacteria > Hyphomicrobiales > Hyphomicrobiaceae > Hyphomicrobium > Hyphomicrobium sp. MC1. The sequence goes on along the minus strand of NC_015717.1, from coordinate 1,963,904 downwards.
GATCAACCGCTTCGGTGGGAATATTTCCCGCACTGCGGAGTTCGTCGGCATGGAGCGTTCGGCACTTCACCGCAAGCTTCGGGCGCTGGGCGTCTCGTCCGAGCAGCGGAGCGGCGATCTGCGTTCCGCCTCCTAGGAGCCGCGCGCTTGACCCGCATCGTCTACGTCAATGGCGCCTACGAGCGCTATGCGGAAGCCGCAGTCCACGCCGAGGACCGCGGCTTTCAATTTGCCGATTCCATCTATGAGGTCATCGAGGTGCTCGATGGCCATCTGGTTGATGCAACCCGCCATCTCGCCCGGCTGGCCCGGTCCCTGCGGGAGCTTCGCATCGCACCGCCAATGTCTGACGCGGCACTGATGCAGGTGATCAGACAGGTGATCAGCCGTAACCGCATCCGCGACGGCATCGTCTATATGCAGGTGACACGCGGCGCCGGCCCGAGGGATTTTGCCCTGCCGCCAGAGGGAACCGTCCCGACCCTCGTCATTCTGGCGCGCGCCCAACGCAAGGGCTGGTCGGCCGAACTCGCCAAGACGGGGATCGCCGTTAAAACCATTCCAGACAATCGCTGGGGCCGCTGCGATATCAAGACCGTGATGCTACTTCCTGCGGTGCTCGCCAAGGATGAGGCGCGCAGAAATGGGGCCAAAGAAGCCTGGTTCGTCGATGCCGATGGGAATGTGACAGAGGGCGCATCGAGCAACGCCTGGATCGTATCGTCTGATGGAGCGCTGATTACGCGCCCGCTCGGCCCCCATATTCTGCCCGGCGTCACCCGCGCTACCGTCATGGACGTCGCCAAGGCTGAGGGATTGAAAATCGAAGAACGCACCTTCGGGAAAGAGGAAGCCTTGCGCGCCCGGGAAGCGTTTGTGACGTCCGCTACGAATATCGTCATGCCGGTGGTCAATATTGACGGCAGTCCAGTAGCCGACGGCCGTCCAGGCCCACTGGCGCGCCAGCTACGCTTGAGATTTCATCATGTTGCTGAAATTTCAGAGGGGTAGTGCGAACGTTGCCGCATTGTGCGAAGCATCAATGGATGTAGAGTGCCGTCGCTTCGATCGTCATCGCACCCCCGGTGAAAATCGAAACCGTTGCGGCGCTTCGTTGCTTTCCAAACGTGACAGTGCCCCACGTTTCAGACAAGACGCCTAGCAAGACGTCGAGATAAAAACGGACAACAACAATGGCGGCCGAAAAACCTCAGAACCTGCAGGACACTTTTTTAAATTATGTCCGCAAAAATAAAACGCCTCTGACGATCTTCCTCATCAATGGCGTGAAACTCCAAGGCATCGTGAGCTGGTTCGACAATTTCTGCGTCCTGCTCCGTCGCGACGGCCATTCCCAGCTTGTCTACAAGCACGCGATCTCGACGATCATGCCGGGCGGTCCGGTCAATCTCAACGATCAGGATGAGAGCGGAGCCGGTTGATCGCGCGCCCTGAAAACGGCGAAGACGAACGGCGCGAGGGCGAGGGAAAGCGCAAACGTCGAAAAGCCTCAGAAGAAACGCGGGCACCGAGGACGCGAACGCTTGTCGTCGTGCCCGCGCTGAAGCGTCCGTTGAAGACGCGCGGGGTCGCGAATGCCGATGCGCAGATCCACAGTCCTGAAAATCGACTGGCGGAAGCTGTCGGTCTCGCGAAGGCGATCGACCTCGACATCATCGACTCGGCCGTCGTGCCGATCGCCGAGCCGCGTCCGTCCACGCTTCTAGGCTCGGGCAAAGTCGAGGAAATAAAGGACCGCGTTGCCGAGCTTGAAATCGGCCTCGTCGTCGTCGACTACAACATCACGCCGGTGCAGCAGCGCAATCTCGAGAAGGCGTGGAACGCCAAAGTTCTCGACCGCACCGGACTCATTCTCGAAATCTTCGGCGAACGTGCGCGAACACGGGAAGGCGTGTTGCAGGTTGAGCTTGCACATCTGACGTATCAGAAGGGCCGACTGGTTCGCGCCTGGACGCACTTGGAACGTCAGCGCGGCGGCGGCGGCTTTCTCGGCGGCCCCGGTGAAGCTCAGATCGAACTCGACCGCCGCATGCTTCAGGATCGCATTGATGCGATCAAGAAGGACCTTGCTGAAGTCGTCAAAACCCGCGACCTGCATCGCAAGGGACGGCGCAAGGTGCCGTATCCAATCGTCGCCATCGTCGGCTACACGAACGCGGGCAAGTCGACGCTCTTCAACAAGATCACTGGCGCCGGCGTCGTTGCGATGGATCAGGTATTCGCGACGCTCGATCCGACCATGCGCGAAGTGAAGCTGCCGAGCGCGCGCCGCATCATCCTATCGGATACCGTCGGCTTCATCTCCGATTTGCCGACCATGCTCGTCGCCGCGTTTCGCGCCACGCTAGAAGAGGTCGTCGAAGCCGATCTCATTCTCCACGTTCGCGACATTGCGCATGAGGAAACGGAAGCGCAGGCGCAGGATGTCGAGAAGGTGCTGTCTGAGCTTGGCATCGACACGCTGCCGATCGAAAGCAACATCCTCGAAGTCTGGAACAAAATCGATCTGCTTTCGAGCGATCGCCGCTCCGAGCTACAACACGAAGTCCAGCGCAATGCCCGCCCACCGGTCCTCGTCTCCGCCGAGACAGGGGAGGGGATGGCGCCGCTGCTCGAAACCATCGACACGCGCCTGGGCGCCTCCGACGAGATCATCGACGTCATAGTGCCGGGAAGCGCCGGGGCGCTGCTCAACTGGCTGCATGAGACGACCGACGTACTCGCCCGCGAAGCTCGCAAGGATGGCGGTATTGAACTGCGCCTCCGAATTCCGAGCGAAAAGAAAGATCGCGTGATCGGGCAGCTTCGCAAGAACGGAATATCCGTATAAGCTCGATCCTCATGGATCAGCGCGTGACCTGTTGCGTGACCGGCGGCGGCCCGGCGGGCATGATGCTCGGGGTACTCCTGGCGCGTGCCGGAGTGAAGGTCTGCGTTCTCGAAAAGCACGCCGATTTCTTCCGCGATTTCCGCGGCGATACGATCCATCCCTCGACGTTGCGCATGATGGAAGAGCTGGGCTGGCTCGACGAATTCCTCAAGCTTCCGCATCAGGAAGTGCAGCGCCTTTTCATGCAGTTCGGCGATACGCGCGTCGAGATGGCGGACTTCAGCCATCTGCCGATCACGACGAAATTCATCGCTCTGATGCCGCAATGGGATTTTCTGAATTTCCTCGCCGAGAAGGGCCGCACCTATCCAGGCTTCGATCTGAAGATGAGCACGGAGGCGACTGGACTCATCTACGACGGCGACCGCGTTACGGGCGTCACGGCGAAGTCGCCTTCGGGTCCGCTCACGATCAAAGCCGATCTCGTCGTCGCAGCCGACGGCCGTAACAGCACGCTGCGTGCAGCCGCTGGATTTGTGCCGGAAAATTTCGGCGCACCGATGGATGTGATGTGGTTTCGCCTGCCGCGGCTTCCGACCGACGCGGCGGATGTGGCAGGGCGCTTCGAGGGAGGGCACATCTTCATTATGATCCCGCGCGGCGACTATTGGCAGTGTGCATATATCATTCCGAAAGGCGGCGACGCGGCGACACGAGCCGCCGGTCTTGAAGCGTTTCGCAAATCGGTCGGCGCACTTCTTCCATTCGACCCGGCGCGTGCGAACGACATTCCGGATTGGGATCACGTCAAGCTGCTGACGGTTGCCGTCGATCGCCTGAAGACGTGGTCGAAGCCCGGCTTCCTCTGCATCGGCGACGCGGCGCACGCCATGAGCCCGATTGGCGGCGTCGGCATCAATCTCGCGGTTCAGGATGCAGTCGCAGCCGCTAACCGCCTGTGGCAGCCTTTGAAAGAGGGCGATCTGCAGATGAGCGATTTGCGAGTGATCCAATCGCGCCGGACATTTCCGACTGTCGCAACCCAACGCCTGCAGCTTGCCATTCAGAACAGCGTGATTTCGAAAGCCCTCAAAGCAACAGGGCCGCTCAAGCCGCCGGGGTTTGTCCGGCTCGTGGAGACGTTTCCGTTTCTGTCACGCTTTACTGCTCGTGTCTTGGGTCTGGGTTTCCGCCCTGAACACATCGCGCAACACATCCGCGCGTCAAACGGACGTTAGCTTTTCTCCAGTGCCTTCGCTTCGTCCCAGAGCGCGTCCATCTCTTCGAGTGTCGATTGCGACGGTGTCTTGCCGCGTTCCGCCAGCACCTTTTCGATGTGGGCGAAACGGCGGATAAATTTCCGGTTCGCCCCGCGCAACGCATCCTCCGGATTGATATCGAGATGCCGCGCGATGTTCGCCATCACGAACAGGATATCTCCGAACTCTTCTTTGATCGCGCTTTCCGACTTGCGTTCCGCGAGCCGGCCGGAAGGCGCTGCGCCCGGCGGCCGGCTCTCCGCAGGAGAGTCGCCGGGCGCCAATAAAGACTCCCCACGAGGATCGTGGGGAAGGGCGACCTCTTCAAATTCCTGAATCTCTTCCTTCAGCTTGTCGAACACCGGCAGCAGGTTCGGCCAGTCGAAGCCGACCTTCGCGGCTTTGTGCTGCAACTTAGTTGCGCGCGTCAAAGCAGGGAGGGTCGGGGGCACGTCGGCCAGCGTAACGGGCCCGTCCGCAGAGGTTGTATTGCCGCCAGAGAGACGCGCCCGCTCCGCTGCTTTCTCGGCGCGTTCCTCCGCCTTGAGCTGATCCCAAGTCGCCTTGACGGCAGACGGATCGCGCGCGCTGCCGTCGCCGAAGACGTGCGGGTGCCGCCGGATCATCTTCTTCGTCACGGCCTCGACGACATCGCCGAAAGCAAACGCGCCTTGCTCTTCCGCAAGCCGGGAATGATAGACAACCTGAAGCAGGAGATCGCCAAGCTCATCCTTGAGGTCGGCAAGGTCGCGTCGCTCGATGGCGTCTGCAACTTCGTAGGCTTCCTCGATCGTGTAGGGCGCAATCGTCTCGAACGTCTGTTCGAGATCCCAGGGGCAGCCTGTGACGGGCGTCCGCAGCGCCGCCATGATCTCGATAAGCCGCGCAATATCGCGCGAAGGTTTCATGGTGTTCGCCATGTCCGTCCTCTATGTGGTCGGGCCGGACACTAATCGACCACACGCCATCGGGCTACCGACGCCGTCTGCGACCAGAAGACGAGGGGCACAGACTTCGCCGCCGGAGCTTGCTGAGGCCACGGCGTCTGCTAGTCTTTGTACGGGGATGAGGGACGGCCATGCACATTCTCTTCAATGGCCTGACGATGGTGCTGGAGCTGGCGGCGATCTGCGCCGTCGCTTGGGCAGGCTTCACCGCGCCCTTGATCTTTGCGGCCGGAACGGCGCTGATTGCCTTGGCCGTCGGTGCCGCGCTCGAAATCGCGCGCCTCAAGTATGAGTTCCCGTTTTACTTCGACCGCACGCCGGGCCGCTCGATCATCTTCATCGTCGCGGTCGGCGTGATCGAGTCCGTCACCAAGGCGATCCTGGCGGGCGTCGTCGGCCTGCTGACGTTTCTCGGCACCGATCAGGAGCGCCTGAAACTGGTCGCGATCATCTTCGCCGTTTCACTCTTTCTTGGCGTCCAGGTCGTCCGCTTCCTGATGGACCGCCTGAAGGCCCGGCCGCTGCGTTGGGGCTACTTCCGTCTCGCCGCGCCGCTCGGGCTGGTCTTCTCCGCGGGGCTGACGTTCATTCCCGCGCCGGGCATCACCGAACTCGCAACGCGCGCCACGTTCGATCTGCCAGCGAAGCCGACCATGGAGCAGGCGAGTGAGTTCCTGTTCCTCTTGAAACAGAGCTTCGACGATATCGTCGTCAGAATGCTGTCCTGGGTGTTCGATCCGTCTCTGGCACAAGCCATCGGCGCCGTCGTATCGGTCAACATGCTGTCGGGCTTCGTGCTGGCGCTTTATGCGGTCTTGATCGCCGAAGGCATTCGAACGCTCGAACGAAGGGAACCTTAGCCGCGAGAGACAACGATGCCGCTTCGGATCGCGCATACCACGCTGATGCTGCCGGAGGCGATTGTCATCGAGAGCTTGCTCGATGCCCACGGCATTCGCTTCGTCCTTGCAGGGAAGGACATCGTTTGCCAAGCGCCGCAGTTCGCGATCCTCTACGGCGGCGTATCTTTCCTGGTCAGCGAAGATGACCTTGCCGATGCCCAGCGCCTCATTGCGAGCGGCGAACCTGTGCCGGGTTACACCTCGATTGAGAGCACCGCTTTTGAAAGGCGTCCGCTGCGCAACGCAATCCTGGCGTTCGTCATGCTCATCATCGGAGCGCCATTTCCGTTCTGGTATCGGAAGTCGACAGTTCTCAGCGCCGATTGAAATCGAGCCGGGGCCAGCAATCGACCGTTCCAGCATCCCACATAAATTTCGCATAATATGTATTATGGAAACAAAGCACAGGAGATGTATGTGTTTCAAAATGATACAAAGTGCCGAACCAACTCAGATGAACCGAATTGGCTCGGCCGCTGAAAATTACTTCTCACCCTTTTCGTGATGCTCCGCGACGAACGCGTTGAGCAGCCGCACGCCCCAGCCGGCGCCCCAGCTTTGGTTGATGTCGTTACGGCTGCCGTCCATCGCCGTGCCGGCAAGGTCGATATGGCTCCAGGGCGTATCTTTCTGGATGAAGCGCTGCAGGAAGGCCGCGGCCGTCGCTGCACCGGCCCAGCGGCCGCCGGCATTCTTCATATCGGCGTTCTTCGAATCCATCGCCTTGTCGAAGGCTTTATCGAGCGGCATCCGCCATAGCTTCTCGCCAGTCGCACGTGACGCCGCCAGGAGCTCATCGGCGAGCTTGTCCTCATTGGAGAACAGACCCGCATACTCCTTGCCGAGCGCCACCATGATCGCGCCCGTCAGCGTCGCGAGGTCGATGACGAGCTTCGGCTTGAATTGCTCCTGCGCGTACCAGAGCACGTCGGCGAGCACGAGGCGGCCTTCGGCATCCGTATTGATGACTTCGATCGTCTGGCCCGACATCGAGGTGACGATATCGCCCGGACGGGTCGCGTTGCCGGACGGCATGTTCTCCACGCAGCCGACGAGACCGACGGCATTGACGTTGGCCTTGCGTTCGGCGAGCGCGTGCATCGTCCCGATCACGGCTGCTGCGCCACCCATGTCGCCCTTCATGTCTTCCATGCCGGCCGCGGGCTTGATCGAGATACCGCCGGTGTCGAACACGACGCCCTTGCCGACGAAACAGATCGGCTTCTGCTTCTTCGATCCCTTGGCGCCGTTCCACACCATGACCGCAAGCCGCGACGGCCGCACGCTACCTTGGCCGACCGACAGCAGCGAGCCCATGCCAAGCTTCTCCATGTCTTTCACATCAAGAATTTCGACGTCGACACCGAGCTTTTCGAGCGCTTTCGTTTTCTCTGCGAGTTCGACCGGACCAAGGATGTTGGCCGGCTCGTTGACGAGATCGCGCGCTAGGTTGACGCCGTTGGCGACGGCCTTGAGCGGTTGGAAGGCAGCTTTCGCCTTGTCCGGATGCGGCACCTGGATGACGAGCTTCTTCAGCCCATCCTTGTCCGCGTTCTCATCGCCGGACTTCTTCGTCATGTACTTTTTGAAGTTGTAGTGACGAAGCATGGCGCCTTGGGCAATGAGCGCCGCGATCTCATCCGCCGACAGCGTCTCGGTGCCTTCGACGTCGACGATCACACATGCTGTGTTGCCCTTGCGCGCTTGGATGGCTGCCAGCACCGCGCCGCCAAGATCGATGGCCTGCTGCTCGGTCAGCGCACCGGCCTTGCCGAGGCCGGTGAGAATAAGCCGGTCAATTCCGAGCTTTGCGGGCGCCAGAATTTCGATCGACGACTTGTATTTGCCTTTGAAGTCGGCAGCTGCAGCAGCCTTGCTGATCGCGCTTGCGGACTTCGTATCAAACTCGCGCGCCCGCGTGCCGAGCACCAGTCCATCGCCCGCGAATACGACGGTCACCGTCTCCGGTTCGGCACTGAGAGGCGCAAAGGCAATTTCGAAGCGATCGGACATTTTCAAGACGACTCCAAGTTAAGATGAGATCCCGATCCGGGATGAGAAAAGCAGGGGCTGGACGCGGACGCCGATCCACGGGACGACTCGCGGGCCTGGTCAAGGCGGGCGGGACGGGGCAGCATGGCCGCGCACAACTTAGTCGTTCGCAAAGGCGTGGCAAGCAAGCCGTTGTGCAGGCAATTCCGGCTAAGGCCCTCAAACGGCCTAACTATCTGCGATGCAAGTAGGTTTTTTGTAATATATCGCACGGCGGGACAACTCTGAACAGCCGAAATTCTGCCACTGTGGTATGGGAGCCGGAAGGGATCACTGCGGAAGCCGGCGGTGACAGCGGGGGGAGCTTCTGTCGGGTGACGGAAGCGGGGACGGCTAAGGCATGCGAATTTTCTCAAGATATGTGTTCCGGCAGGCGGCGAGTTCGTTCCTGCTCATTCTCATATCTTTGACCGGTATCGTTTGGATCGCGCTGGCTCTGCGCCAGTTCAACGTCGTGACCAGCCAGGGTCAGGACACCTGGATGCTCGTCCGCGTCACGTCTCTCGCGGTACCGAACCTCATGGCGATCATCGCGCCGTTCTCGCTGCTGATCGGCGCCCTTCAGACCCTCAACCGGCTGAACACCGACAGCGAGCTGATCGTCCTTTCCGCGGCAGGTTCGACGGTATGGACGGTGGCCCGCCCCCTCCTCCTCCTGGCGTTCCTCGTCAGCATTTTCTTGGCCCTGGTCAGCCACTTCGCGCAGCCGTGGAGCATGCGCTTGCTGCGCGAGTACATGGTCCAGGTGCGCAGCGATCTGCTGACACAAGTCATTCAGCCCGGCCGCTTTTCAAGCCCCGAGCAAGATTTGATGTTTCATATCCGCGACCGGTCCGCAGACGGCGAGCTTTTGGGTCTGGTCATGAACGACACGCGCAACAAGGCGCAATCGCAGACCTACCTCGCCGAGCACGGCACCATCGTGAAGCAGGACGGCACCGCCTACCTCGTCATGACGACCGGCCACATCATTCGCCGCTCAGATGCCGAAGGCCCGCCGCAGATCATCGCCTTTGACAAATACATCGTCGATCTCGACCAGTTCGAACCCCAGAGCGATGGCTCGGGCGAGCTGAAGCCCCGCGAGCGCTATTGGAATGAGCTGGTACACCCCGACCCGGACAGCAAGCTCTATAAATCCCAGGCAGGACAGTTCCGTGCCGAAATCAACGAGCGTCTCGTCAGTCCACTTTACCCGATCGCATTCGCTTTCCTGATCATCGCTTTTGTCGGCCAAGCGCGCTCAACCCGTTCGAGCCGAATGCAAAGCCTCGTTCTCACCTTCCTGCTCGGCGCGGCATGCCGGATGGCAGGCCTGGCGTTGAACAGCGCCGTCGCGCGCAATCCGACGATGCTGTTTTTCCTCTACGGGACGCCGATTTCAGCAATCATCCTGTCTCTGATCGTCATCAAGCGCGCTGATCGGCAACGCCGTCCATCCCGCATCGTTGGACTGTTCCTTGATACCGGCGCGGCCATTTGGGCCAACATCATTCGCCTTGTCATGCCGCGCCGGAAATTCGCGTCATGAGGAACTCGTTCATACTCTGGCGTTACATTGCCAAGATGTTTTTGGTCGCGATCACCTCGACGCTCGCGGTCTGTGCAATGCTCATCTTCATGATCGACTTTGTCGAGTTGCTCCGCCAATCGAGCAAGTTCGGCAACGTCCCGGCACACACGCTCGTCCTGATCGCCATGCTGCGTCTCGGAGCCTATGTCGAGTTCTTGCTCGGGTTCGCCGTGCTCGTCGGCGCGCTGGCCGCCCTCCTCCACCTCAATCGCAAAAGCGAACTCGCCGTCATGCGCGCGGGCGGCATGTCCGTCTGGCAATTTCTGGTGCCGGGACTGATCGTCGGCCTCGTCGTCGGCGTGCTGGGCGTTACGGTCTACAACCCGCTGGCCGCCAAAGGCCGAGCCAAATCCGAAAAGGTGTTTGCCAAAGCGTTCGGCAACGACAACAACCTCTTACGAGCCCAAGGCGGTGGCTCGTGGATCCGACAGGATGGCGTCGATGGGGAATCAGTTCTCGGCGCCGCAGCGGCTTCGAACCGTGGCCTGACGCTGACAGGCGTGATGATCCTCGCTTATGATCGTCAGGGGCACTTCTCAGAGCGTGTCGACGCCAGCGAAGCCGAGCTCAAAGACGGCTACTGGGACCTTAAGGATGCATGGGTTTCACGCCTCGGCCAGCAGCCGGAAAAATTCAAGTCGTACCTTGTATCCACTTACCTGACGCCGGACCGTGTACAAGAGGCCCTCGGCACCGTTTTTTCGGTCTCGTTTTGGGACCTGCCTGAACTCATAGAAGCCGCTGATAAGGCTGGACTTTCGACGGAACGCTTGCGCGTTCAATATCAGTCGCTGCTGGTCCGTCCACTCCTGTGCATGGCGATGGTCCTTTTGGCGGCCACTGTGTCATTGCGGTCATTCCGCTCTGGTGGCATCCAGACTATGGTTACGACAGGGATGATCGGTGGGGTTAGTTTCTTCTTGTTCTCGGAAATTGCGAGGCAAATTGGGATCGCGGGGCTTGCGCCGGCGTGGGTCGCTGCGTGGGTGCCTGTGATCCTTATTCTGATCATCTCGACTACGGTGCTGTTGCACCAGGAGGATGGCTGAGTGATGCGTGAAGCGCGGACACCGCATGAGGGTTGCGGGTCGTCACGCGAGGGTTCTCGCCACCGGAAGGTGGGCGGGATCGCTCGTGCGCTTCTGTGCGTCCTGACGCTCGTCAGCGCCTCTACCGAATTCGCCCCACGTGCGGGCGCTCAAACCTACGATGCGCAGGTCACTGATCCCAGTGGAACGGTGGGTGGCAGCAAAAAGAAATCATCCGCCAATTCATCGTTTGGCGCGGCCAACTCGCCGAGTGCGATTTTCGGCAAGATCAACACCAATCTCGACCGCGCCCAGCCCATGCGTCTGCAGGGCGATCAGCTGATCTATGACAAATCGGGCGACCGCGTCATTTCACGCGGCAACGTCGAGATTTTCTACAACAACTACATCCTGACCGCCGACGAAGTCGTTTACGATCAAAGCGCTGGCACGCTCACGGCCATCGGCAACGTTACGCTGAAAGAGCCTCAGGGCAACATCGTCCACGCTGATCGCTACACCCTGACCGACGACTTCCGTGACGGCTTCGTATCGGCGCTTTCGATCACGTCGAAGGACAAATCTCACATCTCCGCTGACCGCGCGACCCGGCGCGAAGGCAACATCACGGAGTTCCACAACGGCCGCTTCACGCCGTGCCAAAGCGACGGTGGTACTCCGCCGCTCTGGTGTATCAGCGCGACGCGCATCATCCACGATCAGTCGGCCGCAACGCTCACCTACCAGGACGCCTACTTCGAGATCTACGGCCAGCCGATCTTCTACCTGCCCTACTTCCAGAGCCCGGACCCGACCGTGAAGCGGAAATCGGGTTTCCTGACGCCTGACTACGGCCACTCCTCGACGCTCGGCTACATCACCGGCATCCCTTATTTCTTCAACCTGGCGCCGAACTACGACGCGACGCTCGAGCCAATCTATTTCAGCGATCAGGGCTTGATGATGAAGGCCGAGTGGCGGCAACGGCTGGCCAACGGCCAGTTCAATGTTCGTCTCGCGGGCATCGACCAAAATTATCGCGATCTCCCAGGCGCGCCGGCGGACAACAAAGATCTCGATGGCCTGCGCGGCAGCGTCGAGACGCACGGTCAGTTCTCGTTGTCGAGCTGGTGGAAGTTCGGCTGGGACGCGATCGTGGAAAGCGACGACCAGTTCCGCCGCTTCTATAAGCTCGACAGCATCCTCGTCACAGACCGCGTCAACCAGATCTATTTGACCGGCCAGTCCGACCGCAATTACTTCAGCGCCAAGCTCTATCAGTTCGGCGGCCTGCTCACGAATGACACGCAGCAGACCGAGAGCTACACGCACCCGATCATCGACTACAATTATGTCTTCAAGGACCCTGTGGTCGGCGGCGAGCTCAGGTGGAACACCAACATCCTGAGCTTCACGCGCGCGGATGGCGCCCTCGTCGATCCAATGACCGGCCGCCAGACAGATGAGAACGTCAACCGCATTGTCAGCGAACTCAAATGGCGCCGCCGCCTGACGGACGCCATCGGCATCAGCTACACGCCGTTCGCGGATATCCGTGGCGACGTCTATCAGTATGACAACGCGACGAACCCTCAAAGCGTTGTGCTGAACCAAGCCGGCACCGCAGTCGCGTCGTCCCAGGTTTTCTCCGACACCGTAACGCGCGGCGTCGTCGACGGCGGCATGACCGTGTCTTATCCCTGGGCCGCGACAAACGCCGCCGGCACGCACATCATCGAGCCGATCGGCCAGATCGTGGCGCACCAGGAGAGCATTCCGCAGCGCCGTCTACCCGATGAAGACGCGCAGAGCCTCGTGTTTGACGACACCAACCTGTTCTCGACCTCGAAATTCTCGGGCTATGACCGCATCGAGACGGGCACGCGCGTCAATGCCGGTCTGCAGTACACGTTCCAGTCCAACGACGGCGGCTATGCCCGTTTCCTTGCCGGTCAGAGCTATCATCTGTCGGGCGACAACATTTATCTCAACCCTGGCCGCAATGCCGACGGCAACTACGTCTTTAATCCCTATAATGGCCTCGAGACCGATCGCTCGGACTACGTGATCGGTGCTTACCTTGCGCCGCTGAGCAACTTCCGCATCATCTCGCAGAGCCGCTTCGATCAGTCGACCTTCGCATTGAAGCGTATGGATTCCTCCATGATCACGAGCTGGGGTCCGTTGTCGGTCCAGGCCGGCTACTCCTACGATGCCGACGCTCTTTTCACCGATCCCGAAAACCCAGACACCATCGCGACGCTCTCACGCGAAGAGGAAGTATTGGCGGCAGCCACCCTGCAGCTCACCAACCGCTGGAGCATCGGCGGATCGTCTCGCTACAACCTCCAGGAAGGCAACTTCCGCTACGACAGCATCAACCTGAAGTATGTCGACGAGTGCTTCGCCCTGACCGCGTCCTACATCCAGTCGAACTACTCGGATGAATCGATCGAGCCTGATCAGACGATCATGCTGCGCTTCGAGTTTAAGCACCTCGGCGACTTCGCGACCTCGACGGGAACCGACTTCAATTTGGGTGGCGACCAGCGCACCAACTGATCCCTGTTCGCGCTGGTCCTGAACCTTGAGTTCGAAAACAGCGCGAAAACCGGATTTTGGCCACTCTTCATGTGGATAAGGCCGGTTGAACAGGTGGGGCCGAGCTATGCTCCACGTGGCCGAATCGAACGCTACAGGGTGTCGTTAACGCATGCCGCTGAGACGGAGCATGACTGCAGGATTATCCGGAACCCTGGGATCCGGAAACATCGGACGCTGTGTGCTGGCGGCTGCCGCCTGCATCGCCTTTTCGATCTCGGCCGCAGCTCAGAACGGAACGGTCGCCGTGACCGGCGATGGTACCTCTGCGGCGACGCAGAAGCCGTCGATTGGCGATACCTTGCCCGACACCGGCAAGGGCCAGAAACGGCACGGCAAGAAATCCATCGATCCCGGCAGCGCCGCCACGGCGAGCCGCGACTTGTCCGGCCCGCCCACGGCCGAGCAGCGCTCGATCGTCGCCCTCGTCAACGACGAGCCGATCACCGGCTATGAAGTTGACCAGCGCGCCATGATGCTCAGCGGCACGAATATTCAGAGCCAGGCGAAAGCCAACTTCCAAGCCATCATCAAGGACCCGAGAACGTCGGAGCACTTGAAGGAAATCCTGCAGCAGACGGCGCGCGACAACCAAGGTAAATCGCGTGAGCAGATCATCGCCATCTTCGAGCAACGCAAGAAGGAATACGGCATGAGCCTGCAGCGCCGGGCCTTCGAAAGCGCCCGCGCATCGGCCCTGCCGGCGATGAAAAAGCAAGCTCTGGAAGAATTGATCGACGACCGCCTCAAGACGCAGGAAGCAAAACGCCAAAGCGTGACGATCGACGACTCTCAGGTCGACATGATCGTCAAGAGCATCGCCGAACGCAACAAGATGACGGTCGAGCAGTTCCAGAAGCAGATCGGCGGTAGCCTCGAACCCATCAAGGGCCGCATCCGTGCAACGCTGTCCTGGAACGAGGTCGTGAAGAAAAAATTCGCGCCTTTGATCAACGTGTCGAACCGGGACGTCGATAAGCTCGTCGCCTCGGCCACATCCGCCAACGACGATATCGAGTTGCAGCTTCAGCGCATCCGCATCGCCATGCCGGCCAAGATCGAAGAGCACGGCATCGCGGCGCGCATCCAGGACGCCGACAAGATCCGGCAGAAATTCACCGGTTGCCAGTCGACGGCGCAGGCGGCAATGGGCGTCACCGGCGCCCGCTTCGAAAACCTCGGCAAGCAGCGGCCCGCGACCATCCCTGAACCGACCCGCACGCTGCTCCTTAACGCTGCCAATGGCGAAATGCTGCCGCCGGCCGTGAACAACGGCGCCATTGAGCTATGGGTCGTCTGCGGTCGCGATGCCGTCAAGGCGTCTGAGGTCCAGCGCAACCAGGCCGAAGGCGAGCTGAAGCAGAAAGAGTTCGAGCTGATGGCCAAGCGCTATCTCAAGGATTTGCGTGAGGATGCCCACATCGAGTACCGTATCGACGTCGGCTCCAAGTAGAGGGCCAGGCGCCCCCTCACTCGGATTTACACAAGCTGCCCCCTATCCCCATGCCTCCCCTTGCCCTGACGATGGGCGACCCTGCCGGTATCGGTCCCGAACTGGCGCTGCGCGCCTGGCAGGACCGATCCGCCGACGCGATTCCGCCTTTTGCGATCTATGCCGATATCGAGCTGATGCGCGCACAGGCCCGCGCCTCAGCCCTCGATCCGGAAACCGCAATCATGCCGGTTGCGAATGCCGGTGCGGCTGCGCTGGTCTTCCCCGATGCCCTACCCGTCGTTCCGGTTCCGCTGTCGGCGCCTGCCATCGCAGGCAGCCCCGACGTCGCCAACGGCGAAGCGACGATCCAAGCGATCCGCCGGGCGGTGGCTGACGTTGCAGCAGGTCGCGCCGCAGCCGTCGTCACCAACCCGATCGCCAAGTCGGTTCTCTACGAAGCAGGCTTCGAGCATCCCGGCCATACCGAATTTCTCGGCGCGCTCGCAAACGAGTTCTGGCCGTCCGAGCGCGCCGAACCCGTGATGATGATCGCCGCGCCCGTGCTTCGCGTCGTGCCTGTGACGATCCACGTGCCTTTGAAGGACGTTCCTTCTCTTCTCACGACCGATAAGATCGTCAGCACGGCGCGCATCGTCCACGCCGCCTTGCAGCGCGACTTCGGCATCGAGAAACCACACCTCGCCCTCGCCGGCCTCAATCCGCATGCGGGCGAAGACGGCACCCTGGGCACGGAAGATCGCGACATCGTCCGCCCTGCCGTCGAGCGACTGCGCGCCGAGGGCATCGACGCGACCGGTCCCACTGCCGCCGACACCATGTTTCACGAGGCCGCCCGCAAGACCTACGATGCGGCGCTCGCGATGTATCATGATCAGGGCCTCATCCCGATCAAGACGCTCGCCTTCGACGAGGGCGTCAACGTTACGCTCGGATTGCCTTTCGTGCGCACCTCGCCTGACCACGGCACGGCGTTTTCGATTGCGGGAAAAGGCGTCGCCTCCGCGTCGAGCCTCAAGGCTGCGCTGAAGCTCGCAGCTGACATGAGCGCCCGCCGCCGCGCTGCGGCAACACCATGAGCGCTGCCAATGGGCCAGATGGCCTCCCGCCCCTACGCACTGTCATCGAGCGCTATGGTCTCAACGCCAAGAAGTCACTCGGCCAGAACTTCCTGCTCGATCTCAACCTCACCCGCAAGATCGCGCGCCTCGCCGGCGACCTGAGCGAACGAACAGTTGTAGAGATTGGTCCCGGCCCCGGCGGACTGACGCGCGCTCTTCTGATGGAAGGTGCAAAGCACGTTATCGCCATCGAGCGTGACGACCGCTGTCTGCCCGCGCTCGCCGAGGTCTCGGCGAGCTATCCAGGCCGCCTCGATGTCCATCCTGCCGACGCGCTGGACGTCGATTGCCGGCAGTTGCTCGGCGATGCCCCGTCTGCGTCGATCGTCGCGAACCTGCCTTACGGCGTCGCCTCGCTACTGCTCGTGAACTGGCTCGAAACGGAACCTTGGCCGCCGTGGTACGACCGCATGGTGCTGATGTTCCAGCGCGAGGTCGCCGAGCGCATCGTTGCGCAACCGAAGTCAAAAGCCTACGGCCGCCTCTCGGTGCTGGCGCAGTGGCGCACGGAAGCTCGGATCGTGATGAACCTGCCGCCCGAAGCCTTCACGCCCCCACCGAAAGTCTCCTCCGCCATCGTCGAGTTTCGCCCCATCGCATCGCCGCAGCCCGCCTGTCGCGTGAAAACGCTGGCACGCGTCACCGCGGCCGCCTTCGGACAGCGCCGCAAGATGCTGCGTTCGAGCCTCAAACAGATCACCGCGTTTCCCGAACTGCTTCTGCAGCGTGCGCAATTGGCACCCGAACGCCGCGCCGAAGAGCTGTCGGTTGCGGATTTTGCACGATTGGCTCTGGTGCTTGACGAAAGCGAAGCTTCGACGGCTTAGAGCGCCACTTGCAAGGTCCGCACGAATTCCGAGAGCCCCAGCAGCCGCCCGCGCTTCAGCCGCTCGGCGGACAGGATTGCGAGCGCCGATGCCACGCTCGTTTCAACGTGCGCATTCACAATCACGTAGTCGTATTCCGGCCAGTGACTGATCTCGGACGATGCAGCCGCCATGCGCTTCGCAACGATGTCCGGCGGATCCTGCGCCCGCGTCTTCAGCCGCTCTTCGAGCACATGGCCCGACGGGGGAAGAACGAAGACGCGCACAACATCGCCCGGCATCTTCTCGGAAAGCTGCTGCGCGCCCTGCCAGTCGATGTCGAACAGCACGTCCTTGCCGCTGCGAATGGCGGCTTCGACCGGTGCCCGCGGCGTGCCGTAATAGTTGTCGAACACGCGCGCCCATTCGAGCAGCTCGTCGCGCTCTTTCATCCGCTCGAATGCAGCGTGATCGACGAAATGATAGTCGACGCCGTTCTGTTCGCCGGGCCGCGGCGCGCGCGTCGTCACCGAAACCGACATCTCGACATTCGCGTCCGCCGCCAGCACCCGACGCGCCAGCGTCGTCTTGCCCGCGCCCGATGGCGACGAGACGATATAAAGCAGTCCCCGGCGCGCGATGTGCGGCTCGGCTGCGCCACTAGGTTTCTCTTCCGCGTTCTTGCTCATGTTATTCGACGTTTTGCACTTGTTCGCGGAACTGGTCGATAATCGTTTTGAGTTGTAGACCCAGCCGGGTGACGTCGACCGCATTGGCTTTCGAGCACAGCGTATTAGCTTCGCGATTGAATTCTTGCGCCAGGAAATCGAGCTTGCGGCCGACCGCGCCGTTTTCCGCCAGAATTTCCCGTGCGCCCGACACATGCGCCGAAAGCCGCTGCAGTTCCTCCTCAACGTCGGCGCGCGTTGCGAGCAGCATGGCTTCCTGATGCAGGCGCTCCGCATCGAGCGGCGCCGTCGTATCGAACAGGCGGGTAATCGCATCCTTGAGACGCGCGACGATGGCCTCCGGCGTGCGCGACGGCGAGGCGCGCACCTCCGACTCCAGCCGCTCGATCTGAACGAGCTGCTCAATGACGATGTCGTGCAACCGCGTGCCCTCGGCGCGGCGAGCTTCAGTGAGTTTGTCGAGCGCAGCCTCAAGGCTCTTCAGGAGCGCTCTCTCCCGCGCCGCACGAACGTCGCTGGCTTCAGCCATCTGGTCGGCCGCCTCCAGAACGCCTTTGATCATCATCAGCTGGGCCGCATCGGGCGCCGATGCCCCCGACAGCGCCGTCACGCGCTCGGCGGCCTTGATAACATCCTGAAGCACCGCTTCGTTCAACCGCACCGAGCCGTTCGTCTGCTGCTTTTCGAGGCTCAGCGAAATCGAGACGTTCCCGCGCGCCAGCCGCTTGGCGACAGCTTCGCGCGCCGGCAGCTCCAGAGCTTCATAGCCCGGCGGCAGGCGTAAGCGGACATCAAGCCCGCGGCCGTTGACGCTGCGAGCCTCCCACGTCCAGGCGAGGCCATCGGTCATGCCGTCGACGCGGGCAAATCCCGTCATGCTGGATATGGTCATAGGGGAATGTCTCGCCGACGGGTGGGTTACGCGGGCCGCAACTTAACGGCTCGGATCGCATCCGCCAACTATATCTGATGGCTCGTCCGGCTGAAGGTTACTGTCGCTTCGGTTTGCGGACAGGAAGCGGCATGCCGGAGGCGTCGGTAGCTGTATCTGACGGCGAAGAGTCGTCGCCATCGCCGTCGCTCGCCCCTGAGGCCGGCGTCGTTGCCTTCGCCGATTTCTGCCCTTTGGACGCGCTGGCTTTTGCGGTTTTGGCAGTTGGGATCGGCGCAGCATCGTCGTCCTGATCGGCTGCGTCCTGAGCTTTTTGCTTCTCGACCTGCCGCCATTTCTGGACGGCGTTGTTGTGTTCCTTCAGAGTCTCCGAGAACGTGTGACCGCCCGTGCCGTCGGCAACAAAATAAAGATCGCTCGTTTTCGCTGGATGCAGCGCAGCAAGAAGCGCCGATTTCCCCGGATTACAAATCGGCCCCGGCGGCAGTCCGTTGATCTGATACGTGTTGTAGGGCGACTTGGTCTCGATATCCGCCTTGGTGATGCCGCGGCCGAGCGCGCCCTGGCCGCCGACGATACCATAGATGATCGTCGGATCGGACTGCAGCCGCATGCCCTTGCGCAGACGGTTATAGAAAACGGCGGCGACCCGGTCGCGCTCATCGGCGCGCCCCGTTTCTTTCTCGACGATCGACGCGAAGGTCACGAGTTCATCCGTCGATCGCACGGGAAGATCGGGATCGCGCTCATCCCAGAGCTGCCCCAACGCCTTCTCCATGCCGACCCGCATGCGGTCGAGAATCTCGTTCCTCGAGGCACCCTTCGAGAAATAATAGGTATCGGGAAGCAGCGTCCCTTCCGGCGGCACGCTCGAGATCTCACCGCTGAGGTTCGGCTCGGCTTTCAGGCGTTCGACGATCTGCTCGCTCGTCAGCCCTTCAGGCATCGTCGTTTTGTAGAGGATCGACTTGCCCTCCGCGAGCGTGTCGATCACGTCCCGCATCGAGGCGTGTTCTTTGATTTGGTACTCGCCGGCTTTCAGCTCGCCGCCCTTGTGGCCGCCGAGAAACCCTTGAAGCAGATAGCCGCCGACGAACGTCCAACGGTTCGTGATGACGCCTTCGCGCTCCAGCCGTTCGGCGATCGCAATGCGCCCCTCGCCCTTGGGAATGATAACGGTGCGCTCCTGAGGCAGCGGACCAGGGCTTTCGAATTGATGGAAAATGAGGAACGACGTGCCGCCGATGAGCACCATGAGCACGAGGGCGACGGTCAGCACGCTGCTGATGGCCCGCACGATACCGCCTAGCGCCCGCGAAGGCTCGCGCGCTTGAACGCCGCGCGGACGGCTCGGTGCGCGCCCCGGCTCCAGCCGTTCTGCAGGACTTCGCGCCCCGGCTGTTCGTGACGTTCTAATTCCGTCCGAACGCTTCCGATTTTGACTCATGTTACCGCGAGCACCGTCATTGAAGGAGCGCGGTGCACGAGGTCATTGCCTCAAAACCCAGCGCTCCATCCCCCACCCGCGCCGGACGCTCACCGTAAAATGTGGCGAAAACGCGTATTAGAACGCGGTTTTAAGCCACCCGGCGCAGAACCAGCGAAGCGTTCGTGCCGCCGAAGCCGAACGAATTCGACAGCGCGATATTGATATCACGCTTCTGTGCCTTGTGCGGCACAAGGTCGATCGCAGTTTCGACCGATGGGTTGTCGAGATTGAGCGTCGGCGGAACGATATTGTCGCGGATGGCGAGCGCCGAGAAAATCGCCTCGATCGCACCGGCTGCACCGAGCAAATGCCCAGTCGCCGACTTCGTCGAAGACATCGCAAGCTTGCCGCTGCTGTTGCCGAACAGACGTTCGACGGCCTTGAGCTCGATCTCGTCGCCCATTGGCGTCGAGGTGCCGTGCGCGTTGACGTAATCGATCTCGCTCGGATCGACGCCAGCGCGCTTCAAAGCGGCCTTCATGCAGCGATAGGCACCGTCGCCATCCTCGGCCGGTGCCGTGATGTGGTAGGCATCCGACGACATGCCGTAGCCGATGATCTCGGCGTAAATCTTCGCGCCGCGTGCCTTCGCATACTCGTAGCTTTCGAGCACGACGACGCCAGCGCCCTCGCCCATCACGAACCCGTCGCGATCCTTGTCATAAGGCCGCGAGGCTTTCGTCGGGTTGTCGTTGAATCCGGTCGACAGCGCCCGGCAAGCCGCGAAGCCCGCAAGCGCAATGCGGCAGATCGGGCTTTCCGTGCCGCCCGCAATCATTACGTCGGCATCGTCGAGCGCGATGATCCGCGCCGCATCGCCGATGGCGTGCGTGCCAGTCGCACACGCGGTGACGACGGCGTTGTTGGGACCTTTGAGCTGGTGCTTGATCGAGACGTAGCCGCCCGCGAGGTTGATGAGACGGCCTGGAATGAAGAACGGAGAAACGCGCCGTGGCCCCTTCTCCTTCAACAGGATCGACGTATCGGCGATGCCCGAAAGGCCGCCAATGCCCGAGCCGATCAGGACGCCTGCGCGTTCCTGCGTTTCGGGCGTCTGGAACTTCAGGCCCGAATCCGTGATCGCCTGATCGGCAGCCGCAACGGCGTAAACGATGAAGTCATCGACCTTGCGCTGTTCTTTTGGCTCCATCCAATCGTCCGGATTGAACTTGCCCTCGGACTGCGCGCCGCGCGGCACGAAATTCGCGATCTGACAGGTGATATCGGAAACTTCGAATTCCTCGACGCGCCGGGCTCCGCTTTGTCCTGCAAGCAGATTGGTCCACGACGCTTCGACGCCTGAACCGACCGGAGTGACGAGACCCATTCCTGTAATAACGACACGGCGCATCGATGTTGTTCTTGTTCGCTGTTGCTGTTTGAGATCCACACTGGGCACGTAAAGGGGGCCGGTTGGTGACCCAGCCCCCATTAAATTCTGCCCAGAAGGCGCAATTACGCCGGGGACAAATCTAAGACGTGAGAGGGCTGCTTAAGCCGCGCTCGCGTTCTTCTCGAGAAACTTGACGGCATCGCCGACCGTCAGAATGTGCTCGGCGGCATCGTCCGGAATTTCGCAGCCGAATTCCTCTTCGAACGCCATCACGAGTTCAACGGTATCCAAGCTATCTGCGCCAAGGTCGTCGATGAAGCTGGCATTGTCGGTGACCTTGTCGGCCTCGACCCCAAGATGCTCTACGACAATTTTCTTCACGCGCTCTGCGACATCGCTCATCGTTAATCCTCGTGTCTTTCTAATTTTTGGCGGCCTTTTCTGGCCCGCCTGTTCGCCCTGCAGAACCCGCTATAAACCGCATGACAGGATATCAACTTACGGGAAGTGTAGCCTGTTCGGATAGGGGTTCGCCCCGTTATAAAAGTCTTTTTCCTTAGTCGCCCTAGCGTGAGTCTTCCGCTTAGGCACCGTCCCCACGAAGCACTTCGCCGAGTTGTCCCCAGCTCTTCGTGCCGTCCCGATAACGTGTTTTTCACGTTTCAAAACCGTGGTGTCGTTAACACACTTCACCAGCATTGCAAAGCACGTGGTGACGCAGCCGACGACAGCCGAACCTTCAATCGTAAAGTCGCCGATAAATCAAGCATTCTCGGCGTTTACCATCATAGGCTGGAGTTGATTACACCATAGCCATGCCGCCGTTAATGTGCAGCGTCTGGCCGGTGATGTACCCGCCTTCGTTGGAAGCCAGATAGAGGCACCCGGCAGCCACGTCCACCGGATCGCCGAAGCGCTGCGCCGGGATCATCTGGGCGATCTCGCCCTTCTGCTTATCCGTCAGCACGTCCGTCATGTTGGTCTTGATGAAGCCCGGCGCGATGCAGTTCGCCGTAATCCCACGCGAAGCGACCTCGCGCGCGAGCGATTTGGTCATACCTATCATACCGGCCTTCGAGGCTGCGTAGTTGCCCTGCCCCGGATTGCCGAAAACGCCGGAAACAGACGCAATATTGATGATCCGCCCGTATCCCGTCTTCGAGCGCATCATGTGGCGCGATGCGGCCCGGCACAGCATGAACGTCGACGTCAGGTTGACCGCGATGACGTCATCCCACTGATCGTCCTTCATCACCATGAACAGGTTGTCCTTGGTGAGACCGGCATTATTGACGAGAATGTCGAGACGACCGCCCAGAGCCTTCACGGCATCGTCGATCAACTTCGCGACGGCTACGCGGTCCGCAAGATCGCACGGCAACACATGCACGCGGTCGCCGAGCTCTTTCGCGAGCGCATCGAGCGCTTCGACTTTGCGTCCCGAGATCGCGACTGTCGCGCCAGCCTTGTGGAACACGCGTGCGATCTCGGCACCAAGTCCGCCCGTCGCGCCCGTGACGAGGGCGGTCTTGCCGGTCAGGTCAAACATTCAAATCTCCTTATGAAGTGAGTGCGGCGAGCGCCGCATCGATATCGGAAGGGGTGCCGAGGCTCGAAGCGTTGACGCTCGGAGCCGTGCGCTTAACGAGGCCTGCGAGGACCTTGCCCGCGCCGATCTCATAGAAATCCGTGACGCCGTCAGCCGCCATGAACGCCACGCATTCGCGCCAGCGGACCGTGCCTGTCACCTGCTCGACGAGCCGCTTCTTGATCTCATCCGGATCGGAAATCGGCTCCGCCAGCACGTTTGCGACGACTGGAACAACAGGTTTGTTGACCGTCACGGACGCGAGTGCTTCCGCCATCGCGTCGGCGGCGGGCTGCATCAGCGCGCAATGGAAGGGAGCGGACACGGGCAACGGTACCGCGCGCCGAACACCGAATTTCTTGCCGATTTCCGGCACGCGATCGAGCGCCGTCTTATGCCCGGACAGGACGACCTGCGTCGGCTCGTTGTCGTTCGCGATCTGACAAACGTCGCCCTGGGCAGCTTCGGCAGCGACTTTCTCCGCCACATCGATGCCGACGCCGAGCAGCGCTGCCATCGCGCCGACGCCGACCGGCACAGCCTTCTGCATGGCCTGTCCCCGCAGCCTCAAGAGGCGCGCTGCGTCCGACAAAGAAAATGCACCGGCCGCGGCGAGCGCCGAATACTCTCCGAGCGAATGCCCGGCGACGAATTTCGCGCTGCTTGCGAGCGATACGCCCCTCTCTTTTTCGAGTACACGCATGACGGCCATCGATACCGCCATGAGCGCGGGCTGAGCATTCTGCGTCAGCGTCAGCGTTTCTTTCGGGCCTTCCCAGATCAACGCCGACAGCTTTTCGCCTAGCGCATCGTCGACTTCTTCGAATACGGCGCGAGCAACGGGAAAGGCATCGGCAAGCGCCTTGCCCATACCGACGTCCTGGCTGCCTTGACCTGGAAAAACGAAAGCGCGTGCCATCGTGGAGAAAGTGCTCCCTGGGCTGGAATTGGGAATGACCTGCGTGCACGCAGATATTGGGCGGCCTTAGTCCACGCCCGCCCATCCGGTGTCAAGAGACGCTGCGCTCCGCCAACCGCCGCGCCAGCCCGTTGCCGGCGGCAAGCCATTACGCGTTGGGTGCCGGTTCCCGCAAAAGGGCTCTCAGATCCAAGGCCTTCGTGAACATGGAAATATTGCCGTCGGCGTCGCGCGGCCATTCGGCCTCCGGCCGGTCCCAGTAAAGTTCCACGCCGTTGCCGTCCGGGTCATCGAGGTAGAGCGCCTCGCTGACCCCGTGGTCGGAGGCTCCGGTCAACTGGACGTGAGCCGCCATCAGCCGCCGCAAGGCATCGGCCAGCGCTACCCGTGTCGGATAGAGCACAGCGAGATGGTAAAGCCCCGTCGTGCCCGGAGGCGGCGGCGTCCCTCCCCGGCTTTCCCAGGTGTTGAGGCCGATGTGGTGGTGATAGCCGCCAGCCGAAATGAAGGCCGCCTGGCTGCCGAAACGCTGCATAAGGGTAAAGCCGAGAACGCCGCAATAGAAGTCAAGCGCCCTCTGGAGATCCGCGACCTTCAGATGAACGTGTCCGATCTTGACGCCTGGGTCGATTGGCCGGACCTCGGTCGGCGTCGCGCCTCCATGCGGCGTTTCGCGAATATCATCCATCAAATCTGCCTCGGCTGGTTGTCATTCAAGATGACATGGGCCGACCGAAGCCGCCGGGCAAGCTCGACGAATGTGGCAGATTGCCAATGGCTTACCGCCTGGACGAGTTGCCAAAAAAAAGCGCCGCGAAGCCGCGACGCTCAAATGCGCAATCGAAAAAACGCCGAAAATAGAACCAGAAGGCGCCGTTCGCTCCGGCGACGGGAGACGTGGCCTGCCGCGAGACGCCTGCTAAACGGTTAGCCTTCGACCGTCTCGACTTCGCAAAGTTCGCCGTCGATCAGATCGAATAGAACGTCGGCGCCGGATTCTTCGGCTTCCTCGAGCGCTTCGACGAGGTTGTCGTCGATCGGCGCGACCTTAAGCGCTGACGTGTCCGTCACGCCATTCTCGGCCATGTTCTCTTCGCCCTCTTCACGGGCGGTCTCTTCATCGTCCGCGACCGCCCAGATCGTCTCTTCAGTGTAAGCTGCATACTTCATGTCGTTGGTCTCCCTCGACGCGCCGGATCGATCCCGGCAATCCCCTTTAGGACATGATTCCCGTGTTTGCGCCGTGACCGTCGATGATTGTTGACTGTCAAATTTCAAAGTTGCATGGACGCCACATTTTTGGGCAGGGCGGCACGGCATTGGCCTAGCTTTCCTGTCCGAGCTGGACGGCATCTGTCCTGACTTGCCCCGGCCTGAAAATGCTGTATAAGGCCGCCTTTCCGTTCGGCAGGAGGCTGAACGGGGGCTTGGGCTGCGCTGGCGTCTTAACCATCCGCATCTCGAGAGGGGCTTTCGAGCGCCGTCCCCCAGTGTCTTCTCCTATTTGGTGCCAGATCGGCCTTTCTCGGGTCTTTTGGGGCTTTGCGCCGATGGAAAGATAAGACGTCGCAAGACGTTATAACTCGAACCGAAAGGCCAATCGTATGCCGCTTTACGAGCATACCTTCCTGGCGCGCCAGGACGTGACCCAGGCCCAAGTCGAAGCTCTGATGAAGGAATTCCAGGGCGTCGTCGAAGAAGGCCAGGGCAAGATCACGAAGCAGGAATACTGGGGTCTCAAGAACCTCGCCTTCAAGATCAAGAAGAACCGCAAGGCGCACTACGCCTTCTTCAATATCGAAGCCCCGTCAGCGGCCGTGACCGAAATGGAGCGCCGCATGGGCCTCCACACCGACGTCATCCGCTTCATGACGGTGCGCGTCGAAGAACTCGAAACCGAGCCGAGCGTCCAGATGCGCAAGCAGGACCGCGAGGAACGCGGTGATCGTGGTGATCGCGGCTTCGGTGGCCGTGGCGGTCCCCCGCGCGGCGACCGTGGCGGCTTCGGCGGCGGCCGTGAAGGCGGCTCGACGTTCCGTTCGCGCCCCCCGCGTGACGGCGATGGCCCGCGCGGCCCGCGTCCCCCGCGTGAAGGCGAGGCCCCCCGCGGCCCGCGTCAGTCCAATAACGGTTCGGAGGGCTAATCCATGGCTGAAATCGCTTCCACTGGCGGCGGCGCACGCCGTCCCTTCCAGCGTCGCCGCAAGACCTGTCCGTTCTCGGGCGCTGGCGCACCGAAGATCGACTACAAGGACGTCCGCACGCTCGGCCGTTATATTTCCGAGCGCGGCAAGATCGTACCGAGCCGCATCACGGCCGTTTCGGCCAAGAAGCAGCGTGAGCTGGCCCGCGCCATCAAGCGCGCCCGCTTCCTCGGCCTGCTGCCGTACGTGATCAAGTAAACTGCATCCGGGTGGGCCGGCGCGTTGCGCCGCTCGCCTGGAGCGACATCAAACGCGTCTCCCGGCCGGCTTCGCGAAGCAGAGTAGGAAGACGCAAACCAAACCACCGCGCCTCCCGGCCGGCTCTGCGAAGCGGAGTCGAGAGGCGCGAAGAAAATGTCCGTGTCTTCCGGCCGGCTCGCAGAATGCGAGTCGGAAGACACAAACCAAGAAGTTGGGTCAGGACGGGCAACCGGATCTGGCTCTAACCGCTCCGATGCGGGACAGCAAAAGAAGATGCCGACGAACGCTTTCATACTTGCCCTTGCCGCGGGCCTGATTTCCGCAGTCGTATTCGCCTCCGCGACGACGGGCGCATTCCTGCTCCGCATCGTCCTCTTTCTGCTGACGCCGCTCTCGCTTTATCTGACCGGGCTTGGTCTCGGCCCGATCGCCGCGTCGATTGCCGCCATCACCGCGACGACCTGCGTGCTGCTTATGGCCAACCCCCTCGCCGCCGAAGTCTATGCCATCAGCACCGCACTGCCGGCCGTCATCTGCACGCGCCTCGCGCTGCTGAGCCGCGAGAATGACGGCGAGCGCGAATGGTATCCTGTCGGCCGCATCACCATCGCCGCCGCCATTTTCGCCGGCTGCTTCACGATCCTGGCGCTGATGCTGATGGGCGGCGACGTCGATACGCTGACGAAGTTGCTCCGCACGGTCGTCGAAAGCTTCGTCAAGACGGAGCTGTCGCAAATTCCCGGCGCTCCAGAAATCGGCGCGTCTGAAATCGACGAGATCACCCGCTCGACGCTTTACTCCCTGCCTTGGGCGCTGGGCATTCTCGCAATGGGAACGATCCTCATCAATCTTTGGCTCGCAGGCCGCATCACGCTGGCATCCGGACGGCTGCAGCGGCCGTGGCCCGATTTCGCGGCATTCGCCTTGCCGCCGGGAGCGACGTTCGCACTTTTGATCGCCATCGGACTGAGCTTCGTCGGCGGCATGCCAGGATTGTTCGCCGCCGGTTTTGCGGCGCCCTTCACGCTGGCGTTTGCGCTTGTTGGCTTGGCGCTCATCCATTCGCTCACGCGTGGCTCGCAGTGGCGAACGTTCATCCTGACGGCTCTCTATATCGGAGTCCTTTTCATCCCTCACCTCGGTCTGCTGCTCGCCATCACGGGGCTCGCCGAAACCGTCTTCCGCTACCGGTCGGCACGAAAGCCGCCGGAAGCGCCGAACTGAAAATCGCAATCCCCCAATTTCAAACCAGGAGCTATGAAAGACATGCAAGTTATTCTTCTTCAGCGTATTGGCCGCCTCGGCCAGATGGGCGACATCGTCAACGTCAAGGATGGCTACGCCCGCAATTACCTGCTGCCGCAGAAGAAGGCGCTGCGCGCCACGGAAGACAACAAGAAGGTGTTCGAGGGCCGCCGCGCTCAGCTCGAAGCTGACAACCTCGCCCACAAAGCCGATGCCGAAGCCGTCGCCGCCAAGCTCAACGGTCAGTCCTTCGTTCTGATTCGCGCCGCCGGCGACACCGGCCAGCTTTATGGCTCCGTCTCGACGCGCGACATCGCAGCCGTCATCACCGAAGGCGGCTTCACCGTCGACCGCAACCAGATCATCCTCGACAAGCCGATCAAGACGCTGGGCGTCACGCCAGCGACCGTCCAGCTGCATCCGGAAGTCATCTGCTCGATCTCGCTCAACATCGCCCGCTCGCAGGACGAAGCTGACAAGCAGGCCCGCGGCGAAGACGTTGCCGTCGTCAAGGAAGAGGCCCTCGAACTCGAGACCTTCAATCCGGACGCCGCGTTCGAAGAAGGCGCCGCGCCGCAGGACGAAGCCGAAGAATCGGCCTGAGGATCTCACGCTCCTGTGGACTGCTTGGCCGTTGCGAGTTTAACACGGCCAAGCACTTCTGCAGCGCCCTGTCGGGAGCGTGTTGATAGCGGGGATGCTTCACAGGTTGCATGAGCACAATCTCCCGGTCGCGACCCGGAATCGGTTAGCTTCCGGCGCATGGCAGATCCCGCAGTCCTCCCCACCGAGAAACTCAAACAGGTTGTCTCGGCCAATGAGCCGCTGACCTTCCGTCAGCCGCCGCATAACATTGAAGCCGAGCAGGCGCTTCTCGGTGCGATCCTCGTCAACAACGAGGCGCTCGATCGCGTCTCCGGCTTCCTGTCACCCGACCATTTCTTCGATCCGCTGCATGCCCGGATCTTCGAGACGCTCGGCACCCTCATCCACGCCGGCAAGACCGCGACGCCGATCACGGTGAAGACGTTCTTCGAGAACGTCGAACCGATCGACTCGAACCTGACCGTTCCGCAGTATCTCGGCCGCCTCGCCGCCAACGCCACGACCATCATCAACGCCGCTGAATACGGTCGCACGATCTACGATCTCGCGACCCGGCGCTCGCTGATCATCATCGGCGAGGACATGGTCAACACGGCTTACGACAGCGCCGTCGATCATGCGCCGCGCGCCCAGATCGAAGAAGCCGAAGGCCGTCTCTACTCGCTCGCCGAGCAGAACAAGTACGGCAAGGGGTTCGAGACCTTCAAATCAGCGCTGACCACCGCCATCGAAATGGCGAACAGCGCGTTCCAGCGCGCGGGGCATTTGTCGGGCGCATCGACCGGTCTCTCCGATCTCGACAACAAGCTCGGTGGTCTGCAGCGTTCCGACTTGATCATCCTCGCCGGTCGTCCCTCGATGGGTAAGACGGCGCTTGCAACAAACATCGCCTATAACGTCGCCAAGGCCTATCGTGGCGAACGTCAGTCCGACGGCTCGATGCATACCGTCGACGGCGGTATCGTCGGCTTCTTCTCGCTCGAAATGTCGTCCGAGCAGTTGGCCACCCGTATTCTCGCCGAACAGGCCGAGGTGTCGTCGGAAAAAATCCGCCGCGGCATGATCGACGAGGCCGAGTTCCGCAAGCTCTCGGAAGTTGCGACCGAGATGTCGCGCATTCCGCTCTTCATCGACCAGACCGGCGGCATCACCATCGCGCAGCTTTCATCCCGCGCGCGAAAGCTCAAGCGCCAGCATGGCCTCGACCTTCTCGTCGTCGACTACCTTCAGCTGCTCGCCGGCTCGAAAGCGAGCAGCAGCGCCAACCGCGTGCAGGAAATCACCGAGATCACCACTGGCCTCAAGGCGCTCGCCAAGGAACTGGCGGTTCCGATCATCGCGCTATCGCAGCTTTCGCGTCAGGTCGAACAGCGCGAAGACAAGCGCCCGCAGCTTTCCGACCTTCGCGAATCGGGCTCCATCGAGCAGGACGCCGACGTCGTTATGTTCGTGTTCCGCGAGGAATATTACATCGAGCGCACAAAGCCTGCCGAAGGAACGCCCGAATTTGCCGATTGGATGACGAAGATGAGCGCAGCCTCCGGCAAGGCCGAGGTCATCATCGGCAAGCAGCGTCACGGTCCTGTCGGCACGGTCGAGCTGTCCTTCGAAGGACAATTCACGCGCTTTGGCAATCTGGCCCGAGACTATATGCTGCCCCAGCACTAGAGGGGCCCGGATCGCAGCCGGGGTGGGAACGTGAGATGACGGTCAATGCGCGAATGCCCGAGAGCGTAGCAAGGGCGACGGGAACGATCACCGTTGACCTCGGATGCATCGCTGCGAACTGGCGGGCACTGGCCGATAAGGTCGCGCCGGCGCGTTGCGCTGCCGTCGTCAAAGCCGACGCGTACGGGCTTGGCGCCGAACGCGTCATCGCAACGCTTGCGCGGGCGGGCTGCACCGCTTTTTTCATCGCGACTCCGGGCGAAGCCGAAACGGCACGCCGCATCGCGCCGGATGCCGACATCTACGCGCTCGACGGTCTGGTCGGAAACACTGCCGCCGCGTTCGCGCATCTCGCCGTGAAGCCGGTGCTATCGACGCTCGATGACGTCGTCGCCTGGTCGGCGCTCTGCCGCGCGCGGGGCGAACGGCTTCCCGCAGCATTTCACATCGACACCGGCCTGCATCGCCTCGGGCTTCCCGTGCGCGACGTTCGCCGTCTCGTCGCCGAACCGTCGATGATGGCGGGCATCGAACTCGACCTGGTGATGAGCCATCTCGCCTCGGCCGATAATCCACGCGATCCGAAAAATCGCGAGCAACTGCTGACGTTCGAGACGCTGTCGGCGCTGTTTCCCGGCGTGGCGCGAAGCCTCGCTGCCTCCGATGGTTTGATGCTCGGGCCGTCCTATCATTTCGATC
The DNA here is from genome assembly GCF_000253295.1 of Hyphomicrobium sp. MC1. NCBI lineage: Bacteria > Pseudomonadati > Pseudomonadota > Alphaproteobacteria > Hyphomicrobiales > Hyphomicrobiaceae > Hyphomicrobium > Hyphomicrobium sp. MC1. The sequence continues at coordinate 1,933,778 of NC_015717.1, read as the reverse complement.
TCGTCAGGCCCGGCTACGCGCTCTACGGCGGACAGGCATCGCAAATCGCCCCAGCGCCGGTACACGCCGCCGTCACCGTTGCAGCGCGCATTCTCGCCGTCGCCGACGTCGCCCCCGGTGAAACGGTTGGCTACTCTGCGACGTGGCGCGCCAAGCGCCCGAGCCGTATCGCCACGATTGCCGCCGGATATGCCGATGGTGTTCCGCGCAACGCCAGCGCGCCGGATGGCCGCCCCGGCGGACACGTTCTCATCAGCGGCCACTTGGCGCCGATCGTTGGCCGCATCTCGATGGACCTCATCACCGTCGACGTCACCGATCTGCCTGACGGTGCCGCCATGCCCGGCGAATTCGCGAAACTCATTGCTGAAGGTCTGACGATCGAGGACGCCGGATTCTCAGCCGGAACCATCGGCTACGAAATCCTGACACGCCTCGGCAACCGCTTCACGCGCCTCTATCTTGATGAGAATCCGTAGGCGCCATGGCAAAGCCCTCGCGCTCCCTTTATGTCTGCCAGAATTGCGGAGCGACTGCGTCGCGCTGGGCGGGAAAGTGCACCGCCTGCGGTGAATGGAACACGCTCGTTGAAGAGACGGACGCAGGTCCGCCGCCCGGCGCAGGCGTCACGCGTCAGAGCAAAGGCCGCGTCATCAAGCTCGAAACGCTGAAGGGCGAAGCTGAAGAAGCGCCGCGCTTTTCCAGCGGCATCGCCGAGCTTGATCGCGTGACGGGCGGCGGCATCGTTCCGGGCTCGGCCATTCTCATCGGTGGCGAACCAGGCATCGGCAAATCGACGCTTCTGCTCCAGGTCGCAGCCCACCTCGCCCGCAGCGGCGGCCGCGCGTTCTATTTTTCCGGCGAAGAAGCCATTGCTCAGGTCCGTCTGCGTGCGAACCGCCTCGGCCTTGCTGACGCGCCCGTGGGCCTCGCATCCGAGACGAACCTGTCGAACATCCTGGCGACGCTAGGTGACGGCAAGGCGCCGGATCTCATCATCATCGATTCCATCCAGACGCTCTGGGCCGATACGCTCGATGCTGCGCCTGGCACCGTCAGCCAGGTCCGCGCCGCAGCGCTGTCGCTGATCCGCTACGGCAAGATGGCGGGAGCGGCCATGCTGCTCGTCGGCCACGTGACCAAGGACGGCCAGATCGCCGGGCCGAAAGTCATCGAGCACATGGTCGACACCGTGTTGTATTTCGAAGGCGATCGCGGCATGCCCTATCGCATTCTGCGCGCCGTGAAGAATCGCTTCGGTCCTTCAGACGAGATCGGTGTGTTCGAAATGGTCAGCGGCGGCTTACAGGAAGTCGCCAATCCGTCCGAGCTGTTCCTCGGCGATCGCGACAGCCGCAGCCCCGGCTCGGCGATCTTCGCAGGCGTCGAAGGCACGCGTCCGCTCCTCGTCGAGATTCAGGCGCTCGTTGCGCCGTCGGGCTTCGGCACCCCGCGCCGCGCCGTCGTCGGCTGGGATAGTAACCGTCTCGCCATGCTGCTCGCCGTGCTCGATGCCCGCTGCGGTGTTTCATTCGCCAACCATGACGTTTACCTAAACGTCGCTGGCGGACTGAAGATTACCGAACCGGCCGCCGACCTCGCCGCCGCCGCGGCGCTTTTGTCATCCATCTCCGGCATTGCCTTGCCGCGCGACGCCGTCTATTTCGGCGAGGTCTCGCTGTCGGGGGCCGTCCGCGCTGCCGCCATGATGACACCACGCCTGAAAGAGGCCTCAAAACTTGGATTTGGACAGGCGGTTCTGCCGGAAAACGGCGACGTCGATGTCCAGGGCATGAAGCTGTCGCTTTCCCGCATCGCACACCTCAAGTCGCTTGCAGACGCTACTGCGTCATGCGACTGATTCTTGGGGCGAGTCTCATGCTCGGGGAGCACGCGACCAAAGAGGGGATACGGCCATGGTCGGCCCGTTCACTTACCTAGACCTGGCGCTGATCGCCGTCTCGTTCATATCCGGTCTTCTTGCGATGTACCGGGGCTTCGCGCGCGAGCTGCTGTCGATCGTCTCCTGGATTTCCGCTGCTGGCGTCGGCTACTGGATCTTCGCCACGAAGAAGGAGATGACGGCCGATCTCGCAACCCAGACCGGCCTGCCACCGCAAATCGCGACAGTCGGCGTGGCGGTTGCTGTTGCCCTCATCGTCCTCATCATCGTGCACCTGATTACCGCGCGCATCTCCGATGCAATTCTGGATAGTCAGGTCGGCATGATCGACCGGGTTCTCGGCTTCATCTTCGGCATCCTGCGCGGCTTTCTTCTCTTCGTCATACCCTACATGGCCTATGAGGCCTTCATTTCGCCTGAGAAAGAAAAGCAGCATCCCCTTGTTCGGGATGCATTTTTTAGGCCGTATGTGAAGGCGACGGGTGAATCGATCCGCAATGTCCTTCTGCAGGTCATTCCGCAACCGTCCGCGACGCCGCCACCGGCTTCGCCAAACGAACAGCCTGGACAGCAAGGATTTCTTGAGCAAAAGGGTCGTTCAGTCGCGCTGGTCATCAATGGCCAACGGTACTATATGACGCTCGCGTGACGCGGCTAGCGTCAGCGGCGACGGCACGTTCGGAATTTAGTTACCCGGCGTATCGGGCGGAGCAGGGCGGCTCAATCGCGGGAGGTGCCTTATGGCACAGCAAGGCGGCGCGACGACGAAAATCGATGGCCTCACGTTCACGCGCTATGGCGATGATCGTCTACGCGAAGAATGTGGCGTCTTTGGCATCTTCGACCATCCCGATGCGGCGGCGATCACGGCGCTGGGCCTTCACGCCCTGCAGCATCGCGGCCAGGAAGCAGCCGGCATCGTCTCCTACGACGGCCGCAACTTCCACTCCGAGCGCCGCATGGGGCTCGTTGGCGACAACTTCTCGAAACCTGAAGTTCTCGCCCGCCTTAAAGGCCGCATGGCCATCGGCCACGATCGCTACTCGACAACCGGCGATCCCCTCATCCGTAACGTCCAGCCGCTTTTTGCTGACATCGATACCGGCGGTTTCGCAGTCGCCCATAACGGCAACCTCACCAATGCTCTGACGCTTCGGCGCGAACTGATCTCATCCGGCGCCATCTGTCAGTCGACCTCCGACACGGAAGTCATTCTTCACCTTCTCTCCCGCTCCAAGAAGCGCCGCATCGTCGAACGCCTCGTTGATGCGGTACGGCAGGTCGAAGGCTCTTACGCCCTCGTCTGCATGACCAATGACATGATGATCGGCGTCCGCGATCCGATCGGCATCCGCCCGCTGGTCATCGGCCGCCTCGGCACCTCTTATGTGCTCGCCTCCGAAACCTGCGCGCTCGACATGGTCGGCGCCGAGTTCCTGCGCGAAGTGGATAACGGCGAAGTCGTCGTCATCACGGACGAGGGCCTCGAAAGCCACCGCCCCTTCCCGATGCGCCCGGCGCGTCCATGCATCTTCGAATACATCTACTTCGCCCGTCCGGATTCCATCGTCGGCGGCCAGACCGTTTATGATATCCGCAAGCGCATGGGCATCGAACTGGCGCGCGAATCCGCGCCCGCCGCCGACGTCATTGTGCCGATCCCGGATTCCGGCGTGCCCGCCGCTATCGGTTTCAGCCAGCAGAGCGGCATCCCGTTCGAACTCGGCATCATCCGCAATCACTATGTCGGCCGAACCTTTATCGAGCCCGAGCAGCGCATCCGCCAGCTGGGCGTCAAGCTCAAGCACTCGGCGAACTCCGGCGTCATTCGCGGCAACCGCGTCGTCCTGATCGACGACAGCGTCGTGCGCGGCACCACGTCGAAGAAAATTGTCCAGCTCATCCGCGACGCTGGCGCAGCCGAAGTCCACATGCGGATTTCCTCGCCACCGATTACGCATCCGGATTTCTACGGCATCGACACGCCGAGCAAGAAAGACCTGCTCGCCGCCAACATGTCGCTCGACGAAATGCGCGACTTCATGGAAGCCGACAGCCTTGCCTTCCTGTCGGTTGACGGCATCTATCGCGCCATCGGTCTTGAAGGCCGCGATAACCGTGCGCCGCAGTTCACCGATCACTGCTTCACTGGCGATTACCCGACCAATCTCACCGATTACGGTGGCGAAGCCATTCCGAGGCAGCTATCCCTTCTCGCCGAAGTCGGCTGATGAGGGCGGCCTGTCCGTCCGTTGCTTTTGAAGAGTGACACATGACGGACACTCCCCTCTCAGGGCGCATTGCGCTCGTCACCGGCGCATCCCGCGGTATCGGCCGCGCCGTTGCTCTAGGCCTCGCGAAATCCGGAGCTCACGTTATCCTGGCAGCGCGATCGCTCGGCGGGCTCGAAGCGGTTGACGATGAGATCCGGGCACTTGGCGGCGCCGCGACCCTTCTTCAGCTCGACCTCAAAAAAGGCGACCGGGTCGATCAGCTCGGGCCAACGATCTATCAGCGCTGGGAGCGCCTCGATATTCTGATCGCCAACGCCGGCATCCTCGGCCCGCTCTCCCCGCTCGGCCACACGACCGACGAAGGCTTTCTCTCCACCATCGACATCAACCTCAACGCCAACTGGCGTCTGATCCGCACGCTCGATCCGCTGCTGAAGCGTTCCGATGCCGGCCGGGCTGTGTTCGTGACGTCGGGCGCCGCCAGCGGCAAATACGCTTACTGGGGCGCGTATTCCGCGTCGAAAGCTGGGCTCGAAGCGCTCGTTAAAACTTGGGCTGCCGAACTCCAGAGCACGTCCGTCAAAGCCAATCTGATCAATCCTGGTGCCACGCGCACACAGATGCGCGCCAAGGCATTTCCGGGCGAAGATCCGGCAACTCTTCCCCCTCCCGAAGATCTTGTTCCGCTCTTTCTCGAACTCGCATCGCCGCAGTGCGAAAGAAACGGCGGGATCATAAACTTCCGCGAATGGCGCGAGCCATTAGCCTAGCGAGCGCCATATTTACTTTTTCGACAGCTGCCGTCCCTAGACTCCCAAAACATCGCTGAAACCTCCGTCACGCGGCGCAGGCGAGGTCTGCAGTGACGGATGTTGCCTCATTACGGTCACATCAACGCGCGTTTTGACGATCGCGGTCGGGGGGCCGCTTCCGGTCGTTCCGGACTGATGGGGAATTCAAAGGGGAAGTCAGGGGAATGCTCTCGAAGAGAAGTCTTGTATTGTTGCTTACGTTTGCAGGCAGCACGCAAACGGCGTTGGCGGATGCTTCGATGGACCGCGTGCTCAAGGAGCTTCAGCCGGAAGAACGTGCGCACCAAGTCTGCAATCTTCGCGGCATCGACGCCGTCCGCAAGGGCAGTCATTTGAAGGGCATCGATCGCGTCACCACGACCATTCAGAAGCCGGCTATATTCAAGGACAACGTCGTCACCGCGAAAGGCGGCGCGGTGCGCGCCAACAACCGCTGGTATTTTCTCGATTTCACCTGCACGGTCACGCCCGACCAGATGCGGGCGAAAACATTCACGTACAAGCTAGGTGGCCTCATCCCCGAAGCGAAATGGGATGATTACGGCCTTTGGCGATGACGTCAGGCGGCGTTCTCGCCGCCCTTTTCCTCAGGTAAATGAAATCATCATGCCGTCGTAAGCCGGCTCGACGCCCGCCGGCAGTTCGCGCGCCAGCGTTGCGTAATCGAGTTCGCTCGTCATGTGCGTCAGGATCGTGCGCTTCGGCTTCAGGCGCTCGGCCCACATCAGTGCCTGCTTCACGCTGAAATGGCTTTCGTGCACGCCGTGACGCAACGCATCGACGATCCAGACGTCGAGCCCTTCGAGCAGTGGAAGGGACTCCGCCGGAATGTCGTTGATGTCCGGAGAGTACGCGAGATTGGAAACCCGGTAGCCGAGCGACAGGATCGAACCGTGATGCTGCTGGATCGGCCGTGCGGTGATCGTGCCGCCGCCGCCCGCAATTGCGACCGGCGTTACGCCGTCGATCTCATGACCGTTGAGCATCGGCATGTAAGCCGATCCGGGCGGCGTCTCGAAGCAATATGAAAAGCGCGACTTCAAGCTATCGCCGGTCGCCTTGTTGAAATAAACATCGACGCGACGCTTCATCGAAAAGGAGACCATGCGCAGATCGTCGATGCCGTGCGTGTGGTCGGCATGATCGTGCGTATAGAGCACGCCGTCGAGCGCGGTAAGACGCGTCGACAAGATCTGCTCGCGAAAATCAGGCGAAGTGTCGATCAGAACTGAGGTCCGTCCGCCCGATCCCGTGCGTTCGATCAGAGCCGAGCAGCGCAGCCGCCGGTTCTTCGGATTTTCAGGATCGCACGCACCCCAGTTCATGCCAATGCGCGGCACGCCGCCGGAAGAGCCGCAACCCAATATCGTGCATCTGTAGCTCATGCTGCGGCAGACCCGCCGTCTATGGAAGGAATGGATTTCGGCGGCTTCGCCTTGCTGTAGAGCCGGAAGAAATTCGCCGTCGTTGCGGCTGCGATCTCGTCAGGCGATACGCCTTTCACATCGGCCAGCGCCGCTGCGGTGCGCACGACATAAGCCGGTTCGTTGCGCTTGCCGCGAAACGGGATGGGCGCAAGGAACGGGGCATCCGTTTCGACGAGCAGCCGGTCGAGCGGCACGTCGCGCACGATCTCGCGCAAGCCTTCCGAGTTCTTGAACGTAATCACGCCGGTGAACGACACGTAAAGCCCAAGCTCAAGCGCGCGCATCGCGAGCTTCCGTCCACCCGTGTAGCAATGGAGCACGGCCGGAAACGCACCCTTGGCGGTTTCTTCTTCGAGAATGGCGAGCGTATCCTCGTCGGCATCGCGCGTGTGAATTTCGAGCGGCAAGCCCGTCTCGCGCGCCGCAGCGATGTGGCGGCGAAAGCCTTCGGCCTGTGCGGCGGGCGTCGAGGTATCGTAATGATAGTCGAGGCCTGCCTCCCCGATCGCAACGACCTTCGGATGCTTCGACAGCGCGATGATCTGTTCGAGCGGAATGTCGAGTTCTTCATGCGCGTTGTTCGGGTGCGTGCCGACCGAGCAATAGACATTGTCGAAACGCTCGGTAATCGCCTTCAGCTTGTCGAACTCGCGGATCCGCGTCGAGATCGTGACGAGCGTGCCGACGCCTGCTGCGCGCGCCCGCGCAACGACATCATCAAGCTCCGGCGCGAAGTCGGGAAAATCGAGATGGCAATGATGATCGACAAGCATCAGGTCGTTTTACTCTCTACAGGCCGCGCCGCGCCGTGCGGCGCGTTGTCCGCTCACGCCTTGCTTTCCTCCGGCGCGACGTAGCGCGGGAAAACGCCTTGTGGTTCAGGGGTTTTCGTCCCCGGCTTCAGGCGTCCGGTGGCCCCGAGACTTGCGAACGTGCGATCCTCCGGCGCAACCGCCAGCAGATCGAGCAGTTTCGCCGCACTTTCCGGCATCACCGGCTGAATGAGGATCGCAAACTGGCGCACGCATTCAGCCGTGACGTACAGGATCGTCGCCATCCGCGCCGGATCGGTTTTCTTCTTTGCCCACGGCTCTTCGGCCGCGAAGTAACGGTTGGCATCCGCGATGACCGTCCAGAGCGCATCGAGATATTTGGTGATGCTCTGCCGTTCCATCTCCGCGCGTACTGTGACGTAGAGCCCGTCCGTCGCAGTGAGGATCGCTTCATCGGCTTCGCTGAACGCGCCCGGCTGCGGAATGGCGCCGTCGCAGTTCTTGAAGATCATCGACAGCGAGCGCTGCGCCAAATTGCCGAGGTTGTTCGCGAGATCGGCATTGATCCGGTTGACGATGACGTCGGCCGAATAGCTGCCGTCCTGCCCGAACATCACTTCGCGCAGGAAGAAATAACGCACGGCATCGCGGCCGAACGTTTCGACCATCTCGAACGGATCGACGACGTTGCCGACCGACTTCGACATCTTCTCGCCGCGGTTGAACAGAAACCCGTGGGCGAAGACCCGTTCGGGCAGCGGAACGCCCGCCGACATCAGGAACGCAGGCCAGTAGACGCCGTGAAAGCGCACGATGTCCTTGCCGACGACGTGCACGTCGGCCGGCCAGTAGCGCCACTTCGCATTCGTCTCGTCCGGATAACCGCAGGCCGTGATGTAATTCGTCAGCGCATCGACCCACACGTACATGACGTGCTTGTCGTCGCCCGGAACCGGCACGCCCCAGTCGAATGTCGAGCGCGAGATCGAAAGATCCTTCAGGCCCGACTTCACGAAACTCATCACTTCGTTCAGGCGCTCAGGCGGCCCGACGAATTCCGGGTGGCTCTCGTAGTGGGCAAGCAGCTTGTCCTGGTAGGCCGACAGGCGGAAAAAGTAGCTCTGCTCTTCCGTCCACTCGACGGGCGACCCCAGCGGCTCGCGGCGAACGCCATCCTCGCCGACGGTCGTTTCCTTCTCATCGAAATAGGCTTCCTGGCGCACCGAATACCAGCCGCCGTAGCTGCCGAGGTAGATGTCGCCGTTAGCGGCCATCTTCTCCCAGATTGCCTGGCAGGCTTTGTAGTGGCGCGGCTCGGTCGTGCGGAAGAATTCGTCGTTCGAGGTCCCGAGCACCTCCAGCATCGAGCGGAAGATCGCTGAGTTGCGATCAGCCAGCGCGAGCGGCGTGATCCCCTCTTTGTCGGCAGTCTGCTTCATCTTCAGACCGTGCTCGTCGGTGCCCGACAGGAAGAACACGTCGCGGCCGTCGAGACGCGCAAACCGGGCGAGCGTATCGCTCGCGATCACCGTGTACGCGTGACCGATATGCGGCTTGCCGTTGGGGTAGAAGATCGGCGTCGTGATGTAATATTTTTCCGCCACTTTCGGATTCTTTCTGCAGTGTCAGCCGCGGCGCGCGTGCGCGCCCTGCTCAGCCGCGGCTCGCTGCCTCGAGGCGCGCGAAACTTCCGAGGATGAGCGATTTGCGGTCAAGGTTGAGCGTAACGGTGTCAGCCTTGTCGCGGGCCAGTGTTTCCCATAGCTCGGCAAAAGTCGCAAGGCGCTGAGGCCCGATCAGCCGGGCCGCCAGCTCCACGTCGCGCGGCGCCCCCTCGCCCGTCGCAGCTGCCGAGATCAGCCGCCCCAGGCTCGCCTGGAAAAGGTCCATGAAGAGCTGGAATTTCCGGTCCTGGGCTACGGGTTGTAGCTCATCCGCAAGGCCGTGCACGGTTCTGAGGTCGAGCTTCGGCAGGCCCCCGAGGATATGGTCGATACGAGCCTGCAGGCCAAGCCCGCCGCCGCCGAGCAGGATGAGCGCCCGCCCGACGCTGCCACCTGCCAGCGGCAAGAGTTTGTCCCAGTCATGCTCTTCCGGGAGCGCCATCTCCGCCGCCGTCAGCGCCTGCGCAGCAGCGCGCTTCAGATCGCTGTCCGAGAGAGGCAGCATCGCAATGACGCGGCACCGCGACCGGATCGTCGCGAGCAACCGTCCCGGCGCCGACGTAACGAGCAGGAAGATCGTTCGCCCCGGCGGCTCTTCGAGCGACTTCAAAAGCGCGTTGGCCGCGTTCTGATTGAGCTCATCGGCGCTGTCGACGATGACGACGCGCCGGCCCTCGTCGCCCGAGCTGAGCGACAGAAAGCCTTTGAGCTTGCGCACTTCGTCAATCGGGATAGTCTGAGGAAAGCGCTTCGTCTTCTGATCGTACGGCCGCCGGATGACGAACAGCGCCGGATGCGAAAGCGCGCGCACCTGCCGATCCGTCCGCGAGTCCGGTTCGATCGTGAGACCCTGCCCGAACATATCGCGCTCGTCGGGTTCGGCGAGCGCCGCACGCGCCACGAGATAAGCGAGCGTCGCCTTGCCGATACCGGCTGGCCCCGCGAGCAACCACGCATGATGCATGCGCCCGCCGGCGAGTGCTTCTGCAAACACCTCTTGCGCTGCGTCCTGGCCATAGAGAGCGCGCGTCTCGCGCGGGTGCGGAAAATCATCGAGCCGATCCGCTTCCGGCAACGCCTCGATGTCAGCCCCCAATGGCGCACGCGCCATCAATCGGCCTCAGCGAGCAGATGCGCGGTAACCGCCTGCCACACGGCCGTCTCGACGCTCGCCACCGGCAGATGGCCGTCGATCAGCACGCAGCGCTGCGGTTCCTGCTCGGCGATTTCGAGGAAGCCCTCGCGCAGCGTCTCGTGCGTTTCGATGCGCTCGGCGTCGTAGCGCGATAGCGTGCCGCGCAGCTCCGCCCGCTCGATCCCCGCGCTCGCAGGCAGGTCAAGGATCAACGTCAAGTCCGGGTAGTCCGGCGCCACGATGAACTTTTCCAGTTGCTCGATAAAGGCGCGCTCCAGACCATAGAGCTTGCCCTGATAGACGCGCGTTGAATCAATGAAGCGATCCGAGATCACCCACGTGCCGTCATAGAGCGCTGGGCGGATCACCGACGTCATATGCTCGGCCCGCGCCGCGGCGAAAAGCAGAAGCTCTGTCACCGGATCGGTCGGACGATCCTTCATGATAAGGGCGCGCACATCCTCGCCGACCGGCGTGCCGCCCGGCTCGCGCGTGACTATCACGGGAATGCCGGCGCGTTCCAGCCGTTCGGCCAGGCGCTTCGACTGGGTCGATTTTCCGGTGGCCTCTCCGCCTTCGAAGGTGATGAATTTTCCGCGCTTCATGGCTCGCCTCTGCTTTTCGGCGGGCGTAATCTAGAGTGCCAGCCGGCGCAAGGCCATTAGCACAAGGGAGTCGACGCCCTGGCGGACGATCCCGCCGTTCGAAACGTCCTCCGTAGCATAGAGCGGCACTTCGGCCGATGCGCTGCTTGAACTCGAAATACGCAGCGTCGCGACCTGATCGCCTTTCTTCACCGGCGGCTTCAGGGGCGCCTTATAGACGATTTCTGCCGAGATCCGCTGATTTGCCGGATATTTAGGCATCGTAAACATAACGTCGCCCTTGGCGGCGAGCGGTACATACCAAGTCTTCCCGCCCCAGACGCGCGCTTGCCCGACGATCTCACCCGCGTTGAAAAGCTTGACCGCGCTGAACGACTGAAAGCCCCACGTCAGAAGCTTCGCAGCCTCGTCCTTTCGCTGATCCGCTTTCTCCAGCCCGCTGACGACGACGATCAGCCGCTTGCCGTCCTGAACGGCCGAGCCGACGAGGCCATAGCCGGCAGCCGCGATATGCCCGGTCTTCATGCCATCGGCGCCGATGTTCAAGAACAGCAGCGGATTGCGATTGATGAAGCGATGCTGGCGGTAGCGAAATTCCTTCTGGCTGAAAACCGGGTAGAAGTCCGGATATTCGCGGATGATGTAGCGCGCCAGAATGGCAAGCTCCCGCGCCGTCATCAGCTGGTGGGGATCAGGCAGTCCCGTCGAATTGCCGAACGTTGATTTTTTGAGGCCGATCCGTCGCGCCTCCTCGTTCATCATCCGCGCAAACGCGCCTTCGGTTCCAGCCATGTTCTCGGCGATGCACATGGCGGCATCGTTGCCCGACTGAACCGCGACTCCTTGAATAAGCTCATCGACCGTCACCGTCGTATTGACCGGCACCATCATCGCCGACGTGCCCGACGGTGCGCCGCCGTTGCGCCAGGCGTTGACGCTCATCTTGTATTCGTCGGTCTTTTTAACGCGGCCTTCCTTGATGGCGCGGAAAAGCACCTCCAGCGTCATCAGCTTGCTCATGCTCGCTGGCGGGAAAAGCTCGTCGGCGTTGTGCTGATAGAGGATGGCGCCCGTTTCCGCGTCCATCAGCATGGCATGCGGTGCCTTGGTCGCGAACCCCGTCTCAGCGGCTTCCGCATTTTGCAACACGACCGCAAGCAGCCCTGCGATCGCAACAATGACGAGACAAATGCTCCGCGTCTTCCACATCGCTCGAATCGTTTCCGTGTGATGCCGCCTGGCTAGACGACCCGACTGATGGAAACCGAAGTATCCGACTGCATCGAGACATGGTCAACGCCGGGTTAACGGGAATTGTGCAATGAGCCGCTTAATCCATCACGATCGCGGTATTCGCGACACCATATGTCGCAATGCGGCTCTGGGCGCGCGACGCCTCGCCCTGCGAGAAAGGCCCAACGCGGACGCGATAGACTTGCATACCGTTGCCGGCTTGTAGAGGCGCTACTTCCACCGGACCCAAAGCGCCAAGTTCACGCCTAAGTCTCTCGGCATTGGAGCGATCTCTGAAAATGCCGACTTGCACATACGCGGTTCCGGAATAGCCGCTACTCGCAGGCTCGTCGTACGCCGATACGGGCTGATAGGCGTCGCCGTTATCGGCCGAAGTCTGCGCCGGCGCAAACGGCTGCGGGGCGTCGAACGGCTCGGGCTCAGGTTGCGGCTGACGCTGCGGCGCGGCCGTCAAAGACATGCGCTGCGTAAAATCAGGCTCGCCGATACTCGCCGTCTGCACCAACTGGCGCCGTGATCTCTGGGCCGGAGCAGGTGCTGGCGGCACGGGCTTGCCCGCGAGCGCCGCGCGATAGCTGTTTGGGTCCCACCGATCGGATGCATCTGCAGGCAAGTCGGAGGCATTCGTCTCGGCCGCCGCATATTCGCGCGCGGGCGAAGGCTGGCCCTGATACGGCTGGTTGTTCTGCTGCGCCAGGAAGTGCCGTTCTCGGCTGTCGTCGCCATTGAGCGGCGCCAATCCGGCATACCGCACGCGGACGCGTGCACGCCCCTTGCCGACAAATCCAAGTTGCTTGGCCGCCGCATACGACATGTCGATCAGGCGATCGTTGACATACGGTCCGCGGTCGTTGACGCGCACTAGCACCGTCCGGCCGTTGTCAATATTGGTCACATAAGCATAGCACGGCAGCGGCAGCGTCGGATGTGCCGCAGTCAGCGCGTTGGCGTCGAACACCTCGCCGTTCGCGGTCCGGCGGCCGTGGAAATCAGCGCCATACCAAGAAGCTACGCCGTATTCGTCGTAATTCGGATTATCGCGGGGAACGTACCATTTGCCCGCCACCTTGTAGGGCGAACCAAGTTTGAACTTGCCGCCGCCCTTCGCAACACGACCCGACGCAACCCGCGGACTGCTGCTGACGCCGTATTCGTCTTCCGTGAAGGTGGAGCGATTGACGCCGGTTAGGGATTGCGGCGACGGGCTGCTCGAACAGGCGCTCAAAAGCGCCGCGGCACTGACTGCCAGCATCAGCCGGCAGGCAAGCCTCCCGTAAAGGCCCCTGTCCATGTACGCAAACCCAACTCGATACGCTACGCCCGCCCAAGCGCACCCACACCGCAACTACACACGGCGAGAATGGCCGAAGCTTGCTGGAATGATGACAAACGCTGCTTAGGATCAGGTTAAGCGCGGGGCTCCCGGGGCTTGAGGCCGGCGCCGGAACCCGCTAGGAGGGGCGATCCGGGGACAATACGCATCGAGGCCGCCTCCCAGGGGGCCTCCTCGCAGTGGGTCCTGGAGGGGTGGCCGAGTGGTTTAAGGCACCGGTCTTGAAAACCGGCGTGGGCGCAAGTCCACCGTGGGTTCGAATCCCACCCCCTCCGCCAGAACCCTTATTTCGCACTCTTCCATACTCTTCCATTACGCTCCGAATTTCCTGAAAACAGCCAGCAAACATTGGGCTTTTGAGTTTCCACACTCTTGCGCGTTCTTCCGCACTCTTCCATTCCAATCCGCAACAAACTGTGGGATAAAACGTGGGACAGGTGATTTGCAGCTTCGGGGGAAGCGCATGGCCATTCAGGATGACATTCGGCCTGTTTCACGGAAGAAAAAGGGGCTGACTGCCCTCTTCGTCGAGAAGGTGCGGACGCCCGGCCGATATGGCGACGGCAACGGTCTCATGCTTGTCGTCGATCAATCCGGCGCATCGCGCTGGGTGTTGCGGGTGCAAACCAATGGCCGGCGCCGGGATATCGGGCTTGGTGGAACGTCGGTTGTCAGCCTTAGCGAAGCCCGCGATTTGGCGCATGAGATTCGTAGGAAGGCCAAGGCCGGCCTTGATCCGGTGGCTGTAAGACGCGCTGAGCGGCAGGGCGTGCCGACGTTCGAGGATTGCGCGAAGATCGTTCATGCAGCGAACCTAAAGACATGGCGCAATGGAAAGCACACCGATCAATGGCTCAACACGCTTGAGGCCTATGCTTTTCCGGTGATCGGTAAGCGCCCTGTCAACAAAGTCGAGACAGGCGACATTCTCAAAATTCTGATGCCAATTTGGACCGACAAGGCCGAAACGGCGCGGCGGGTTCTTCAGCGCCTTCGAACGGTTTTGGATCACGCAACTGCGGCGGGACATAGGAGCGGCGAAAATCCTTGCCGGATCGCTGCTATCGGCCTTCCCAAGCAAGGCAGCTCCGTCAAACACTTTGCAGCCCTCCCCTACGCTGATCTCCCCGCGTTTCTGACGAAGCTACGCGGCGCGGACGATCATGATCCCATCATAAAGCTGGCTCTCGAATTTCTGATCCTGACTGCAGCTCGCTCTGGCGAAGTGCGTGGCGCTCCGCCTTTAGAGTTCGATCTCAGGGCAAAGCTGTGGACGATCCCTGCTTCGCGCATGAAGGCGGAGCGCGAGCACATCGTTCCGCTATCGCCTCGCGCCATTGAGATCATCCAAGAGGCTCAGAGGCTCGCACCCAACGCAGAGTTTGTTTTTGCCTCCAAGAGGACGAGAGGAAAACCGCTCAGCGATATGGCGCTGACGATGCTGTTGCGGCGCTTGAAGGTCGATGCGACAGCCCACGGTTTTCGCAGCTCGTTCAGAGATTGGTGCAGCGAGGAAACAGACTTCCCGAGTGAAGTCGCAGAGATGGCGCTCGCTCACGCGATCGATAGCAAGGTGGAAGCCGCCTACCGACGCGGCAAGCTGTTGGAGAAGAGACGGTCTCTGATGAATGCTTGGGCAAAATACTGCGGAGCGAAAGGCTGATGAATTCGAGACAAAGAGCGCGTATCCAGCGCATTTCACGGACTTACGATCGAACGCAACTATCGCCAGAATTCTTCGATGAGCTAGAGAAGATGATCAGGCTTAGGCTTATCCGCCAATGGCGAAATCAGTTCCTTGACCTCTGTTTGACATACGAAAATCTCTTCCGGTTCGATGATGACCAAACATATTTTCGCATCTGGAAGAAGGGTCGGCATTTCGAAAGACATCTGCTGCTACTTTATCAGCGCGCAGGAGGGCAATTGCGTGGCTCGTGGGGGGCCGACCGCGAAACCCTCGATGGTCCGATGTTCCGCTTTTTAAGAGCTGTATATCCTGTTTTGCCTTCCGAGTTTAAACCGAAATCAGCGAACGAGTTATGTAATCGGTGTCGCTTATTGTTGCGATCGACAAAGAAGAAAAATCGTGCCCGTGAAAATTCGAACGAAAATGGAACTCTCAATAAATAAGGGTCAATGTCTAGCGCGTCGCTTTGCGGAAATCTTGTCAGGCAATTGATTTTATTATCATAATACGTGAAACATTTTGTTTCACAATTGATGTAATTTCCCCCGATGACGTGATTTCAATTCACTCTCATCATCCTCGCACACTGATTTGCATCGATATGCAAACGCGAGGATCGAAATGGAAAACTCACACGCAAGCTCGTCCGACCGCCTTCTGCCCGGCAAGGTAGTGATCGATCGCATCGGCTGCGGGATGTCGAAATTCTACAAGATGCTGAAGGCCGGTGAGTTCCCTCCGGGCGTTCGCATCGGAACTCAGGGTGTGCGTTGGCGGGAGAGCGCCGTCAACCAATGGATCGAAAGCCGTCCGATTGCGGAGCCGAGAAAATCGCCGCGTTCTCGTGACGCTGAGGCCGCAGCATGAGCATGTGCGGAAAAGAAAAAGGCCGTAACAGCCTAAGCCGCACGACCTGAATTTCACATCATCCGACCAAAGATGACAGCTTCGGATTATAGTCTGTACCGGGCTTAACCGCAAGAGCGGTGCTGTCGAAACCTCAAAAGGTTCGACATCGTGCAAGCACTTTCAAATGGCCTCGATCACGAGGCGAAGCTCTCAATACCGCCGAAGCCTGCGTACAAGTTCGCAGACGCACCGCTGCCGCCCGCAATCCAACATCTGGGGACCAAGAGAGTTTGGTGCACCTGGAATTTCATCCTTCGAGATGGCCGGTGGACGAAGCCGCCTCACTCCGCAACGACCGGCCGAATGGGAAAATGGCAAAGTGACCCGACGTTTCTTGCCACCTATGATGAAGCGGTTGCCACAATGCATCGGTGTGGACATGCTGGCGTTGGCATAATGCTTGAGGCCGCTGGGCTGACAGGCATCGACTTCGATCACTGCATCTCCGACAGCGGTTCGTTTTCTTCACTGGCCGCGGCAACTATCGAACTTGGCGAAACCTATGGCGAAATTTCCCCTTCGGGAGAAGGTGTTCACCTCTTAGCGCTGGGCAAAGCGCCGACGATCAAAAGGGATGACATTCGCGTCGAAGTCTATACCGCCGGACGCTACTTCACGTTCACGGGTGATCAAATAGACGGTACGCCGAACATAGTCGCGTCGGCGCCGAATACACTCGCACATCTCTCAGAACTTGCGGCATCGACTGCGAAACCATCGAAGACTGCGGCGCCTGTCTATTTGCAGCAAATCATTGCTGGCGGAGACTTCTTCGCTAACGTGAATGGCTTCGCTCTTCAGCGTCTCGACGCTTGGGTGCCCGCTCTGCACCCGACTGCACGCAAACAAGCGACCGGCGCTTGGCGTGTAACCAGCCAGGCGTTGGGGCGAAACCTTGAAGAAGACCTTTCGTATCATCCGTCCGGGATCTCCGATCACGGCGAAGAACATGGCCTCACGGCGATCGATGCTGTCATGCGCTTCGGAAACGAACGTGATGCGGCATCAGGGGCGCGATGGCTTTGCCAGCGAATGGGGATAGAGCCAGCAGCGCTGGGGTGGAAGGGCGAGAGGGGAGCGAAGGCAGCCACTCCTATTGCGCAATCTGCGACGCCGGCAATTGAAGACGATGAGCCGTTGCCGCTGACGCGGCCCCTGCCGGCCGCCAATTCATATCCAGAAGATGCACTTGGCCCGCTCAAGCACGCGGCGATTGCCATACAAGCGGCGACACAGGGTCCATTCGCGTTAGCGGCAAATGCTGTAATTGCCGCCGCTGCTCATGCAGGTCAGGCGCATGTCAACGTGCTTCTCCCGACTGGCCAGGAAAAGCCTATCTCCGTCTTCCTCATCGGCATCGCGGAGTCTGGGGAGCGCAAAACAACAATCGACAACTTCGCCACTCAACCGACCAAGCAGCGCCAACGGGAGTTAGTCGAGACGTATCGTGAAGAACTCGGGCCTTGCATCGCAAAGCGCAAAGCGTGGGAGGCTCAAACTCGACAAATCTCAAACGACAAAAAGCTGGATTATCCCGCGAAGGAAAAAGCGATCGCGGCGCTAGGGCCTGAGCCGCCTATGCCTCTTCAGCCGTTCCTGATCGTAAGCGACATAACGATCGAAGGAATGACTAAACTTCTCATAGATGGACAGCCGTCTATTGGTGTCTTCGCCACTGAGGGAGGCGTCTTCACTGGTGGTCATGCTCTCAAGGATGAAGCCAAGCTCAGCACTGGCGCCACGATGTCCTTAATATGGGATGATGGAACGTTTTCTCGGACACGAGCACTTGAGGGCGCGACGTTTGGCGAAGGCAGGCGTCTCTCCTTACATCTGCAGATCCAGCCCGATGCCGGCATGCAGTTCTACAATGATCGGACGCTGAGCGACCAAGGGCTAATTTGGAGGTTTCTTCCGGCCGCTCCAGATTCGACGCAAGGTCAACGTCTTTGGCGTGAGCGCGATGTCGGGCACAATTCGGCGCTCGATGATTACTATCAAAGGCTCACCGAGCTTTTGAAAGCACCCCCCAACCTTCGACCAGGAACGCGCAACGAGTTGGCGCCTCGTGCTCTCGTCCTAAGTCCTGATGCGCGTCAACTCTGGATCACGTTCGCAAATGAGATCGAGCGTCGTGTCGGTCCAGACGGGGATTTGAGACCAATCGCGGGGCTCGCTAACAAGCTTTTGGAACATGCCACACGGCTTGCCGGCATCCTCACCGTCTACGCTGATCTGAATGCGCGTGAAATCGACCGGGAGACGATGGAGCGCGGCTTCGACCTCGCCACCTATTACGCACAAACAGCTCTGCGGCTGCGCAACGCAGCGAGCGTCAATGCCGAGTTAGTCGAGGCAGATCAAATCAGCCAATGGATGCGCGATAAATGGAAAGCGGCCGGGGAAAGATACATCAGCGTTACGGACCTTGTGCAGCACGGTCCGAACGCAATTCGCGACACCACAAAGGCGGGTCGGATTATCTCCATCCTGGAACAGCACCGGCATCTCCGATCTATCGAAGGACCGCGGGAGATCAAGGGTAAGACACGCCGGAAGGTGTGGGAGATCCGGACATGAGTTTTTTGCAGACCCCCATGCTACACCCGCTACTCCCGCTACAGCCAGCCGCTCTGGAACACAACGATAGCAGTTGTAGCAACTGTAGCATGCAGCTCTCTCAGAACATGAATTGTGCGCGTCTCATAGGAAGGACCGTCAGATGAACGGAAACATTGAATGCGCATTCATCGGCCGGGTAATGGAGCGATCGGAGCTAAAGACAAGTGCCGCCGGCAAGCCCTGGACCTCCGTCCGCCTGGCAGTAGGTGATGGTGAGACTGCTCAGTTCGTCCGCTGTGCGCTTTTCGGTGAGCTTGCCGAGCGCCTTGCATCCTCGATCGACAAGGGCTCGAAGCTCTATGTCGAAGGCAGCATTCGACTGGACCGCTGGCGCACGGCTTCGAACGAGGAGCGCTCTGGCCTCAGCGTGGCAGCGTCTAAGGCTGAGCCGGTCGGCACGTCAGTAATCGGTCGGAACAAACCTGCGAAGCAAAAGCCTGATCACCAGGCGTCGGCAAATGATGGCCGGCCGGCGCCGCAGGCGCCCGCTGCTCTCAATGACATCATTCCGTTTTAGGGGGCATCACATGACCACAATCGAACTCACGACACGGCGAGCCCTCCAAGCTTTTTATGAGCACTTCGGCAGACCGCCCGATGAAGCGGAAGCCCTGCTCCTGGCTGCGGCCATCAGCGATTATTTCGGCATCGCAAACCCCACCGCTCGGAGGCATTGACCGTGGCACTCGACGAACGAAGCGAAAAGATCATCGCGGCCGTGAAGGAAGAAATTAGGGCGCTTCTGTTGGAGCGAGCCGAATGCGTCGGGCGAATGCAGGACATGCTGATGCAGGGGGTTGGGCTCTTCATCCAAAAGTTCGGCCGGTTTCCGGACCGATCCGAGATCGACAAGATTGGCGAGGCCATCGTTGAGATCGAGAACGAGACGGACAAACCCGAAAAGGCGGTACACTGATGGGCGCTTTTATTCTGCCTGATGGCCAGATGACAGAATTTGCCGACGAGGACTTCGAGATTGCCGCCGTCGAAATGGGTGCACGGCCTCATTTGATCAAGACGATCGCGCGCGAAATCAGGCTCGAATTGAACAAGCACGGCGGCATCAATTGCGACGAGAAAACGGGAGACCAGATCTTTCTGGCTGTCGCGCGTCGCTACGGCCTCTGTGATGACTCTGATCTCCCGCCCGAAGATCGAACGAATTAAGGACCCGCATCACATCGTATAACTTCGTATAATGTATGCTATACGAAGTTATTACGTTTCGCACCCGCGTCCCAAACATTCGCAGATTTTTTTCCCGCCTATGAAAAATAAATCAAACGGCGACGTGAAATCAAACGGCCAAGCCACGAAATTTAAAAGAGATTTTCTCCTTTTGAAAAATCCAAAGACGAGCCGAAATCAAAATTCAGTACGCAGCGCACGCATCTGCGTACCAGGCGCGTACCTTCGGGGGAAAACCGATGGCAAATGACCTCGTCACAACCGCGATCTCACTGCCCGAAGACACCCGCCGATCGCAGAGCCGCGAACGCGTGACCCGACATCGACGCCGCATAGACGCGGGTGAGTTTTGCGTAACCCTGCAATTGCCGGCGGCCGAGACGGAGGATTTGCTTGTCGAACTCGGCCTCCTTTGCCCGGAGCTTGCCGATGACAGGGCCGCAGTTCGCGACGCCTTGGAACGGTTCGTCAGGGGCGCGATCATCGACGGAGCATCGTCAGTGTAACGCGTTACCGCTTCGTCCGTCGCGTTCGCGTAGAATGATTTGCAGAATTGTAGTCGGGGGCATGGATGCACGGTCAGATCCTCTCGGATGCCGAGATTGTCGAGCTTCACAACTTGATGGTTGAGCAATGGAAAGCTGCCGGCCATGCCCCGGATGCACTCCGTGATCCGCAACGGCGCGGTGAATTCACGATCAACCTCGCTCGGGCGATAGAGAACGCCATATTGCAACGCGTGGCGCCTGAGATGGTCAATGGAGAAATCAACTAATGGATAGCGTCAAACGCGCCTATTCTCTTGTCCAGCTCAAGCGCCTGGATAGCGGCGCACGGACATTCAGCGGCTGGGCAACAACTAACGCCGTCGATCGGATGGGCGATACCATCGCCCCACTCGGCGCTAAGTTCGCAAATCCTTTGGCCCTGCTTCGTGGGCACGACAGTTCGCAGCCGATCGGAACGGTCACATTCAAGAGGCCGACCAAAGACGGGATCGAGTTCACCGCAGAGATTCCAACGATTGTTGAGCCTGGTGCGTTGAAGGACAGGACCGACATGGCGTGGGCGGAAGTGGAAACGGGAATTGTCCGCGCAGTTAGCATCGGTTTTCGACCGCAAAAATGGGCCTTCAACGCCGCGGGTGGCATCGATTACGAAGAAGTAGAAATCATTGAATTGAGCACGGTTCCAATTCCGGCAAATGCCGGTGCCGTTATAGCAAGTGTCGGTAAGGGCATGGACGCGAAGACACTTGCAATCCTTAAGTCCTTCGATGCGCGCGGACGTTCGAGCGGGCGCACCGCGCGGCAGAGCGCCCCGGCATCGTCACCCTCGATGCCGGGGCGCCTTGTTCGCGTCGATGCAAAGTCATCGCCGTCACCGCGATTGACGCCGCAAGAACGCAGAGAGATTATTTCGCTTCGAGTGAAGCGGCCGCACGGGCTGACGGATCGCGAGCGCCAAGAGATCGACGAGCTAAAACGCAAATGCGGCGTCAGCATTGTTGTCCGCCTGACGGCCGAAGATCTGCGCCGTGCGAAGCGAGGTAGGTGATTGTGAATCGCGGTCGCAACTTTCCGGGCGGCGGCGGTGATCGAGCCTCCCGCCGGCTACCTGATGGCCGGCGGGAGGCGTAGGCTGGGGAATAGATAAATCATGACGCTGAACGAAATATCTAACCTCATGCGCGACATTGCGCCCGTGATCCGCGAGTTCGTCGCCGCGGAGTTGAAGCCGTTCACGGAAAAAATCGAGACGCTGACAAAGCGCGTCAATGCTTCGACATTCGATGGGAAAAAATTCGGTGAAGACATCGTCGCGGCAGTCGATACGTATATCGAAAGGGAGATCGCGCCGGTCTTGGAACGCCAGGAGCGGGTCGAGCGGGTTTTCGATCGCCTCGATGGCCGGATCGACGCCATCGCCTTGCGCGGAGTGGCCGCCCATGTGGACGAAAACGCGATCATCGCTCGCACGGTCGATGCCGTCACGCCATTCATTGACGAGCGCGTTCAGGAAGCCGTTGCTTCGATTCCGGCGCTCACCGCCGATGATGTCCGGCCGCTCATTGAAACTGAAGTCGCAGCGGCGGTTGAGCGCCTGAAGAAAGAGAAGACGGCCAGCCAGCGCGTGGCAGCGATGACTATCAATCGGTCCGGCATTCTGATCGCGCAAACCGACGATGGCGAGTATCGAAGTCTCGGTGCGGTCGTTGAGCACCAAGCGGAAGAATTTTCATATGATGAGGCAATAACGCTCGGCGTTCGGGCTCTGACGGCGCCATCGATACGGAGGGAAATGTGATGCCGCCAGCCATCCGTCGCACGCTAGAAAATCCCGTTTTGAGGTTTTTCTGCGTTGCGAGTGCTGTGGTGCTTTTCGCGGCAACGTGGCCGCATTGAAATTCACGCAGAGAGAGATAAACGATATTCGTCGAAAAGTTGGCTACAGGTTAGGTCTGGGCGTACAATAATTTTCGAACGCGACACAGTTTCCGTTTGATGAAAAAGCTTAGCCAACCGCAATTGAATATTTTCCGCATCAGGCTTCGAGAAGCCATAAGCGCTTGCAAATATTCTTTTTGCCGTTGTGGGCTTGTCGTTTGCAAGGAGCGCAAGGTTCTGAGGATGAAAAGCAAACCCAAGAAATACGACTGTTGCTGCCTCGTTTACTGCTGAGCGCAGCGATAAAAGGATTTCTGCATCTTCGACGCGCTCCGTGTATGTCTTAATGTTTTTGACAAGCGGTGAGAGGCTGATCCGGTCTTTATCGAATCCAAAAGCAACGCAATTCTGTCCCGTGATTGCAGCGACTGACCCGTATGGCCGTAGGATGCGCAGTCGATCGACCAAGTCATGCGCTTGGTTGAGTTCGACGCTGTAGATGCTTTTGATCCAGAAGGCGAGAAACTGCTCAATACATCGGTCGTAGTTAAAGCAGATTATCGTCAGGTTATTAAATATCTTTTCGAGATCGCTCTGGGATACTTGCTCTCGAAGAAGTCTCCCAAATTTCGCGTACCAAGTCTTATAGAGCGGTTCGAAAATCATCCCCTCCTCGCCGCTCCGCCCACGCTTTGTCGATAGTAAACTTGTGCTTTCCGCCTGCAAAATAAGGTAGACAATCGCAGCCTTACCTAGGATGGCAACTCGCTCATCATCTTTATAGACGTCGATGTAATTATCAACGGAAGCGCAATTGCGTATACCCTCACTCATTCGCCGCCCTATGGCGAGGTAGTCATTGACCACACCGCCGTCTTGCAGCAAACGGCGAAGATGGTCGAGAAAAGTTGGGTCGCCGGTTTCCAGGCGCCCGAAATCAAACTTATAGCGTAGTAGGCTTGCAATCTCGTTCGCGAGTTCCTCGCCGACAGGCAGTTTAACCTCGCTACTTGCTCCAGCTCCAACGACCAAAAGCGTTTTGCGTGAAAACAATGCGTGCGCCCCTAAGCAGTCAATTGATCCTGTGCCTACTGCTTCAACCCGCTAACCCCACCTGATCACTTCAAAAAAGGAGATCGCTACAGTTAATATCCAGGACAAGCCTGACAATTTATTGGGTTCCGATCTGCGGCGGAACCAATGCAGTAATAGCCAATTGAGCGATTGACGGCGGAAGCTCCCCTCGCTTCACTTTGCCAGAGATGTAGTTCGCGAACTTTCCCTGAGCAAAGTATTCATCTTGAAGCCATGAGCGATAGTGGCCAAGGGCTTCGAGCGGGTAGCACCACGACTCTTGTGGGTTCGACAACGCTTGCGGATGACTTTCCGGATATCGATGAGGATATTTTCCCCGGTTGCCATAGCGTTCTTCTAGGCCATGCTCAGCCCAGTGCTTTGACCAATGCGTGCCGATAGAGATATCAACGACGAAGCGCTCGCCAATTTCTGCGCCGGCCATGATCAATTCATAGATGACGGTGTGAGCCTCGTTGAATACATGGAAGAAGCCGGCAGGGGCTGACTGGTAATTAAGCGCGATCCGCTCGTGCCATTTGTCGAACTTCTTACGGCCAGTCGGATCGTATCCGACTTGGCTATAGATGAGATCCCGGAGTTTGGTTCCAGCGAGCAATCGGTAATTGTCGCGCGCCTGCTCCTGGCAGTTTTTGCCCGCGTCAAACGCGTAGTATTCGAGAACCGCCAAGCACACATCTGCCGGATAGCAAAAGTGCATGATGCCTTTGTGGGGCACTTCAAAGTGTGCCGACGGCAGTGTGACCCCGATCTTTGAAAGGATCTGCTTAATCCGCTGAATGCGAGGCTTTAGCTGCTGTTCGTTCCATTGACTGCTGATGTAGCCAATGTGTGCATTCTCAACGCCGCAGAGAGCTGCCAGACTTCGTTGATTGAGATAGGGCGTGCCATCGGAAAGCACACCCATGCCAATACCTCCTGCATCTCGGCTAGCTTCGATTTCAAGCGGCAACGACTGCTGCTGGGAGGTGATTTCCTTTGAGCCGTATTTTGGTGCTAAAGTATTGATTTTCTTGGGCTCCAAGGTGATTTCCTCCCGCCGCAAAATTGATGAAAATGCTTGAGTGAATCGGTCGCGAGATTTCAGCATCTTGTTCGACCCGGGGGAAGGCTGAGATCTACTGATTCACAGCATAATCAAACAGCCACGACCTCCTTACGCCGGCCCCTCGTCGACACTGTTCGTGATTTGCAGCCCTCACTCTCATCCGCCAGAGTAGCACCGGGAGCATGGGAAGGCAGCCAATCACACGAAGGCATGCCATGACTATCGACGACAAGACAGCATCACGGCTCGCAGCCGATCAAAAGCGTTTCCGCAAAGCCCAGTTCGCGCGTCTCAAGGAACTTGGCATCATCGTCAATTGGACGGTTCGCGCGGAATTCGCGATTGCCACGCGCCAATGGCGCTGGGCAGACGGAAACAATATCAACAAAACGGTTTATGCTGATCGGCGTTACGAGGTGAAAGCCGGTCAGATTGTTGTGACCCGGACCGAGTACGGATATTTGCCGCCCTGATGAGGGCGTTGACACCACCGCGACATGGCCTTTAATGCCGCCGGAAGCGGAGCTGGGCCATGCGCGCACGTCGAATTGTTCAGACCGGTGCATTTGACCCTCAAGATGTCGAGCGTCTGCAAGCGGCGTTCGAAGCCGCATGGCTGCAAGTCGAAGCCACGGTGCCCGAGAGAGAACGTGAAGCCGCGCGCGAGTACCTTGCAACGGTTGTTGTCTCCGCCGGAAACGTATCCGATCTTGACGCCGAAGAGCTTGCGACCGTGGCCGTTCGAACATTCCTATCCATCCGCACAGGCACTCAATCACTGCCCTGACGTTCGGGAAACGCCAAACATTCGACATAGACATGATGTCATGTAGTAATTGCTGGTCACGACTGACGTGCTAAACAAGGCCATCTCCAATGCAATTTGAGAAGCAGGATATGGCCAAGGATCTGCCGCCGTCGCGCCAGGATAAAGTGCAACTTACAATTTGGATCGACCCGGAACTTCGCTCGGCCATGAAGGTCACTGCGGCGGAAAATGGCGTAACGATGCAGGATGCGATTGAAGCATTCTGTTTGGACTATGCCGCCGCGGCATTGAAGAGGATGCGGCGAAAATCGGATTGATCCTCAACCCGAAAGAGAGACGGCATGGAAAAGCATTCACGTCGCAATGCGCTTGCCCTAATGGCCGGCGCTGTTCCTGCTCTTGCCTCAACCGTTCCAGTGATCGCAACCGTAAGCGGTGCGAATGCGGGATCCGTTGCCATTGATGGGCCGGGCGAGTATTCGCCTAAGATAGCCGCGGCGTTTGCAAAGTGGCAGGCGCTCGTCAGGGACTATAGCGAGGCGGAAGCCGCCCTCCACACGGCCTATGATAGATACGCCGCCATCAAACCGGAAATTCCGGCCGAGCTTCTGACTGGCCGCGCCGCGAAATTCTGCTCGCATGGCGGGATCAACCTTATCGGGATTGAGCGAGAAGCGGTCCGCTATCCGTCAGATGCGGGACTGGCACATGCCGTCGAGGTCGCGCGTCAGTGCCACTTAGCTACTGATGCGGCAGCTGAGAAGGTGGGGCTAAAGGCATTCGATGATGCTGCAGCTGAAGCTTCGGAGGCAGAGAGTGACGAGTTTCTCACCTTCCTTTCTGTGCCGCCCGTAACAAGGGCCGACGTTGGGCTGCAAGCCAAGCACCTGAAGGAATGGCTTCTCCAATGCTCCAACGAACGGCCGGTAGCGACGTGGCTTGAAGCTCTGACGGGTACGCCTTGGCCAGATGATGAGGATGACACGTCTGACGTGGAGGAAGGCAATGCCTGAGAATTCATCGGACAAACCGTTCCATATGTTCAAAATCACAAAGGAGATCGCAGAGCGCCATTGGGGTGACATGAAATTCACCGAACATGACCGCAGCTTCTACGTTGCCTGCAGGGACGAACCGTACAGTGCGGGCGATCTCGTGGTGACCCTAGTTTCGTTCGGCGATGGTTTCATGCTCGGCAAGGTGAAGCGCAAGCACAGGTATATCACCGTTGAGGTGGACGACATCGAGGGGGCGTTGAGGTTTCCCCATTCCGATGTGCTGCCCGTTGTCGGGCTGCAGACGAGCATCTTCTGAAGGCACAAAAAAGCCCGGCACCGTGAGGCACCGGGCTTCGACAATTCCGAGAATGTTACGCCGACATCCGTGCCCGCTGTGAATAGTCATAAGCCGTGCTCGTCGGCAATTCCGGGAATGCGGCTTTGATCTCGCCTCCCGATGGTGCTCGGCCGTTTCGTTCGCGGAAGCGTTCCGAGAAATCAACGACCGTCTTATCGGCTTTCCGGCCTCTCCGCCGAGGTCCTTTCGGAGGCGCTGGGGGATTTCCCGGAATGCCAGTCGATTTCTCGGAAACCGCTTTGTCGTTTGCCGGAACGGGGACCGAGCTTTCCGAGGTTGCCGGACGGACCGCTTCGACCTTCCGTGAAGTCCGGAAGGCAAACCCGAATGCGACAATCGAACCGACCTCGAAGAACAGGGTCGTCGCGAACGGCATGAGCAACACAAGCGCCGCAACGATCTGATCTTTCGTTCCCGGAACATGCAGCAGCATGGCGATCTCTGCCATGGCGACTGCTTTCGCGTTGACGGGCTTCTGAGGTCCAAGGGCGGCGATTTCGCGTTCGAGCTGCTCGATCACGATCTCAACGTCTTTGGCGTTCCTCTGCCAATCTCGGCAGTTCCGGCCGCAACCGCCGCGCCCGACTTCCTTCTGAACCTGGCTATCTGCGTAAGCTTTCCGTTGCTTTGCCGCTTCCAGGTCTTCGTTTTTCTCGACGATCTTCTTATTGGTGTCCTCGACAGAGAGCGTCGTGGTGCCCTGCGTCTCAGCCTGTCGGCCAACCGAGGAATACACCACGAGCGCCGTCCCTGAGAGGAAGAGCACCAAAAAGCCGATCGCTGCGAACCAGTGACGAGCGCGGACCGCATCGGCCATCAGGTGGCCAGCAGAAATTGTGCCGGCCACGGTAAGGATTGTGAGCCATTGCCCTGACTGCCACCCCAGTGGCGAGGTCAGTTCTTTATCGAGGAGGATGGTCAGCCCACCGAGGGCGAACATCACGCCCGCCACAAGGGCGAGAGCGCGACCGTCTTTGAGGAAATTCATCGGCTCGCCCCCTCTTCTTGATTGAAGCTGGGGATCAACGTCAGCACCCCGACGAGCAACACGGGTGAGAGCGTGACGAGCAATGGGATTAGCGATATAGTTGGCATGGATTTTGGCCTTTCTAGAGAAGGTTGAGATCAAGGCCTCGTTCGGTGTTGACGCACCGCTCGGGGCCGCTTTCGTTTTCAGTCATAGCTTCGCCGTTCCCCTTCTCGGGGTTCGGTTCGGGCTGGTGGTCGTCCTTCCCCTCGGTTCTCGGCTGCTTCTTTCTGGCTTTTTTCCGGGTTCTGCTTGGGTCGGGCCACCGTGCCGTCTGTAAATAAATGTAAGACAATAATAGACGAAATGCAATAGACTTGACGTAATTATTTGTCTGACATATATTTACGCACATGGAACAAGTCGGAATTGATGACATGGTTGCGCGTAAATCTGGGCCTGGGCGGCCATCTAAGCCCGCGTCGGAACGTCAGGCTCAAGTCGCCGTGCGGTTTCCTCCCGCTCTTCTGGCAGAGGTGGATGCGCTCGCCGCAAGCCGCCTAGACGCGCCGGACCGATCGAGCATCATCCGAGAATTGGTCGCTGAGGCTTTGTCAGCGCGCAAACAGAAGGGGCGGAAATAGATGGACGAGAAGCTTCAGAAGGCCATCGAGGCATTCAAGCGCGGCGGTGGTCGATACGAAGACGCACTCAAGGTCCTCAGCAGCGTCTACATCCCCAAACCTCGCGACGCTGAAGTGATCGCATTTGCACAGCACAAGCTGGCCGGGCAGGCCTTGAAGAAGCGTGGTTGATCGCGTGATAGATGTGGCTGAAGATGCTCCAGGCTCGAGAAGGGGACGCAAGTGACAGGCTTTCGATGCCAAGTGTTTACCGTCGCTTTGCTAGCGGCGCCGCTTTCTGCGTCGGCACGAGATGGCCGAGTTTGGCTGACAGGCCCCGTGCCTTTGAGCTGTGGGACCTTCCTGCAAGCGGGTTATTCCGAAGGCTGGCGAATGTGGATACTGGGCTTTTGGAGCGGCCTGAATTTGGAGGCGGCCAACAGAGGAAAAGGCATTACAGGGTCGTCAACCGACTCAAACGGTATCGTGGCGTCTGTACGAAAGCGCTGCCAGGACGATCCGGCCTTATCGGTGCCTACCGTTATCGCCAATATGCATGATGACTTCGAAAAAGACGGACGATGATTTCACTCGGCGGTTGGTTCGCGGCATTGATGCCGATGGTCGGCGGGCACCGGTTGGGCACCGGTTATGGTAAGCCTTCCGAACTCCTGCCCAACCCTATCCCAACCACTGCCAGCGTGGCTTCCCGTGCTGGACGCTACAGCCCGGAATTTAAAGCCAATAACGCGTTGGCAACGATTGCCGTAACCCCTGCCCAACCGGTGCCCAACCCCTGCCCGGAGGCCTTCCAACCCCTGCCCGCCGCGAGAGGCGTCGTTGCCGTGAAGCTGGCGTCCGGGGATGGCAAGCGGCTTCGGTTCATCGCGGATGTTTCGCGCGTTCCGCCGAGAAGTTTCGAGGAAGCCGGCGCGCAATTCGTCAGTCTCATGCAGGAAGCAGCCGCGCTGGGGCATCTGCCCAACGAGGTGCCATACGCTCAACTACGCCGGGTGTACGATGCTATAGTGGCCGAGTTCGATTGGCCCGCGATCAGCGACGTGCGCCTGCCGAAGATGCTCGAAAAGAATGGCTGCACGAAATTGGTGAACCGCGATCGCAGCGGGGGCAAGGATAAGCGCGCAGTCGCTTACCGGCTCCGATAGTTTTGGCGGTTTTGACAGTTTTGACACCTGACGGCGCTTCAAAACTGTAGCAATAGTAGCGGCTGTAGCAGGCACCATCGCCTAAAACACAAAACGCGCATCAGCATCCGCATGTGGGTGGAAATGTGGGATGCCATTTCAAAGCCGACAATGAATTCGTTTGAGATCAACGCCTTACTTAGGTTATAGAGCGGACACCCCCTCCGCCAGCTGCCTGCCCTATTCCGTAAATCGCCAAGCTGGCGTCGCGTTCCAGAGGACTGAGGGAACAACGGCTTAAACACTGGGTGGGGGCATGACACTTCGGACGAGCCAAGCGGCGTGGACAATTGTCGGCTTGCTGTGGGTCGTCTGTCTGCTGAATTATCTAGACCGGCAGCTTGTCGTCGCGATGCCTGGAATGATCAAAGCTGACCTCAAAATCGGCGATGAGAAATTCGGTCTGCTGTCTTCCATGTTTTTATGGATCTACGGCATCTGTTCGCCAATTGCCGGATATGTTGCCGACCGCGTGGGGAAGCGACCCATCGTGATGGCCAGCCTCCTCATCTGGTCGGCGGCGACGTTTCTAAGTGGCGTCGTCACCTCATTCGAAGGAATGCTCCTGACAAGAGCAACGCTCGGCATCAGCGAAGCCTTCTACATGCCAGCCGCCGTTTCGCTCATCGTCGAATTCCACCGGGGGCCGACACGCAGCCGCGCCACCGGATTGCATCTCAGCGGCGTCTATGTGGGCTCTATTCTCGGCGGCCTTGGTGGAGTCACGGCCGAAATTTTCGGCTGGCGCACCGTTTTTCTTGCGATGGGAGCGCTCGGCGTCGCTTATGCCCTCGTCCTTTTGATCCTGTTTCCGCAGAAGACGGAAGACGCCTATCCCCACTCTCCAGAAGATGCAGCTCCTTCGTTTCCCGAAGGAGCTTCACTTTGGTTCCTCCTGTCGGCTCAAGGGTTTCGCCTGCTGCTCTTGATGAACCTGCTCAACGGCGCCGCTTATTGGCCCGTTCGCAATTGGCTGACCGAGTTCTTTCGCGTTGAACTGGGCGTGAGTTCGGCATTGGCGCCCGTTTACGGGCCAATGACCTTCAACGGCGCGGCATTCACCGGGATGCTAATTGCGAGCAGTCTCTCGGATTGGTGGGCGGCGCGGAATTTGCGGGCGCGGGCTCTTGTCCCTGCGTTCGGCTTCTTGATCGCCTCACCTTTCCTCTTCGCGCTCGGAGCTGCGCAGTCCATCCCCGTCATTCTCGCATGCGTGCTGATTACGGGCATGTCCCAAGGTTTTCTGGACGCCAATCTGATGCCCGCGACCTGCACGGTCGTGGACCCGCGTTGCCGGGCGATGGCCTACGGCCTACTCAATTTTGTTGGCACGACTGCCGGCGGTGTCATGACTTACGTGGGGGGCTGGCTGAAAGAGCAGGACATTCCGTTTAGCGCCACATTCCAATTCGCCAGCATTCTCATCCTGATTGCTGGCGTTCTCTTGATGCTGGTGACACCGGCCCATAGGCGGCAAGTGACTCAAGGCGTATAGATGCAGACTGGGAACGGCCGTTAGACGCATGAACTGGTTCATGATTTTGTCCCGTCAAAATCATCTCAGTGCTGAATGCCTAACGAGCCCAATACCATCGCATATCACATAAAAAGGCGTTACGCTGATCGTTCTCCGCCTCCTGGAAAACCATATCGGTCCTTGGTGTTAATTGACGCCTCGCATCAAGCTAATGCAGGCGCTGGGCTCGACATCCGTTGGGAAATCGCTCGGTAAATCAAGCGTGACTGCGATGGCCGCTAGAATTTCTGGGCGAAAAACGACAGCAAGCGGCGCCCTGTTGGGGGCCTTTCCCCGAAAGCATACAAAATCGTGACTTTCCTACCGCAATTGCGTCACGCTGCCCTCAGAGGTCCAGGGTTTGGGGTGCTCGTGGCTATGATGATAACAACGACGTCGATCTAATGCGCATACTTCTCGTCGAAGACGATCAGGAAACAGTGAGGATCGTACGTGAGAGCCTGATCGGCCAAGGACACGACGTCGTAGTTGCCACCAACGGCGCCGAGGGACTCAAGGCGGCGATGGTTGAAACCTTCGATGTTCTTGTCATCGACAGGATGTTGCCGGGCCTCGATGGACTGCACCTCGTGCAAAGCCTTCGGCGCGCCGACGTGCTGTCCGGCATCATTCTGCTCACCGCAGTGGGAGGCATCGAGGATCGCATCGAAGGCTTGGAAAGCGGCGCTGATGACTACCTTGTGAAGCCTTTCGCTCTCGGCGAGCTGCTTGCGCGCATTACAGCCTTGGGCCGCCGTCCCCCCGGTCCCAAGCAGGACGCCACCTTCCGGATCGGCACCTTGGAAGTGAACCTCATCCGGCGGCAAATCCGCCGAGGAAACGACGAGATTCATTTGCAACCGCGCGAGTTCAAGCTGCTCGAAATTTTCCTTCGCAATCGCGGGCGCGTCGTCACGCGATCCATGCTGCTGGAAGAGATGTGGGGATTGGAACGCGACACGAAGACTTCTATCGTCCAGACCAATGTTAGTCGGCTTCGATTGAAGATCGAACGCCCCGGAGATCCGCCTTTGATCCGTACAGTGAGAGGATTGGGATACATCATTGATGCGGCATAGGCTAACCCGCGGCACCGCCTTTCGGTTGGCCGCCCTGGTCGTTGTGATCATTACGTTGGTCAACTCGGTAATTTTCTCCGCGCTCTATTATTCCCTCAGCACGCAATTGACGGCGCATCTGCGTGCGCACATCGACGAGGTTCGTAAAACGCTGATCGACGTCCAAGGGAAAGAAAGCGACGGCTTTCAAGAGCTCGCGGCGATGATCGAAAGCCATGCCCGTGTCGCGAAGTCTGATGAAGACATTTATCTCCTGACGGACAGCTCGGGAAAACGCATCGCTGGTAACGTAGCGTCTCTCGAACGGTTCGAGGGCTGGCGGACCATTCCTTGGAGGGACTTGAATCTTCTCGGCGACTGGTCTCCTCACAGGGCGAGCGATGCGGTGATTGGGCGATGGACGACGATCAACGGCGGTTATCTGTTTGTTGGCGACGGCAATGGCGACATCCGCGATGCGCAGAGACTGCAACTCAACGGCCTGATGTGGGGCATCGGGCTGTCGGTGATCTGCGCGATTATCGGAGGCTGGTTCCTCGGCAGCCGGGCGCAACGACGCATCGGGCAAATGGAGGAAGCCTTGAATGCCGTGGCAAGCGGTGCGCTTGACCGCAGAGTGCCGCGAGTATCCGCGTCGGATGACATCGATCACGTTGCGGCGCTCATCAACGCCGCCCTCGACCGCCTGCAACGTCTCTTCGAAAATTTGCGCCAACTCTCCGTCGATATCGCGCACGATTTGCGCACGCCGATCAGCCGTATGCGCCAAAGGCTGGAGCACGTGCGCTCAGGCGGCGATAGCATCGAGGCCTATCGGGAAGCGGCCGACGCTTCGATCGCAGAGATCGACAACATTGCTGAAACCTTCGATGCCCTAATGCGCATTTCGGAGATCGAAGCCGGTGCCCGCAAAAACAGATTTGCCGATGTCGATCTCAAACCCATGCTAACCAACATCGTCGATGCGTTGGAGGCGGTCGCGGAGGAGCGAGGTCACCGCCTGCATCCTCTCATCGCGGCGGAGGGATCTTTTATCGTGCACGCCGACCACCGCCTTCTGAACCAGCTCTTCCTCAATCTCATAGAGAACGCAATCGTCCATTGCCAGGAGCCAGCTGACATCAGCGTCGAAGTCACGAAGGTCGGCGACTGTCCCGTCGTGCGCATTCGCGATACTGGGCCAGGAATTCCCGCTGAAGAGCGCGAAAACGTCTTTCGCAGATTGTATCGGCTGGAAAAGAGCCGGACCACGGCAGGCAATGGATTGGGCCTTAGCCTCGTGGCGGCGATTGCCGACTTGCACGGAGCGCGCATTACGCTCGCCGACAATGAACCCGGCTTGCTGGTCGAGATATGGTTTTCTTCTTCAGTCTGAGTATCGACCGCCGACAACTGCAAACAACATATGAATGGCCGATGCCGTTAGCGCCATGAATACGCCGGCAAACGCGACGTCGGACAGGAAATGTCCGCCCTCGGCCATGCGCACGAACCCCGCGAGCGTTCCCAGAACGATGCCGCTCAGCGTCCAAAATGCAGCATCGGCGGGAAACAGAAAAGCGGCGGCAAAGCAAATGATGTAGATCGACGAGGCCTCGCCTGAAAAGAACGAGCAGTTCCGGCTACATTGATCCGATGGTTTCAGGGGCGGCGCATAGATCTTCGATCCGCCGAATTCCATGACATGATTAGGTCGCGGCCGCCCCCAATGATCCTTGAAGCCGAGGTTCGCGATCGTAAGCGGCCCTACCAAAAGGCATACCGCAAGGTATAGCCATTGACTGGCGGAAAGACCGAGCCAGCGTTTGCGCATGCTGATCAGCGAGACGACGCAGCCGACACCGGCGAGCACGCAGACGGCGCAAAACAACGTCGAAAATCCGTTACGAAGACTGCCAAAGAACAGGGATTCGCTGCCGATGAAGCGATGGGGCTGCACGTAAAGGGCTCGGCTCACCGAGAGATCGAAGCGCGGATACGCAAGATAGAAAATCATCAAGCAGATGCCGAACGCAACGGCGCCGAAAAGCATCGCTTTGGCCGGCGCACATGCCACATCCGAAGCGGACGCCTGATTTGACTTCCACACCTCTGCATTGTCCAACGGCAATCTGAATACTCCCCCCTATTCGCGAGTACACATTGGGCAAAACTCCATGCAGCCTTTACGGCCGGAACGTCTCAGAACTGTAAGTAAAAGGCGACCGTTCACCCGCGCTTCGAAACGTGCGGCCGGCGTCGGTCGAGAGACAGATAAAGAATGGCCAGCAGCAGTCCCAACGTCACCAGCGATGCCTGCCCACGCGGCAAGCTCAAGCCGCCGTTGCCGACGGGTTTCGTCAAGAAATCACCGAATGTCGCGCCGAAGGGACGCGTAAAAACGAAGGCGATCCAGAACAGGATGACATCGTTGATACGAGAGAAATAATGAAGGAGGGCGACAACTCCGATAATACCGGCCGTCACCAGCGCGCCCTGGATGAAACTGAGACCCGCATCATCGACGAGATAATCGCCGAACGCCGTGCCGAGACTGTTGGAGAACAGGACCGCGGCCCAGAACATGATTTCGGCGTCGCGTCCGCGAATGGGGTAGACTCGAAGCGAACCTTCGCGAAAGCGCCAAATTGCCAACGTCGACACTAAAGCTGTCGCGAGCATAACGGAGCCCGCGAGATATCCAAGGTCGAGCGAGCGGTCCATAAAGTCAGAAATTTCAGTGCCGGCCGTCGTCGTGGCAATGATCGTGAACCAAAAAAGCAGAGGACGGTAGATTTCGCTTCTGACTTGCAGAAAAAGTAACACCAGTAGGATCGCAAAGGTAATGGCAAGGCCGACATAATAGCCAAGATCAAGCGACATCGAGAGGAAGTCGCCAGCTGTTTCGCCCAGCGTCGTCGCCAGGATTTTCATCATCCAGAAGGCGAGCGTCACTTGCGAGACTTTGGAGATCTGATCTTGAGCGTTACCCATTGCAGCAAAGCTCATAGGTCGTCGATTTCGTCAGAACGCCACCCGGCGTGACCTGCAGATGACTTCATTGCGGACCCGCCAGTTCCAGCCCACGTGCCAGAGGCGCGATCAGAGACCTCGCTTCGATGTAATTCAAGATCGCCCTAACCGCCGATTTGCGATCCCGGTACGTCCGATTATTGCCGACCAGTCGATTGGCGACGAGAGTCCAGGTCGCGATCCCTGCCGGCCTTGCTGCAATCAACGCATCGAGACGAGTCCGGAAAACGTCGGCATCATCGATGTAGGGCGTAAGCTCCGAGCAGATATCGTTTGCAAGCGCCGCATTTTGGCTTTTGAAGCGGCGCGCGCCCACGCCTTGCGGCGCAGGCGGAAGGCAGATCGCCGTACAAAAATCGTCGACTGAAGCGCCGGGCCGACCTGTAAAGATTTTCAACAGCTCGCGAACGGACGAACTCGCCTTGACGGCGCCGCTGGCGTGAAGTCCGGCGGCAATAGCGTCGAGCGTTTCCTTGAGTCGCCCCGGATACTGCTCGGATGGAGACATGCGCTTGACGCGAGCGGCGATGGTCTCGTCACGACCGCGATCCAGTACGGCTGCGAGTCGATGCAGTTCGTATGAGCGATCAAAGTCGGCAATCGCGGCGAAAGCCCGAAGCGCGCTCGCAAAGTCTTTCGTATGCATGGGATGAGCCTCCACGGCATCTTTCGTGTGCCGAGGAAGCACAATGCTTCGCAGTGATTTTGCGGCATCAAAGCCACAGAATTGTAAGACTAGAGCCAGTCAGCGTGACTTTGCTGATCAGTCCACCGGCCGAGGGCGAGTCCAGCCGTGCTGAAGCAATCTCCGCGCGAATTTCTTTGGCCGAGCTTTGCAGCGGCGGAGTCCGAAACCCCTCAGGCGCCCGAATCGTTCGTCGCAGCAGGAAGACGCAGCGTAGCGATGAGGCCGACCGTGCCGTTCTCGATCGTCAGGCTTCCCCCCCATGCCTCGACGATGTCGGTGACGATCGCCAATCCGAGACCGGCACCGCCAACGTGCGTATCGAGTCTCTGTCCGCGAATCAGCATCGCCGCCTGATGTTCCTTTTCAATGCCCGGACCGTCGTCGATAATGGAAATCGAGATACTCTGCATT
The DNA here is from genome assembly GCF_000253295.1 of Hyphomicrobium sp. MC1. Classification (NCBI taxonomy): domain Bacteria; kingdom Pseudomonadati; phylum Pseudomonadota; class Alphaproteobacteria; order Hyphomicrobiales; family Hyphomicrobiaceae; genus Hyphomicrobium; species Hyphomicrobium sp. MC1. Next base: position 1,898,073 of record NC_015717.1, on the reverse strand, counting down.
TCGGCGCGCGCCTTCACGGAAACCTTTTCCTTGGCGTGGCGCGCCGCGTTGTCGAGCAAGTTACCGAGCGACTCAGCCAGATCGACGGCATCGATGCGCGCTTCCAGATCGGGCGGCGCATCAATCGTCCAGCTCAAGGACTGCCCGCGTGGCGTCTTCTCGACGACACGTATGATTTGTTCGGTTGACGTCCTGACGTTCGTTGAAGCGTTGCTGTTGGCATAAGAAATGCGTGCGCGCGCAATCTCGCGGTCGATGTGGCGGCGCATGAGATTGACGAGATAGGAAATATCCGACGCAATGCCCGTCTCGCCTTTCTCTTCGAGCCGCGTCACTTCTCCATTCAGAACCTGCAGCGGCGTCTTGAGCCCATGCGCCAGGTCTGCGGCGCGCCCCCGCGCTTTCTCGATCGCCTTCTCCCGCTCGTCGAGCAGCGCGTCGATTTCCTCGGCGAGCGGCCTCACCTCTTTCGGAAACGCACCGCCAAGCCGCTGTTGTTTGCCCGAGCGAATGCTCGAAAGCCTGCCACGTATGGTCGACAGCGGACGCAGACCGACACTAACCTGTATCCAGGATGCCGCGACCAGTAGCGCACCGATGATCAGCAGAAACGGCGCGAGCTCAGACGCAAAACTTCGCACCGATTGGCCGACTTCCCGAGAGTCCACGGCAACCGCGATCCGAACTTTCGAGCCCCCGATATTATCGGGCAACTCGATGTACCGTTGAAGGAGGTAAAGTTGCGCGTTCTGTGGGCCAACAATCTCGTACCTGCGAGAAACATCGGCGACATTGGTTTCGGGCGGAAGCGACAGAACCGTGTCCCACAACGATCGCGATCGCAGATCGTCCGCCGGCGATCCTCCTTCGATCTGCCAATAAAGCCCGGACAGCGGTTCTTCGAACCGTGGGTCAGACGGGCGATGCGCAAGCCCCAATTCGCCGGACGGCTTGCGCGTCAGCCCCGCTGCGAGCTGGTTCAAGTAAACAGTCAGCTCCGCATCGACGCGGCGCTCAACATGGCGCTTGAACAATTCCGTGAGACCGAAAGCGGCAATGCCAAGCGCGAGCAAGATCGACAGGACGCCAGCAGCAAGCAATCTGAGGCGAAGCGAACCCACGCTCATGCCGGCACTTCCATAACGGTGTAACCGAAGCCGCGTCGGGTCTCGATCAAATCCTGGCCGAGCTTTTTGCGCAATCGCGTCACCACGGCTTCGAGCGCGTTGGCATCTCGCGCGTCGTCGTCGCCGTAAAGATGTTCGATCAGTTCCGCCGGAGGAATGACGCGTCCCTTGTGATGGATGAGGTAGGAAATCAACCGGTATTCCAGCGGCGATACCGCCACCGACGCACCGTCGATAAGAACGCGCATCTGCCGGGTATCGACGGAAAGCTTGCCTGCCGTTAGCAGCGCCGACCCCTGCCCCACCGAACGGCGAATGAGCGCGCGAACGCGGGCGATCAATTCCTCGATCTGGAATGGTTTGACGAGATAGTCGTCCGCGCCGGCATCAATGCCTTCGACCCGCTCCATCCATGCACCACGCGCCGTCAGAACCAGAACAGGCATCATTCGGCCCGCTGCGCGCCAGCGCTTGAGCACGGAAAGCCCGTCGATTTTTGGCAGGCCGAGATCCAATATCACGAGGTCGTAATTCTCCGTGTCGCCACGAAACCAGGCATCCTCGCCGTCGTGAACGGCATCGACGCTGTAGTTCGCAGCGGTCAAGGCCGTTGCAAGGCTTTTTGCAATTTTGGGTTCGTCCTCGACGATGAGAATGCGCATCAATCGTCATCCTCAATCGTCAGGATCTTTGCCGTCGCCGCGTCAACGTTGACCTCTTTCAGCTTGCCCTGAGGCGTCAGGATCTTGAACTCATAAACGAAAGCTCCTGTTTTTTTGACCTCAAGCTCGACACCTACGATTTGGCCCGGAAACTGTGCCTTCAATTCGTCCATGATGTCCGTCAACGGACGAATGCGGCCCTCGCTCAACGCTTTGCGGGCAATCTCATGATCGCGCTCGTCGTCATCGTCGGCAATCGCAGTGAGCGTACCGGCGGACAACAG